>QHCA01000349.1 GCA_003244095.1 Pseudonocardiales bacterium | reverse complement strand
ACCGAGGGCATGAAGCTGGCCGCCGCCGCCGCCCTGGCCGACGTGATCGCTGAGGAGTTGCGGGAGGACCTGATCATCCCGAGCCCGTTCGACGAGCGGGTCGCACCCGCGGTGGCCGCCGCCGTGTCGGCGGCGGCCCGCGCCGAAGGTGTCGCGCGCGCCTGACGTCGCTGGGCGAGTGAGCATCGAGCGCGGCCCCGTCTCTGCAAGGGCGGGGAGCGAGATGACGGATAGGGTCGACGGATGCTTGCCGCGTACGCCGCCCGGATCGATCCTGACGACCCGCTGGCCGGTCTGGAGGTCGGCGAGGTTGCCGAGCCCGACCTGCCCAACGGCTGGACCACGGTGTCCGTGCGGGCGGCGGCGCTGAACCATCACGACCTGTGGTCGCTGCGCGGCGTGGGCCTGTCCGCTGACCGGCTGCCCATGGTGCTCGGCGCCGATGCCGCCGGCGTCGACGAGCAGGGTCGCGACGTGGTGGTCTACGCGGTCATCGGCGATGCCTCGGCCGGTGGCGGTGACGAAACCCTCGATGCCAAGCGGACGCTGCTGTCCGAGCTGCACCCCGGAACGCTGGCCGAACGTGTGGCGGTGCCGCGCGGCAACCTGGTCGCCAAGCCTGCTGAGCTCTCCTTCGCCGAGGCGGCGTGCCTGCCGACAGCGTGGCTGACCGCCTACCGGATGCTGGTCACCCGGGGCGGCCTGCGCCCGGGTGATCGCGTGCTCGTGCAGGGCGCCGGAGGCGGGGTCTCGACGGCCGCGATCGTGCTCGGCAAGGCCCTGGGTGCCACCGTCTACGCCACCAGCCGCGACCAGGGAAGGCGTGAGCGCGCGGCACAGCTCGGAGCGCAGGTCTTCGAGACCGGCGGCCGGCTCCCCGAGCGGGTCGACATCGTGATCGAGACGGTCGGCGCGGCGACGTTCGACCATTCCCTGAAGTGCCTGCGGCCCGGCGGTCGGCTGGTGGTCTCGGGGGCCACCAGCGGTCACGTGGCCATGGTGGACCTCCGCCGCGTCTTCTTCCTGCAGACCAGCATCGTCGGCTCGACGATGGGCACCCTGACCGAGCTGAAGGCGCTGCTCGCCCTGTGCGTCGATGAGGGTCTGCGACCCCTGATCGACAGCGAGTACGCCCTGGCCGACGCACGGAGCGCCTTCGATCGGCTGGCCGGCGGCGAGGCCTTCGGCAAGATCGTCCTGACCCCCTGACCCATCACAACGCGTCTTCCGGGAAGTCGCTGCTTTGACGGCCGCCAAAGCAGCGACTTCCCGGAAGTTGTCGGTATGAGAAGTCGGTATGAGAAGTCGGTAGGGGACTCAGTCGTCGTCGTCGGCGCGGGCCAGCCAGCTGGCCAGTCGCTCGACCGGCACCTCGAAGTCGGGGTTGAGGTCGACGAAGTCCCGCAGGCGTTCGGCCAGCCAGGCCAGGCTCACGCTCTCGTCGCCCCGGCGTTCGAGCAACTCCTCGATACCTTTGTCAGTGAAGTACATAGTCGGTGACATACATCAGTCGGCGAACGCCGCATCGATCAATGCGGCCTGCTCGGCCTCGTGCACCCGGTGCGCTCCGGCGGCGGGGCTGGCCGAAGCGGAACGGGAGACCCGACGCAGTGTCACCCCGGCCGGCAGGTGTTCGGGCAGGTTGAGGGCGACGAACTGCCAGGCGCCCTCGTTGGCCGGCTCCTCCTGGACCCAGACGGAGTCGGCGGCGTTGGGATAGGCCGCCAAATGCTCGGCGACCTCGCGGCCCGGCAGCGGGTAGAGCTGCTCGACCCGGACGATTGCCACGTCCTGGGCCGCGCGCTTGTCCCGCGCCTGCGCGAGGTCGTAGTAGACCTTGCCCGAGCACAGCAGGACCCGGCGTACCGCCGCCGGGTCGTGGTCCGCAGCGTCGCGCCGGGGGTCGGCAAGCACCGGGGCGAACCGGCCGTCGGTGAAGTCCTCGACCGCGGAGACCGCCGCCTTGTGCCGGAGCAGTGACTTGGGGGTGAACACGACCAGCGGCCGGCGCGGCTCGCCGCACAGCGCCTGCCGGCGGAGGAGGTGGAAGTAGTTGGCCGGGGTCGTGCAGTTTGCGACCGTCATGTTGTCCTCGGCGCACAACTGCAGGAATCGCTCGATGCGGGCGCTGGAGTGGTCCGGGCCCTGACCCTCGTGACCGTGCGGCAGGAGCAGGACGACGCCGCTGCGCTGCCCCCACTTGGCCTCACCCGAGGAGACGAACTCGTCGACGATGGTCTGCCCGCCGCCGGCGAAGTCGCCGAACTGTGCCTCCCACAGCACGAGGGCGTCGGTGTTGACCACGGAATAGCCGTACTCGAAACCCATGACCGCGAACTCGCTCAGTAGCGAGTCGTAGATCCAGAACCTGCCCTGCTGCGGGTCGAGGTAGGCCAGCGGGGTGTGCTCCTGCCCGGTGATCCGGTCGACGAGCACCGCGTGCCGCTGGACGAACGTGCCACGGCGGGAGTCCTGCCCACTCAGTCGCACCGCGTGCCCTTCGAGCATCACCGAGCCGAAGGCGAGCAGCTCGCCCATCGGCCAGTCGATGTTGCCCTGGCTGGCCATGGCCGCGCGCCGCTCCAGCTGTGGCTTGAGCTTCCTGTGCACCGTGAAGCCCTCGGGCCAGGTCACCTGGGAGTCGGCTATGCGCTTGATCACGTCGACACTGACGGAGGTGTCGACGTCGGAATCGACGTAGGCGCCGGGCGGGAGCGGGGGCTCGACCGCAGGCTTCACCGGCTCGCTCGTCTGGTCGCGGGTCTCCAGGAAACCCTTCTCCAGCTGCTCCTGGTAGTGGCGCAGGGCCGCCTCGGCGTCCTCCAGCGTGATGTCACCGCGGCCGACCAGCGCCTCTGTGTAGAGCTTGCGCACCGAGCGCTTCTGGTCGATGTGGTCGTACATCAACGGCTGGGTCATCGAGGGGTCGTCGCCCTCGTTGTGGCCGCGCCTGCGGTAGCAGATCATGTCGATGACGACGTCCTTCTTGAACTCCTGGCGGAAGTCGAAGGCCAGCCGCGCGACGCGTACGACCGCCGCCGGGTCGTCACCGTTGACGTGGAAGATCGGGGCCTGCACCATCCGGGCCACGTCGGTGCAGTAGACGCTGGAGCGCGAGGCTTCGGGTGCCGTGGTGAAGCCGACCTGGTTGTTGACCACGACGTGCACCGTCCCTCCGGTGCGGTAGCCGCGCAGCTGGGACAGGTTGAGCGTCTCGGCGACCACCCCCTGGCCGGCGAAGGCGGCGTCGCCGTGCATCAGCACCGGCAGGACGGTGAAGCCCGCCTCGCCCTTGTCGATGAGGTCCTGCTTGGCCCGCACGATCCCCTCCAGCACCGGGTCGACGGCCTCCAGGTGGCTGGGATTGGACGTCAGGGAGACGGCGACCTCGGCGTCGCCCTCGGGCGTGCGGTAGTGGCCATGCGCTCCGAGGTGGTACTTCACATCGCCGGAGCCCTGCACCGTACTCGGGTCGACGTTGCCCTCGAACTCCCGGAAGATCTGCTCGTAGCTCTTGCCCACGATGTTGGCGAGCACGTTGAGCCGGCCGCGGTGCGGCATGCCGATGACGACCTCGTCGAGACCCGCCCGGGCGGCCGAGTCGATGACCGCGTCGAGCAGCGGGATGGAGGCCTCGCCGCCCTCCAGAGAGAAGCGCTTCTGCCCGACGTACTTGGTCTGCAGGAAGTGCTCGAAGGCCTCGGCCTCGTTGAGCTTGCCGAGGATGCGCTTCTGCTCCTCGCGGTCGGGCTTGGCGTGCTTGGTCTCCACCCGGCCCTGCAGCCAGGCCCGCTGGTCGGGGGCCTGGATGTGCATGTACTCGATGCCCACCGTCCGGCAGTAGGAGTCGCGCAGCACGCCCAGGACGTCGCGCAGCTTCATGACCCTCTCCCCGGCGAAGCCACCGACCGGGAACTCCCGGTCGAGGTCCCACAGGGTCAGTTCGTGCTGGATGATGTCGAGATCGGGGTGGCTGCGGACCTTGAACTCCAGCGGGTCGGTGTCGGCCATCAGGTGCCCGCGGACCCGGTAGGAGTGGATCAACTCGATGACCCGGGCCTGCTTGTCGATCTGTCCCTCGTGTGTCACGGTGACGTCGCGGGTCCAGCGGACCGGTTCGTACGGCACGCGCAGCGCGCGGAAGATGTCGTCGTAGAAGGCGTCCTCGCCCAGCAGCAGGGCATGCATGCGGCGCAGGAAGTCGCCGGACTGGGCGCCCTGGATGATCCGGTGGTCGTACGTCGAGGTCAGCGTGATGGTCTTGCTGAGCGCGTTGTTGGCCAGCGCCTCCTCGGACAGGCCGGCGAACTCCGCCGGATACTCCATCGCGCCGACGCCGATGATGGCGCCCTGCCCGGCGAGCAGGCGGGGCACGGAGTGCACTGTGCCGATCGTGCCCGGGTTGGTCAGGCTGACCGTGGTTCCGGCGAAGTCGTCGGCGGTCAGCTTGCCGGTGCGGGCCCGCCGGATGAGGTCTTCGTAGGCCGTCCAGTACTGCGCGAAGTCCATCGCCTCGGCGCCCTTGAGTGAGGCGACGACGAGGGAACGCGACCCGTTGGCATTCTTGAGGTCGATTGCCAGGCCCAGGTTGACGTGCTCGGGGCTCACCAGGGTGGGCTTGCCGTCGACCTCGGCGTAGTAGTTGTTCATCTCCGGGAAGTCGGCGAGCGCCCTGACCACGGCCCAGCCGATGAGATGGGTGAAGGACACCTTGCCGCCCCTGGCGCGGGCCAGGTGGTTGTTGAGCACGATCCGGTTGTCGGCCAGGAGCTTGGCGGGCACCGCCCGGACGCTGGTCGCGGTCGGCACGGTCAGCGAGTGCTCCATGTTGGAGACCACCCGCGCGGCCGCCCCCCGCAGCGGTGTGCGCCCGGCCTCCTCGGCGATGTCCGCTTGCGGCTTCTTCGCGGGTGCCGGTTCCGCAGTCGATACGGGTGCCGTGGCCGGTACGGCGGCTGCGGCCGTCCTACCGTTGGGCCCACCGGGGGGCTCGGGCCGGTAGTCGACGAAGAAGTCGTGCCAGGCGGGGTCGACCGTCGACGGGTCCTGCTGGTAGGCCTGGTACATCTCCTCCACCAGCCACTGATTTGCTCCGAAATCGGCTGGCTGGGCGTGCTGCGTGGACACGGGTGGGGTTCGCCTCTTCCGCGGTGCGGGCCGTTGGCTGTCGACCCGAGTTTACGGCGTCAGCGATCCCGTCGCCTGCGACTCACGCCACATCGAGCGGGCAGGGCCAGCGGGGCTCGCGGCGACTGGTGCAGATACGCTCGCTACCGGCAGACGTGGCATCTCTAGGAGGACAGATCGGGTGATCGAAGTCCAGGATCTAAGCAAGCGCTACGGCGACACGCTGGCCGTTGATCACCTGTCCTTCGCCGTCGAGCCGGGCAAGGTCACCGGGTTCTTGGGTCCCAATGGTGCCGGCAAGTCGACCACGATGCGCCTGATTCTCGGCCTGGACCGGCCGAGCAGCGGTCATGCACCATCGGTGGTCGCGCCTACCGGGATCTGTCCCGGCCGCTCACGGTGGTCGGCGCGCTTCTTGAGGCCAAGGCGGTGCATTCGGGCCGGTCGGCGTACAACCACCTGCTCGTACTCGCGCAGACCCAGAACCTGCCGCGCAAGCGGGTGGATGAGGTGATCGAGCTGATCGGTCTCCGCGAGGTCGCCCACAAGCGGGCCGGCAACTTCTCGCTCGGGATGGGTCAGCGGCTCGGCCTCGCTGCGGCGCTGCTCGGCGATCCCCAGGTGCTGGTGCTCGACGAGCCTGTCAACGGCCTCGATCCAGAAGGCATCCGCTGGATTCGCGGCCTGATGAAACACCTGGCCTCCGAAGGCCGCACCGTCTTCGTATCAAGCCATCTGATGAACGAGATGGCCGTCACAGCGGAGCACCTCGTCGTGATCGGTCGCGGGAAGCTGATCGCGGACTGTCCCACCGACGAGTTCATCGCCCGCAGTTCTGAGAAGTCGGTCCGGGTGAATGGGCCGGACCAGGCCCGGCTCCAACAGGTCATCAGCGCCGGCGGCGGTCTCGTGAAGGTCGGCGACGACGGCGCATTGGTGGTCAGCGATCTCGAAGCACCGCGCATCGGGGAACTCGCCGCGCGAGAGGGCCTTGTCCTGCACGAGCTGACGCCGCAACTCGCCTCCTTGGAGGAAGCGTTCATGGAGTTGACCCGAGACAGCGTCCAATACAGCGGCCAGACGGCCGTTGCGGCATCCACGACACCGGCACCAGCCCCCAGCCAGGCAGGGCCGCGATGACGACCACAACAACCCCTGTTGACAAGCAGCCGACTGCCGACAGCAGCGGATCGGCCGGATTCGGTCGACTGCTGGTCGCCGAGTGGACGAAGCTGCGGTCCGTGCGTTCGACCGTGTGGTCGCTGCTGTTGCTCATCGTGCTGACGTTCGGCTTCACTGCCCTGTTCCTCTGGTTGACGGTCTCGCAGTGGAGCAAGAGCGACCCGGCGCAGCAACGGCAGATCATGGACGATCCGGCCGGCGTGATCCTCGGGTCCGGACTCACCTTCAGTCAGCTCACGATCTGCGTGCTGGGTGTGATGGTGATGGCCAGCGAGTATTCCACAGGCATGATCCGCTCCAGCCTGCTCGCGGTGCCCGGGCGGATCCCGATGCTTGTCGCGAAGTGCGTGGTCTTCGGGCTGCTGGTGTTCATAGTCGGGGAGTTGGTGGCCTTCCCCGCGTTCTTCCTGGGGGCGGCGATCTTGCACAGCAAGGTTCCCGTGGCCCTCGGTGACCCAGGTGTCCTGCGGGCCGTCATCGGCTCCGGGCTCTACCTGTCGATGCTGGGTCTCTTCTCCCTGTCGATCGCGGCGCTCGTGCGGCATACCGCCGGCGCGATCACCGGGGTCATCGGGTTTGTCCTCGTCCTGTCCCCGCTGGCGAATTTGCTGCCGGGCACCGTCGGCGATCATGTGCATGCCTACCTGCCGTCCGAGGCGGGTCACCTGATCGCGCAGGGACACCAGGGCGCCCAGGATCTGCTCAGCCCATGGCAGGGCTACGGCGTGTTCTGCCTGTGGACCGCGGCACTGTTGATCGCCGGGGGGTACCTGCTCAAGCGCCGAGACGTCTAGCCAAGGTCAGTCACGACTGCCTTCGTTGCCAGCGAAGCAGTCACCTGCCGGTCTTGCCGGCTGCCCCGCCATGACGTGCCGTGCCCGGGACCGGGCGAGGTTCCAGTCGGCCCAACTGTCGGCGTGATGGCGACGGTCCGGGCGGGGCAGCGCACAGGCGCGCAGGCGGGAGTCGGCCAGCCCGGCCAGCGTCGGGATCGCGTCGGCGGACAGGCCCGAGAGGTATCCGGTGTCGACCGGCTTGCCGTGGGCAGCCCGGTCGATGCCGGCCTGGGCGATCCGCGCGTCGGGGTTGGACAGGGCGAACACCACGAGCGCGAGACCGGTGACGGCGACGCTCGCGCGGGGCAGCCAGGCGCTGTGCCGGAAGGCTCCGGCCACCAGCACCAGCACGAAGACGGCCGCCAGCCAGAGCAGCGTCGCGGTCACGCTCACCCGTAGGCGGGTCAGTCCGTACGCCTGCTCGTAGACGTTCAGGCGCCGTACCGCCGAGGCCAGCACGACCAGGGTCAGGCCGCACAAGACGCCGAGCAGGACGCGCAGCAGCAACCGGTCGGCCGGGCCCCCGCGCGGCACCAGCCGGATCGCGATCGCGACGACTCCGAGGGTCAAGGCCGCGACGACGAGCAGCTGCCAGAAGCCCTGCCGGGCATATTGCGCGTAGGTCAGGCCGCTGGTGCGCAGCACGTGTGCGTTGCCGCCGAACAGCACGGTCAGCTGCACCGCGACGAAGGCCGCGAATAGCAGGTCCAGTGCCGCCAGCGGCAGCGCCCACTCGACCAGTGGGCGTTCGCGCGGCACTCCGGGTGTGGGTGAGATTACGGGTCGCAGCGCGACCAGGGCAGCGGGGCCGGCGAACGCCGCGGCCAGTAGCCCGACAAGCAGCCGGCCCCAGAGCAG
This sequence comes from Pseudonocardiales bacterium, assembly GCA_003244095.1. Classification (GTDB taxonomy): domain Bacteria; phylum Actinomycetota; class Actinomycetes; order Mycobacteriales; family QHCA01; genus QHCA01. Next base: position 11,296 of record QHCA01000349.1, on the reverse strand, counting down.
CCCGTCCAACCGGGGGAGCGCGTGACCGGCGAGCGCGGCGAACGCTGCATCCGCCGACATGAACAACAGCCCGAACACGATGAGCAGGACGGCGGCGATAGAGATGCCACGGAGCATTGGCGCGTTAATGCGCGGGCCGCGGGGGATGCCGGCGGCCCCGTCGGGAGTCTCGTCGCCGGAGCCGGAGCCGGAGCCGGCAGGGCGGCGCAGGGTCGACCTGGCCAACCACGGCACCGCCCTGCCCAGGGCGCCGAGCGGGGAGAACAGGCCCTGCAGCAGCCCCAGCCAGCCGGCCGTACCGCTGACGGCCAGCGTCCCGAGGGCCAGCGCCGCCACGATGTCGACCGTCGCCACCCACGGCGCGGCCCGGATCGCCGTCAGCGCGACCAGGATGAGCGCGAGCGCGCCGAAGCACATCGACCACGCCGTCAGGCGCTTGCGCCCGGCCACCAGCACCGCGCCGGTGACCGCCAGTGCCCCGACCAGCAGACCAACGGCGGGCCAGTGCCGGGGCATTGCGATCGCCGCGATCGCACCGGCCGCCAGCACCGCGACGGGTAGCCGGCGCGGCAATGCCGGCTCCGGTGCCCGGGGCGGGCGTGGCGGAGGGGGCACCCAGTAGACCGGCGGCCGGCCCGGCAACTGGGCGACCTGCCCCGGATACGGATACGGGTAGGGGTGCGCGGGCGGCGGGTAGGGCACCTGGCCGGCCGGTTGGGCGGGCGGCTGTCCCGGGGTCTCGCTCATCGGCTCCTCACCGGCAGATCCACGACCATCCGACAGCCGGACGGCGTGTTGTCCTCGGCGCGCAGGGCGCCTCCGTGCAGTTCGACCACCTCACGGGCGATGGCCAGGCCCAGGCCGGCACCTCCCTCGCGAACAGCCCGGCCACCGTCGAGCCGGGAGAACCGCTCGAACACCCGGTCCCGCTCGGCCGCGGGGATCCCCGGCCCGTCGTCGCTGACGGACAGTCGCACCCCGTCGGCGTGCGGTCGGGCCTGGACCGCCACGACACCGCCGGGCGGGCTGTGGCGGGAGGCGTTGTCGAGCAGGTTGGCCAGCACCTGGTGCAGTCGCGCCGGGTCGGCGGTGACGGCCAGGTCGACCGGCTGGACGTCGGCGGTGAGGCGGACGTCGCGGCCGGCCAGCTCGACCTCGTGCAGGGCCTGCTCGACGAACCCACGCAGGGCGACCGGCTGCGGCTCGACCCGCGCCCCGCCGGACTCCAGGAGCGACAGGTCGAGCAGCTGGCCGACCAGCTGGCCCAGCCGTTCGGTCTGGGCCAGCGCCACGCGCAGCGTGTGCGGGTTGGGTTGCTCCACGCCGTCGACGAGATTTTCGAGCAGTGCCTGCAGGGCGGTGATCGGCGTGCGCAGCTCATGGCTGGCGTTGGCGACGAGGTCGCGGCGCTGCCGGTCGACCGCGGCCAACTCGGTGGCCATCCGGTTGAAGGCCCGGGCCAGTTCACCGACCTCGTCGCGCGAGGTGGCCCTGACCCGCCGGGTGTAGTCGCCGCGGGCCATCGCCCGGGCCGCCGCCGCCATCTCGCGCAACGGCGAGGTCATCCCGCTGGCCATCAGCTGCACCATCACCAGGCTCAGCGCGATCGCCACCACGACCCGGACCTTGAATGTGTAGTCGAGCCGGAAGCCGATCTCGTTGACCACGAAGGCCGTGACGACAGCGGTGACGATCACCACCCCGAGCTTGACCTTGATGGAACGCAGCGGGTCGAGCGGCCTCACGGCTTGTCCAACGCGTACCCGACCCCGTGCACGGTGCGGATGACGCCGTCGCCGAGCTTGCGGCGCAGCGCGCGGACGTGGCTGTCCACGGTGCGGGTCGTGGAGGCACCGTCGGACCATCCCCACACGTCGTTGAGCAGCCGGTCGCGGTCGAGTACCTGCCCGGGCCGCTCGGCCAGCCGCAGCAGCAGTTCGTACTCGGTCGGGGTCAGGTGGACCGCGTCGCCGTGCAGGCGTACCCGTCGCTCGACCGTGTCGACCTCGATGTCGCCGATCCGCAGCGTCTCGGTGCCGCTGGACTGTCCCCGCTCGACCCGCCGAATCAGTGCATGGATCCGGGCCACCAGCTCGCGCGGGCTGAACGGCTTGGTCATGTAGTCGTCGGCGCCGACGCCGAGCCCGACCAGCACGTCGGTCTCCTCGGCCAGCGCTGTCAGCATGAGGACCGGGACCGGCCGGGCGGCCTGCACCCGGCGGCACACCTCGAGGCCGTCCATGCCGGGCAGCAGCCGGTCCAGGACGACGACGTCGGGGCGGACCTCGACGCAGAGCTGCACGCCGCGCGGCCCGTCAGCGGCGAGGTGTACATCGAAACCCTCCGCGGTCAGCCGGCTCTGCACGGCATGGGCGATCGTCTCGTCGTCTTCGACCACGACGATGATGCGGCGCTCAGGCATGAGCGAAGCGTAGGTCCCCCATGTGCGCACCTCGGAGTCGTGATGTCGAGGTTTCGTGCGAAGCGCCCGCTTCGTCGGCCCTCCATTTCAACGTCTTCCCGGAAAGCGCTGCTTTGGCGGCGCTGAAAGTGACGTCTTCCCGGAAAGCGCTGCTTTGGCGGGTCGGACCGAGGCGAAGGCGGTCAGGCCGTCCGACGCACCGAGAGGTCGGCGAGGATGCGCCGGGCCGCGTTGTGGCCGGCGCAGCCGATTACCGAGCCGGCGGGGAAGCACCCGGCCGCCCCGGCGTAGACCCCGTCGACGCCGACGGCATAAGGCATCCGGTCGGTGAAGGAGATGGCGTTGTCGACATGGTGGATGTTGGAGCTGGTGATCCCGAAGTGCTCGCGGATCTCCGGCGGTGTCAGCGCGTCGACGTCGACGAGGCTGTCCCGGACACCGGGGGCGTAGGACTCGACGATGTCCAGCAACCGCTCGACGTAGCCGGGCTTCTCTCCCGCCCACGACGAGCCGGCCGGCTCGTGCGGCACACCTTGTACGAACAGCGCACTCGAGTGGTTGCCCGCCGCGTCCCGCATCGACGGGTCGAGGGTGGAGTGCAGGTACCATTCCAGCGGGGGCACGGCGGCGAGACTCCCGGCCGCGGCGGCGTCGAAGGCGACCCGCAGGGCCGTCAGCACGCTGCCGTCAGCAGCCGCCGGCGGCAGCAGGTGCACCGTCGTGCCGTGCTGGCCGCGCCGGTCGGGCAGGGCCGCGAAGCGGGGCAGCCCCGACAGCGCGAGGTTGATTTTCATCGTCTGGCCGGGGGAACGCTCGGCCCACTCCGCGACCCGGTCGACCAACGCCGCAGGTGCGTGCCCGCGGAGCAGCCCCGGGATGCGGAAGGCGTCGGTGCAGCACAGCACCACCGGCGCCGCGATCTCCTCACCGGTGTCCGTCACCACACCGGCGGCTGCAGCGCCGGACAACGTGATCGACGCGACCGGGCAGGCCGTCCGGATCGTGGCGCCGGATGCCGCGGCTGCTGCCGCCAAGGTCTGCGTGACCGCGCCCATCCCGCCGCGTACCGCCATCCAGGTGCCGCCGGAGCCCGGCAGCCGGCACATGTTGTGCACCAGGAAGTTGTGCCCCGAGCCCGGTGACCAGGGCGACCCGGTCAGCCCCGGCATCCCGTCGGTGACCGCGTACATCGCCAGCACCATCTCCGAGGCGAAGCCGAACCGGGCGAGGTAGTCCATCGCCGAGCCGCGTACCAGATCGACGAACACCTGGCGCAACGCCGGCCGGATGTAGCGCTCGGCCGTGTCCTCGACCGGCAACGGCTCGGTCAGCCAGGCGGGGGCGAGATCGTCGCGCAGCGCGCCGACCTCTGCCGCCAGTGCCTCGTCGGCCCGGGCGTCGGCCTCGCTGAAGAACTCCGCGAACAGCGCGCGGGACCGGTCGCGGTCACCGCCGAGGAGCAGGTGCCGCCCGTCGAGGGTGGGCAGGAAGTAGTGCGGGTCGCGGCGCACCAGGGGGAGGTCGATGCCCAGCGTGGCGATCAACTCCGGCGGCATGAGGCCGAGCAGGTAGGCGCCGGTGGATGCCGCCAGCTCGGGCGCCTTGACGAAGGGCCGCTCGGTGCGGCACGCGCCGCCGACCACGTCGGCCGCCTCGAGCACCTCGACGGCGAGCCCTGCCCGGGCCAACAGGGTGGCCGCGACCAGCCCGTTGTGGCCCGCACCCACGATCACGATGTCTGTCTCGATATCGGCCAGACTCCTCACCGATCCCTCAGTCGTACGACGAACTTCACACCCGACCACACCTCGTCGACGGCACACACCTTGACGTCGACCAGCCCCGCGGCCAGGCCGAAGTCCCGCACGACATTGTCGTTGAGGTCGGTCGGGACGCTACTGGCCCGCTTCGGCCAGCACACCCACAGTGCGCCCCCCATGGTCAGGTGCCCTGCCAAGGGCACGAATCGGCGCTGCAGGCGCCGGCGGTCCGGGCAGAACGACAGCACCACGTCGTACGGCTGGCTGCCCCGCCGGGTGTGGACCGTCACCCCCGGTGGCAGTCCCGGCACCTCGAAGCCCTCCGGAGCGCCGTCGAGCCGCAGGCGCGACTCGGCCTTGATCCCGAGCTTGCGCGGCAGGGGGGTCCCGGAATAGCCCGCCACGCTGGTCACGACCGGACCGTAGCTCAGCTCCGGTCCGGCGCCGGGCCGCGGGACGTCCGCCGCCGCCGCCGCGGATCGGTGAGGTCGACGCCCGGTGGCGGTGGCGCGGCGGGGGTGGTGCCGGGCCGTGCCGCCGGCTGCTGCAGCCGCTCCGGTGGCTGGGCCGGGGGAGGCTGGGGCTGGGGCTCCTGCTGCTCCTGGGGCGCGAGCGGTGTCGCGGGCGGCGGGGGAGATGCCCGCCAGGGTGTCTCGTCGTCGCTGGACGCGGCTGCGGACCGGCGGATCGCCACCTCGTGGCGGACGGTCCCCGCCGCGCGTTCGAGCGTGCCGAGCCAGCCCTCCCACCGGTGGGTCAGCGGACGGATCAGACCGCCGCCGACGCCGACGACGAGGATGCCGCCGATCGTGGCCAGGACGGCGATGAGCACCGGCCGGGTCACCGTGGTGGCGACGTTGACCTGGTCCATCGCCGCGATGATGCCGAGGAACAGCACGATGCCGGAGGCGACGTTGCCCAGCAGGCCGCCGTAGGACAGGTCGCCGAGAACAGCGGTGACCACATCGCGGACCGTCCGCGCCACGGCCGCCGTGATCACCACGATGATGACGGCGAGCGCCACCTTGGGCAGGAACGAGACGATCTTGTCCAGCAGCCGGCTGACGTCGTTGGGCCCCCAGACGCCGAAGGCGAGTTGCAGCGTGAGGAGGATGACCGCGTAGTAGACGAGCTTTGCCACCAGCTCGCTAGGATCGACCTTGCTCTTGGCCAGCACCCGCTTGAGCCCGCCGCGCTCGACCGCCCGGTCGAAGCTGAGCCGCCAGAGGATTCGCTCCGCGGTCTTCTGCAAGGCCTTGGCAATGACGAAGCCGATGATCAGGATGACGAGGAACACGATCAGTTTGGGGACGAAGACTGCGACTGTGGACCAGGCGTCGGACACGCCGCGCCCGAAGTCGACGGCTGCACTGGACTGCACGGTGAACTCCTCGAGAGACTCCGAACACGGGCGTGGGCCTACGTACCCACGGTTGCGGCATGGTGTCACAGATCGGCCCGACGGGGGCCGCCCGGAGGAGGAGTTCGGCTGATGAATCCGGTTGTCTCGGCGGTGAGCCGGGGCGCGGCGCACGCGATCAGCAAGCCACCGCAGGACAGCATCCGGCTGCTGGCCGATCTCGGCGTCGAGGGGGACGCGCACCTGGGTGTGACGGTGCAGCATCTCTCGCGGGTGGCCCGCGATCCCAGCCAACCCAATCTGCGTCAGGTGCACCTGATCCACGCCGAATTGCACGACCAGTTGAGCGCTCGCGGCTTCGCTCTGCTACCCGGGCAGATGGGGGAGAACATCACCACCCGCGGCCTCGACGTGTTGGCGCTGCCCACCGGCACCCGGCTCCACCTGGGAGCTGACGCGGTGATCGAGGTGACGGGGCTGCGCAATCCCTGCCTTCAGCTCAACGGGCTGTACCCCGGGTTGCTCGCCGCGGTCGTGGATCGCGACGAGCAGGGCAACATCGTCCGTAAGGCCGGCGTGATGGGTGTCGTGCTCGTCGACGGTGACGTGCGACCCGGCGACCCGATCCTGGTCGAGCTGGGCCCGCGGCCGTACCGGCCCCTGGAGCCGGTCTGACCGCTATCCGGCCGCCAGCACCAGTACCAGCCCGATCGCGGCCGGCAGCGCCTGGAACAGCAGGATTCGCCTGGTGACCGTGAAGCCGCCGTACAGCCCGGCCACGATTACCGAGATCAGCAGGTAGATCGCGACCTGATGGCCGACCGGGTCCTTGGCGAACAGGCTCCAGATCAGCCCTGCGGCGAGAATGCCGTTGTAGAGGCCCTGATTCGCCGCCAGGGCGGCGGCCTGGTCGGCGAAACTCTGCTCTGTGCCGAAGATCTTGCGGCCGAGCGCGGTGCGCCACAGGAACATCTCGATCACGAGGAAGTAGAGGTGGATCAGGGCGACGAGCCCGATCAAGATATTGGCTGCCAAGCTCACGAGTGTCCCCTACGTCCACAATGGCCGCTGTCGCCCGGGACTCTAGAGCAATTTCGCGGCACGGACGGCCCAGGTCGGGGTGGAACAGGCACTCGGTGCGCGGCGCTATCGCCCAGGGCCTGAGGCGTTCGGGTTCACCACCATCGCGCTGCCGCCGCCCAGCCGGGCCGGTTCGGTGGCCGCCTGCACCCGACCGCCGCCCAGGAACTCCAGGGCGTTGACGAAGCCGATGACCGGCGGGTCGAAGGATGGCGGCCCGATGACCGAGAGGTTCTCCCCGTACGTTCTGGTCAGTACGTTCGCGTAGGGCTGCGCGGCGAAGGCCGGCTCGACATCGGTCGCGGCGCCGTTTCGCTGGCTGGCTCGCGGCGCCGCGATCGCCTGCGGCATGGTCATGCCGAAGTCGACCCGGTTGATCAGGGTCTGCAGGGTCGTGGTGATGATGGTCGAGCCGCCGGGCGAGCCCAGCGCGAGCCAGGGCGTGCCGCCGCGCAGCACGATCGTCGGGCTCATGCTCGAGCGCGGCCGCTTTCCCGGCGCGGGCAGGTTCGGATCGTGGCCGCCGGGCGCCGGCGGGGCGAAGTCGAAGTCGGTCATCTCGTTGTTGAGCAGGAAGCCGTAGCCGGGGACCGTGATGCCGCTGCCGAACAACTGCTCGATGGTGTTGGTGTACGACACGACGTTGCCCCACCTGTCGCTGGTGACCAGGTGGTTGGTCTGCATGCCCTCGCGCGGCGTCGTCGGCTTCCTGTTGGTCGTGGAGCAGCCGGCGAACGGCGGGTACGGGCTGCCCGGCGCGACCGGGCTGGTCAGCGCCGTCCCGTGCACCAGGCAGCGCCGGGTGGCCGCGAACTGCTTGTCGAGCAGCCCCTGCGTCGGCACCGGCACGTAGTCGGGGTCGCCGACATAGGCGTTGCGGTCGGCGAAGGCCAGCCGGGTGGACTCCAGGTAGTGGAACAGCGCCTGGGACCGGGGCTCGGCGCCGAGCGGCCAACCGGACAGGATGTTGAGGGCCTCGCCCATCGTGGTGCCACCCGAGGACGGCGGTGCCATCCCGTACACGTCCAACCCGCGGTAGGTCACGTGCGTGGGCCGGCGGTTCCTGGCGACGTAGTTGGACAGGTCCTTCGTCGTCATCATGCCCGGGAGGACGGTGATCGTCGCGTCCGGCGTGACCGGCGGCGACTGGACGGTACGCGCGATCGCCTGGGCGAGCGGGCCGGTGTAGAGGTAGCCGGGTCCGTGCTGGGCGAGCAGCTGATACGTCCGGGCCAGGTCGGGGTTCACGAAGTGGGCGCCGACGGGCAGCGGCTGGCCGTCGGGGGTGAGCAAGAGCTTGCGGCTGCTGGAGAAGGATTGCAGGTCGGTCAGTGTGGAGACCTCTGACTGGTGGAAGTTGACGCTCACCGGGAAGCCGTCGGTCGCTACCCGGATCGCGGGCTGCAGGTCACTGCCGAAGGACTTGGTGCCGTAGAGCCGCACGGCCTTGGCCCACTGCGCGACCATGCCCGGCACGCCGACCGAGATGCCCGAGTGCCGGGCCAGCTCGAAGTCCAGGGGGGCGCCGGTCTTGGGGTCGACGAAGAGCTCCGGTGTGCAGCGGGCAGGGCACATCTCGCGCCCGTCGATGGTGACCAACTGCTTGGTCTTGGCCAGGTAGATCACCATGAAGCCACCGCCGCCGGGCCCGGCGACGGACGGCTCCGTGGCGCCGAGGGTTGCTGCCGTCGCCACCGCCGCGTCGATCGCGTTCCCGCCGTTCTTCAGCACGCTGATGCCGGCCTGTGTCGCCTCGACACTCTCGGAGGCGACCCCGCCGCCGGTTCCGACCGCGACCGGGGTCTTCGCGGGTGTCGCAATTCCAGTCGCCGCCACGGCGGTGGTGACAGGTGCGGCGAGTAGCAGAGCTGGGGCCAGTAGCAGCAGCGCACGGCGCATGTCGTCTCCTCGGGGTCGTCCGCCACCGTTCCCTGTCACGCCAGGCCAAAACGCCCATGGCGCACCCGCCTGAGCGCGGGCGCGTCACCTGCGCGGACCTGAGCAAGCACCTGAGGGTTCCCTAGCTCGCCGGGCCGGCGACCCCGGCCAGCATTCGCTCGATCCACGCGACGCCGAACTCCACAACGGATGCGGCGTCGAACAGGTGGCTCTCAGCGGCTCCGACCATGCCCTGAACGCCGATCCCGGCGGCCAGTATCGCTTCCGCGACCAGTCGGCTGCGGACGACCCGGGCCGTCGGCGCGCCCGAGCAGCGCGTTGACGTCCCTGGGCGCGGACCTAGCTACCATCCGCAGGGCGTGGGCAGGTAGATTTCTTCGAGCGTGTCTACGCTTGGGCAAGGCCGCGTGCGAGGCCGTCGAGGATCAGGTCGAGCCCGAACTCGAAGTCCTCCACGCGCCCGGACTTCATGATCTCGGCGATGACCTCGACAACGTGAGGGAATCGGTCCGCTGACGTCCTCGAGCTCCGGGGCGTCGAGCGGCCCGAGATCGCCGGCGACGAGGTGCTGGTACGCGTGCATGCGGCCGGCGTGGACCGGGGCGTCTGGCACGTGATGACGGGCCGGCCGTACGCGATCCGCCTCGCGGGCTACGGGCTTCGGGCGCCCAAGAACCCGGTTGCCGGCATGAGCCTGGCCGGGGTCGTGGAGGCGGTGGGCAACGCCGTGACCAGGTTCTCGCCCAACGATGAGGTGTACGGCATCGGCATCGGCACGGGTGCGTACGCGGAGTACGCGCGAGCCCCCGAGAACGCGCTGGCGCGCAAGCCGGCCAACCTCGCCTTCGAGCAGGCGGCAGCGGTCGGTGTCTCCGGCTTGACCGCCCTGCAGCCGGTGTGCGACCGCGGGCAGGTCCAGCCGGGGCAGCAGGTGCTGATCACCGGCGCGTCAGGAGGGGTGGGGACGTTCGCCGTACAGCTGGCCAAGGCCTTCGGCGCAGAGGTCACCGCCGTGTGCGCTGACATCGGCGGGAATCCGTCCTTGGCACGGCTGAGGACGGCATTGACCCCGAAGGGGACGCTCGTCATCACCGGCGGCGAGACGAGTGGCAGGTGGCAAAGAGAACCGCGAGGACCTGATCGTCCTCAAGACGCTCATCGAATCCGGGCAGCTCACACCGGCCGTCGACCGCACCTACGCACTGGGCGAGGCGGCCGAGGCCCGGCGCTACCTGGAGGCGGGCCACGTCCGAGGCAAGGTCGTCATCACGATCTGACCGGTCGGGCCGCCGCGTGGCGGGTCTCAGATGGCGGACCTGCTGCTCGATCGACGAGCAGATCGATCAGCAGGTCCGCGGCTGGAGATCGGTCGGCTGGTCGGGCGATGGCATGGAGGTTCCACAGCAGTTCGGGCACCAGTGGGCGGCAAATCAGGTCGGTCGGGTCGACGACTGCCCCTTCGGGTATCGCCGCGATACCCAGACCGGCCCGGACGTACGCCGGCACGGTGCTCATGTCCGGGACCTCCGTGCTCACGGTCCTTCTCAACCCGGATTGCTCGAGCCAGCGATCCAGCACGACCCTGGTGCCGAAGCCGGGCGGCTGGTCGACGAACTGCTCGTCGAGCAGGTCGGCGATGGCCACGGGCTGATCGCTGGCCCGCGGATGCCCTACCGGTAGCACCGCAACGAACGGCTGGCTGCGCAGCCGACGCAGGTGCAGATCCGTCAGGTCGGCGGCCGGCAGACCACAAAGCGCGACGTCCAGCCGGCCGCGTCGCACATCTTCTGCCATCCCCGTCGAACCCTTGGGCGAGGTACCGAGGGAAAGCTCGATTCCGGGATGCGCGCGATGGAAAGCGCCCAGCAGGTCTGGCAGATCGAGCCATTCCAGATTGGTGAGCAGGCCGACCCGAAGACGTCCGCGCAGTCCGGCTTCGGCCTGCGCGCCGCCCTCTCGCATCCGTTGGATGGCCGCCAGGGCGGCCCGAGCCTCGGGCAGCAGTTCGCGCCCGGCCGGGGTCAGCTCGACCCGCCGGGTGGAGCGGGTGAACAGCTGGGTGCGAAGCTCGCGCTCCAGCGCGGTGATCCCGGCCGAGACGGTTGACTGCACCGCACGCACCCGATCGGCGGCCCGGGTGAAGCTGAGTTCGTCGGCGACTGCCGCGAAGAATTCGAGGTGTCGGGTCTCCATCCCGACCATGATGCCAGATTGATCGACCAAGCCACTTAAAATATCCACCTATGTTCGTTAGACTCGATGGACAAGACCAGGCACAGTGGGGGTCATGACGCAATCTGATACCCACTGCCCCACCCGGTCATCCGGCGGCATCGACGACGCTGCCCGGCCACGGCGGCACCGCCGCGGCTTCTGGCTGATCGCGGCTGCCTTCACCGCGTTGATGGCATTCACCACCGTGCCCACGCCGCTGTACCCGCTGTACCAGCAGCGCGATCACTTCCCTACCTTCATGATCACGGTAATCTTCGCCGCCTACGGGTTCGGGGTGATGGCGGGGCTGTTCTTCGCCGGGCACGTCAGCGACTACTTGGGCCGCCGCCGGGTGACGATGGTGACCGTGCTGATCGAGGTGGTCAGCGCGGTGATGTTCCTGCTGCTGAAGGACACCGCGAGCCTGCTGGTCGCCAGGCTGCTGTGCGGCATCGGCATCGGCGCCCTTACGGCGACGGCCACCGCGCACCTCACCGAGCTGGACGCCATCGCCCGGCCAGACGGCAATCAGCGGTTCGCCAGCACCGTGGCCACCGTGGT
>QHCA01000348.1 GCA_003244095.1 Pseudonocardiales bacterium | reverse complement strand
CTGCCCTGGGACCACCTCGACTCGGGGTTGGACAAGGAGTGGCTCTGGGCCGACTGGCAGGACGCGCTGGCCAGCCAGGAGCAGGAGGACTGCCGGTGGACCCCGTGCTTCGACTGCGGGGTGTGCCCAGGGATGGGCACAGAGATCCAGATCGGGCCGACCGGGCGCACCTTGCTCCCGCTGACGGTGACGTGAGTCGCCAGTCGTGAGCAAGCGGCAGCCGGAAGGGGAGCCGCCGCCGCCGGTGGTCCAGCGCGTGCGGATCCGGTACGCCAAGCGCGGCCGGCTGCGCTTCACCTCGCACCGTGACTTCGCCCGTGCTTTCGAGCGGGCACTGCGACGGGCCGAGGTGCCGATGGGGTACTCGGCCGGGTTCAGCCCGCACCCCAAGGTGTCCTACGTCGGCGCCAGCCCGACCGGGGTGGCCAGCGAGGCCGAGTACCTCGAGATCGGCCTGGCAGTCCGGGTCGACCCGGAGCGGCTGCGGGTCGCGCTTGACGCCTCCCTGCCGGACGGCCTCGACCTGGTCGAGGTGGTCGAGGCGGCCGGCGGCAGCCTGCCGGAGCGGATCGACACCTCGTTGTGGCAGGTGGAACTGCCCGGGGTGACCACGGCCGCGCTGGAACGGGCGGTGCGGCTCTTTCTCGCCTGTACCGAGGTCCCCGTCGAGCGGCTGACCAAGAGCGGCAAGCGGGTGCTGGACGCTCGGGCGGCGGTCGTCCGGGCCGACACGCGAGGCGGTCCGGGCACACCGGAGGGTGACTGTGCGACACTGGAGATGGTCGTACGGCATGTGACGCCCGCGGTGCGACCCGACGATGTTCTGACCGGCCTGCAGTCCGTGGCCGACCTAGAGCTGCCGGAGCCGCCACGCGCGACCAGGCTGGCTCAGGGTTCGCTCGACGTGACCGGCCAGATCACCGACCCGCTCCAGGCGGATCGGGCACCGTCGCGGACGTGAGCCCGGTTTCGGCCGGGTACGCAGCCTGAAGACTTCACGGCCCCTGCGCCGTGGCACGTACCAGACACCGTGCGCACCCCTGCGCACCGACCAAAGAGCCCCTGAGCGGCCGCGTCACTCGCGCCCGGGGGCCGAATGGAGATTCACCGGATGCTCGACAACGAGCCCACCGGCGGCCCAGATACGGGCGAGAGCCCCGCCGCCGCAACATCCACCCGCGCCCGCAAGCGCGCGACCAAGAAGGCAGCCCCCCCGGCTGAGTCCGGCAGTGCCGAGTCTGGCAACAGCGAGCCGGCCAAGAAGGCCGCCAAGCGGGTTCGCAAGGCCGCCGATCCGGCAGTCAAGGCGGCCAAGGCGGCCAAGGCGGCGGTCACCGCCGAAGCGCCGGCCGCCGCATCAGACGAGCCTGCCGCCAAGGGTGCCCGCAGGACCGCCAAGCGCGTCACTCCCGTGCCGCCGGCGGTCGCCTTCATCGCCCCCGACCCGTTTGCCACCCCGACGCCGACGCCGACGCCGACGCCGGCCCCGCCGCGGGCGCGCGCCGCGGCTCCGGCCCCTGCCGTCGAACCGGCGCCGGCCGAGCCGCAGGACGGTGATCGCGACTCGGCAACCGAAGGCGGCGACCGACCGGCCCGCCGCCGCGGCCGCCGCGGTCGCGGCCGCGGCAAGGGCGGCGATGCTGCCGACGACGCGACCGGTGACAGCACGGACGCGCCGGCAGCCGAATCCCCCGAGGCCGACGATGCCCGGGCCGACTCCGACGATCAAGGCGATGAGGGCGGCGGCGACAGCGCGTCCAGCCGGCGACGACGACGCCGCCGCCGCCGCACCCCCGGCGAGGCCGACGGCGACGAGACACCGGTGGACGACCCGCCCAACACGGTCGTCAAGGTTCGCAAGACCCGACCGCCGCGCGGTCGCGACACCGACGACGAGGTCCAGGGCGTCAAGGGTTCGGTCCGGCTCGAGGCCAAGCGCCAGCGTCGGCGGGACGGCCGCGACCAGGGCCGCAAGCGCCCGGCGATCATCACCGAGGCGGAGTTCCTGGCCCGCCGCGAGGCCGTCGACCGGGTCATGGTCGTCCGCCAGGTCAAGGACCGCACTCAGGTCGCCGTACTCGAGGACGGCGTACTGGTCGAGCACTACGTGACCAAGGCAAGTGCCACGGCCTACGCCGGCAACGTCTACCTCGGCAAGGTGCAGAATGTCCTGCCGAGCATGGAGGCGGCGTTCGTCGACATCGGCAAGGGCCGCAATGCCGTGCTGTACGCCGGTGAGGTCAATTGGGACGCCGCCGGCATGGAGGGCAAGGCCCGCAAGATCGAGGACGCCCTCAAGGCCGGCCAGTCGGTGCTCACCCAGGTCACCAAGGACCCGGTCGGGCACAAGGGCGCCCGGCTCACCAGCCAGATCAGCCTGCCCGGCCGCTTCCTGGTCTACGTGCCCGAAGGCTCCATGACCGGGATCAGCCGCAAGCTGCCCGACACCGAGCGCAAGCGGCTCAAGGACATCCTCAAGGAGATCGTCCCCGAGGAGGCCGGCGTCATCATCCGCACGGCCGCCGAGGGGGCGAGCGAGGAGGAGTTGACCCGCGACGTCAAGCGGCTGCAGGCGCAGTGGCAGGCGATCGAGCAGAAGGCGGCCAAGGCGGCGGCCCCGGCCCTGCTCTACGGCGAGCCCGATCTCGTGATCCGCGTGGTCCGCGACATCTTCAACGAGGACTTCAACTCACTCGTGGTCTCCGGCGACGAGGCCTGGGAGCTGGTCGAGGAGTACGTCAAGCACGTCTCCCCGGACCTGGTCGACCGGCTGTCCCGGCACACGGCGGACACCGACGTCTTCCACGACCTGCGCATCGACGAGCAGCTGGCCAAGGCACTCGACCGCAAGGTGTGGCTGCCCAGCGGCGGATCGCTGGTGATCGACCGCACCGAGGCGATGACCGTCGTCGACGTCAACACCGGCAAGTTCACCGGCAAGGGCGGCAACCTCGAGGAGACGNNCTGGAGGCGGCCGAGGAGATCGTGCGGCAACTCCGGCTGCGCGACATCGGCGGCATGATCGTCATCGACTTCATCGACATGATCCTCGAGGTCAACCGTGACCTCGTACTGCGCCGGTTGACCGAGTGCCTCGGCCGCGACCGCACCCGGCACCAGGTGGCCGAGGTGACGTCGCTCGGCCTGGTCCAGATGACCCGCAAGCGGGTCGGTCAGGGCCTGCTGGAGGTCTTCTCCGAGCCCTGCGAGGTCTGCAGGGGTCGCGGGCTGATCGTGCACATGGAGCCGGTCGAGCATTCGACGGCGGCCGAGCAGCGGCACGACGTGAGCGAACCCAAGCCGGCGGCCCGCAAGCGGCGCAGCAACGGTGGCGGCGGTGCGGCCAGTGCAGCCGGTGCCGGCGGGCGGGACGCCGGTGAGCGGGACGGCGCCGACGGCCCCCGCGCAGTGCAGGAGCCGCCCGCAGTGGTGGTCATCGACATTCCGCCCGACGGAGTGCTCGCCGAGCCGGTCGTGGTCGACACGCCGGCCGACGGCGCCCTGGCCGACGTGGTCACGTCGTCGGTGCCGCGCCGCCGCCGGGCGGCCTCACGACCTGCCGGGCCGCCGGCCGATGTCGAGCCGGAGTCGGTCACCGCCCAGTGATGGTTTGACCGGGTCCGGGCGCCCGCCGTACGCTGAACGTGGGCCCGCCGCGGCGGGTCGCTCTCTGCGTGCCCGCCTCTGCCACGGTCGTTCACACCGGGTGGCTGTTCGAGCGCAGCAGGTCATCACGATTACGAGGAGTTCAGCCAGTCGTGTACGCCATCGTTAAGACCGGCGGCAAGCAGTATCGCGTTGCCGAGGGCGACGTCATCGAGGTGGAGAAGCTGGATGGCGAGCCGGGCGCGGCGCTGACCCTGCCCGCGTTGCTCCTCGTCGACGGCGACGCCGTCACCAGTGACGCCGCCACGCTGGCCGAGGTCGTCGTGGACGCCGAGGTCGTCGCCCACACCAAGGGCGTCAAGATCCACATCCTCAAGTACAAGAACAAGACCGGTTACCGCAAGCGCCAGGGGCATCGCCAGAAGCACACCCAGGTCAGGGTCACCGGCATCAAGAGCGGGAAGTAGGCACCCGGGATGGCACACAAGAAAGGCGCGTCCTCGTCGCGCAACGGGCGCGACTCCAACGCCCAGTTTCTCGGCGTCAAGCGTTACGGCGGGCAGGTCGTCAAGGCCGGCGAGATCATCGTCCGCCAGCGTGGCACCCACTTCCACCCGGGCCCGGCGGTCGGCCGTGGCAAGGACGACACGCTATTCGCCCTCGACGCCGGCGCCGTGCTGTTCTCCACGCGGCGCAACCGCAAGATCGTGAGCATCGTCCCGGTGGGGTCATAACCCCGACCGCACGCGACAGCAGCACCCGACGAGGGCGGGACCGGGACCACCGGCCCGCCCTTCGTCATCACCGAGCAATCCGCGCACTTGCCGCGCGATAAGGGGCACTGAGCATGGCCAGCTTCATCGACCGGGTGGTGCTGCACATCGCCGCGGGCACCGGCGGGCACGGGTGCTCCTCGGTCCACCGGGAGAAGTTCAAGCCACTCGGCGGGCCGGACGGCGGCAACGGCGGCAACGGCGGCGACGTCGTACTCGTGGTCAACTCCAGCGCCCACACCTTGCTGGACTTCCACCACCGCCCGCACCAGCGCGCACCCAACGGCCGTCAGGGCCAGGGCGGGCACCGCAACGGTGCCACGGCCGAGCCGCTGGAGCTGGCCGTGCCCGACGGCACGGTCGTGCAGACCCCGGCCGGTGAGGTGTTGGCCGACCTGGTCGGCACCGGGACGCGGTACGTCGCCGCGCACGGCGGCCGCGGTGGCCTGGGCAACGCCGCGCTGGCCTCCCCGCGCCGCAAGGCTCCCGGCTTCGCCCTCCTCGGCGAGCCCGGCGAACAGGCCGACATCGTGCTCGAGCTCAAGAGCGTGGCCGACGTCGGCCTGGTCGGCTTCCCCAGTGCGGGCAAGTCCTCGCTCATCTCGGTACTGTCCGCCGCCCGCCCGAAGATCGCCGACTACCCCTTCACGACGCTGATCCCCAACCTCGGCGTGGTCAGCGCGGGCGAGACGGTCTATACGGTGGCCGACGTGCCGGGCCTGATCCCTGGCGCCGCCGAGGGCCGCGGGTTGGGCCTGGAGTTCCTCCGGCACATCGAGCGGTGCGCCGTTCTCGTGCACGTCGTCGACACCGCGACCGAGGATCCCGGCAGGGACCCGGTCTCCGACGTCGACGCCCTGGAACACGAGCTGGCGGCCTACGGCGGCCTGGCCGACCGGCCGCGGTTGGTGGTGCTCAACAAGGTCGACGTGCCGCAGGGTCGCGAGCTGGCCGAGATGATCCAGGGCGAGCTGGTCGAGCGCGGGCTGCCCGTCCACCTGATCAGCGCCGCTACCGGGGAGGGCCTGCGCGAGCTGTCCTTCGCGCTCGCCGCCGCCGTCGAGGCGCATCGGGCCACCCTCCCTCCGCCGGAGGCCACCCGCATCGTCCTCCGACCCCGGGCGGTCGACGAGCCCGACTTCGCGGTCGAGCCGGACCCGGCCGAGGAGGGGGCGTTCATCGTCCGCGGCGTCAAGCCCGAGCGCTGGGTGCGCCAGACCGACTTCAGCAACGACGAGGCGGTCGGCTACCTCGGCGACCGGCTGGCCCGCCTCGGCGTCGAGAAGGCCTTGCTGGAATCCGGCGCCGTTGCGGGCGCGACCGTCACGGTCGGCGACGTCTTCTTCGATTGGGAGCCGATGACGCCGGCCGGTGACGTCGACCTGACGCCGAGCCTGCGCGGCACCGACGTACGCCTGGAGGACGACCACCGGGTCCGCGCGGACGTCCGACGAGAGGCCAAGCGGGCCCGCCGCCGGCCCGGCAACTGAGCGATGCAGCGCACCGACATCGCGCGCGCCCGGCGCGTCGTGGTCAAGATCGGGTCGTCGTCGCTGGCCAGCGCGGCCGGCGGCCTGGACGCCGCGCGCGTCGACGCGCTGGTCGACGGGATCGCCGGTCGCCAGTCCCAGGGCAGCGACGTCGTCGTGGTGTCCTCGGGCGCCATCGCGGCCGGGCTCGCCCTGCTCGGGCTGAACCGCCGACCGCGTGATCTGGTCACCCTGCAGGCTGCGGCCAGCGTCGGCCAGAGCCGCCTCGTCGAGGGCTACGCCGCGAGTTTCGCCCGGTACGGCACGACGGTCGCGCAGGTCCTGCTCACTGCGGAGGACGTGGTACGCCGGGCGCACTACCGCAACGCCCGCGCCGCCCTCGAACGCCTGCTGCAACTGCGGGTCGTGCCGGTCGTCAACGAAAACGACGCGGTGGCCACCGACGAGATCCGCTTCGGAGACAACGACCGGCTGGCGGCTCTGGTCGCCCACCTCGTGCACGCCGACGCCCTGGTCCTGCTCTCCGACGTGGACGGCCTGTACGACGCCGACCCCGCCCACCCCGACGCCCGGCTGATCGCCGTCGTGGGCAGGGACCTTCCCGACATCGGCGCCGGCCGGCCCGGTCCGGCCGCGCTCGGTACCGGCGGCATGGCGTCCAAGATCGACGCCGTACGGGTGGCGACCGGCGCCGGGATCCCGGTCGTGCTCGCGGAGGCCGGTGCGGTGCGGTCCGCGCTGGCCGGGGATGCCGTGGGCACGTACTTCGCGCCCACCGGGCGGCGGACGACCTCCCGCCTGCTGTGGCTGGCCCACGCCTCGACCCCGACCGGCCGGCTGGTGCTCGACGACGGGGCGGTGCGCGCCGTCGTACTGCGCCGGGCCTCGCTCCTGCCGGCCGGGGTGACGGGGGTGGAGGGTGATTTCGCCGCCGGCGACCCGGTGGAGCTGGTCGGGCCGGATGGGCGCCCGGTCGCGCGGGGACTGGTGGCATATGACGCCGGTGAACTCCCGGCCATGCTGGGCCGCTCGACCGGCGAGCTGGGACCGGACCACCAACGCGAGCTGGTCCACCGCGACGACCTGGTCCTGCTGACGTGACCGACCCATCCAGCGATTTCCCGGATAACGTTGCTCTCGGCACGCTCAAAGTGACGTTTTCCCGGAAGTTGCTGGGATGGGGATGGGGACGGGGATGGGGACGAGGATGGGGATGGGAGGGCGCGTGACCGAGGGCACCGTACGAGCCGCCGCCTTGGCGGCGCGCCAGGCCGGCGTGGAGCTGGCGCCACTGTCCAGGGCGGCCAAGGACGCCGCGCTGAAGGCGATGGCGGCCGCCCTGGAGTCCGACGTGACCGCCGTCCTTGACGCCAATCGGCGCGACATCGAGCGGGGCCGCGACGACGGGATGTCAGACGCCCTGCTCGACCGCCTCAGCCTCGATGAAGGGAGGGTCGCGGCTATGGCACAGGGCCTGCGCGACATCGCCGCCCTGCCCGACCCGATCGGTGAGGTCGTCGTCGGCTACGCGCTGCCCAGCGGCCTCGACGTCCGCCAGGTGCGCGTGCCGCTGGGCGTCGTCGCGATGATCTCCGAGGCCCGGCCCAACGTCCCCGTCGATGCTGCCGGGCTGTGCGTCAAGAGCGGCAACGCGGTGCTGCTGCGCGGCTCGGCGTCGGCGCGCGAGACCAACGGCGTGCTGGTCGACCTGCTGGCCGAGGCCGCGGACGGGAGCGCCGCGCTCGACACCGTGTCGCGGCGCCACGTCGAGCAGTGCCTGCGGTGCCAGGCCGAAGTGGTGCAGTACCGCAAGCTGCTGCGGGCCTTGCACACGATGCGCCTCGAGGTGCTCGAGCCTGCGCCGGGGCTGCTCGCCGACATCCTGGCGGGGCTCGCCGGCGAGGGGGAGCGCCGTGCCGTGCGCTCGATGCTCAGGGGTCGGCGCATCGCCTATGTCGGGGGGATCGCAGCCGCGGCGACAGCAGCCGGCGCGGGGGCGATCCTCATCGCGGCGAAGTCGCGCAAAGGCAAGGTCAGTCTCGCCGGTTGAGCTGGAGACTGCCGCTGGTGGCCATGCGGGGACCCCCTGCTAACGTTCCCGCTCCGTAGGAACCCCCCTAGGGCAGTAGCTCAACTGGCAGAGCAGCGGTCTCCAAA
>QHCA01000347.1:4630-29317 GCA_003244095.1 Pseudonocardiales bacterium | reverse complement strand
TGCCGGAAGCGGATGTCATCTGGGTGCGCGGTGGAAACGTCTTTGTGTTGCGGCGCGTCCTCGCCAACAGCGGCGCGGACGCGGTCATCATCGACTTGCTCAACCGTGACGAGGTCGTCTACGCGGGGTACAGCGCTGGTGTCTGCGTCCTGGCCCCGGACCTGCGCGGTCTTGAGCGAGTTGACGACGTCACCGAACTGCTCGACCCGATCTATGAAGGCCTCGGCATTCTGGACCGCCCTGTTGTGCCTCACATCGATTCACCCGGTCACCCAGAGACGCACGAATGCACCGCGCTCAGTGCTGACCTGACGAGCGCTGGCCGTCGCCACTGGGCGCTGTCCGACGGCGAAGTCCTTCTCGTTCGCGACGGCACCACAGAACGACTCGAGCGCGCGCGACCTCCTACGTCCCGATAGCGAATCGATGACCGGCGCGCCGATCTCGAGCTCGCGTCACGGCCTCCAAGGAGGCACAGCACTGGGCGCCGCCTCAGGCAATGAGCAGGCGAGCCCCGAGCTCCGCCACGTCGAGGTCGAGGATTTCGTGGTTCCGTTCGGCCCACCGGCCGGAGGCGAGGTCCCGCGACATCGTCGAAGAGCTCACCGCCACCGAGGGAAAGCTGAACATCGGAGGGTCGCTCCACGACCCGAACGATCCGATCGGTCGGCTGCTGTTCAACGTCCTGGCCATGATCGGTCAACTGTCCAGGATTGCTCGTGGGTCGCTCGCACCGCTGATCAGGTCACGGCGTCCCGTAGATCGTTCGGCTTGCGTCGCTGGCCACTCAGTCCCTGGCGGCGTTGCGTAGTACAGCAGCCTCCGGACAGATTGGTCAGGCGCGGTGGTGTTCGAAGTCGAGGAGTTGCTGTTTGCGTTCGGGGCCGCCGCCGTAGCCGGTGAGTTGGCCGTTCGAGCCGAGGACCCGGTGGCAGGGGATGATGATGCTGATCGGGTTGCGGCCGTTTGCCAGGCCGACTGCTCGGGCAGCGGTGGGTTGTCCGATCTGGTCGGCGAGTTGGCGGTAGGAAACGGTGTGGCCGTAGGGGACCTCGCGTAACGCGGCCCAGACGCGGCGTTGGAATGGCGTGCCGATGGGGGCGATGGGCACACTGAACTCGGCGCGGTGTCCGGAGAAGTACTCGCACAGCTGGTCGACTGTCTGGGTGAACGGGCTCTCATCGGACTCACCGAAGATGTCGCCGGGGGGCCGGTGACGTTGCTGGTGCATGTAGATCCCGGACAGGATTCCGGCGGTGGCGACCAGGGTGAGTGGCCCGACGGGGCTTTCGATGACGGTGTGTGTCCGCGCCACGGTCAGGGCCATCGGTGTCAGTGCTCCGTTCTCGTGTGGATTAATCTCACTGAGGTCTGCTGACGTGCTGCCATGTCGCGTGTTGCATGCACAGGGCCTGCTGGTGGACGTGCGGACAGCCACAGTGCTCGCACCAGTAGCGAGGGTGACCCACCAGTGTGGCCCGTACCGACCGGCCTGGACCAGCCGCAACTCGCTGGCTCCCTCGGCCTGCACCATGAGTGCGGTCCAGGTGGCTGGCGCCACGCCGACCAGTGTCAGGGTCCAGTGCGGTAGCAGGAGCCACATGAGGCCGAGAGTTGACGTCTGCTCGGTGTCCAGGTCGATGAGCACCTCCGCTGTCGCGGCAAGTCGGCGCAGGGGCGGCGAGCGGGTCGCGTTGATGCGCGGCGAGGGCGCGCGCTTCGATCCGGCGCCACCGGCGTCTGCTGCACCAGCCGTCGAGGATGTGCGCCGGTTTGGGGCGGTGTTCGGGGTTGTGTTTGCTGAGGGTGCTCATCGCCGGGCCGCCGGGGCCGGTGTGGTCGCCTCGTGCGCGGGTAGCTGGTTGATCGGATGTTCGCCGGTAGCCCATAGGTATTGGGTGGCGTAGGCGCGCCAGGGCTGCCAGGAGCTGGCGCGCGCCCGCAACGCGGCGGGGGTGGCGGGTAGCCCGATGCCGCGGGCCGCGGTGCGAACGCCGAGATCGGTTGGCGCGAACGCGTCGGGATCGCCGAGGGCGCGCATGGCGATCGTCTCCACTGTCCACGCTCCGAGCCCGGGTAGCGCGGCGAGTTGACTGCGGGTGTGCTGCCAGTCGCTGCCGGCGTCGAGGTCGAGCTGGCCGCTGGTGAGGGCGGTGAGCAGTCCGCTCAGGGCAGCGCGGCGGCGGCGGGGCATGGCCAGGATGGACGGGTCCAGGTCGGCGAGCACGGTCGGGGCCGGGAACAGTCGGGTCAAGCCACCACCGGGGTCGGTGATCGGCGGGCCGTGCGCGGTGACCAGGCGGGTCGCGTGGGTGCGGGCTGCGGCGGTGGACACTTGCTGTCCGAGCACGGCACGCACGGCGAACTCGGCCGGGTCGACGGTGCCTGGTACCCGTCTACCCGGCGCCTTGTCGATCAGTGGGGTAAGCAGTGGGTCGCGGCGCAGCAGGTCGTCCACGGCGAAGGGGTCGGCGTCGAGGTCGAGCAGTCGTCGGCAGCGGCTGATCGCGGTCGGCAGGTCCCGCAGGTCGCTCAGCTGCAGCTGGCAGCCGATGTAGTCCGGTAGCGCCCGCAACGCCACGATGCCGTGCCCGTGCGCTAGGCGCAGGGTGCGCCGGTAGGCACCCTCGCGCCATTCCTCCACTCCGGGGACAGCGGTGGCGACCAGGTGTCCGAACAGGTTGCCCGGACACAACGGCGCCCGAAACGGCAGCCGCAGCGTCAGGACGCCGGGCGCGGGCGCGTGCCCTCGGGCGGCCCGGCGCCGCAGCTCGGTCGGGGACAGGGCGAACACATGCGCGACGGTGTCGTTGAAGGCGCGGATGCTGGCGAACCCGGCCGCGATGGCGACCTCGCTCATCGCCAGGGTGCTGGTCTCGATCAGTGTCCGAGCGGTCTGGGCGCGTTGCGCGCGGGCCAGGGCCAGCGGGCCGGCGCCGAGTTCCGTGATCAGCTGCCGCTCGATCTGGCGCACGCTGTACCCCAACCGGGCAGCCAACGCGGGGACACCGTCGCGGTCGATGACGCCGTCGGCGATCAGGCGCATTGCCCGGGCCGCCACGTCGGCGCGGGTGTTCCATTCAGGTGAGCCGGGGCAGGCGTCGGGTCGACACCGCTTACAGGCCCGGAACCCGGCCTGCTGCGCCGCCGCCGCGCTCGGATAGAAGCGCATGTTCACCGCCTTCGGTGGCACCACCGGGCAGCTGGGTCGGCAGTAGATTCCGGTGGTGATCACGGCGGTGTAAAACCAGCCGTCGAATCGGGCGTCCTTGGACTGCACGGCCCGCACACACCGCTCTGCATCCTCATGCACGTCGGTCAGTCTCCGCCCGCAACCAGTCCGGCGGCTAGCGGAAAAGCGACATCACCATCTTGGCCGGCCGTGGTGTCGATTTTCTGCCAGACGACAGCGGTCTGAGCCTGCTCGACTGCTCCCATGACCAGCCCACAGGCCACCAACCTGCAGCCGCTCACCGGCCTGTCCCGGCCGCTGTTGCTGGGCTGCGGTGGATCGTTCCTCGCATTCTTGGACGTCACCATCACCAACCTCGCCGTCCCGGCCGTGCAACGCGATTTCGGGGGTTTAAGCATCCACGCGGTGTCCTGGGTCATCACCCTCTACACCATCCTGTTCGCGGCGCTGCTCGCCCCGGCCGGACGAATGGCCGACACCCTCGGGCGGCGCAAGCTATTCGGGATCGGGCTCGCCACCTTCACCGCCGCGTCCCTGTTAGCCGCGGTCGCTCCCAGCTTCGGAGTGCTGTTGGTGGCCCGCGCCGGACAGGGTGTCGGCGCGGCCGCCCTGATGCCCGCGTCATTGGCGCTGGTGCTGGCCGATACCGCCGCGCACCGGCGAGCCGCCGCGATCGGGTGGTGGAGCGCCGCCGCCGCATTGGCCGCCGCGACTGGCCCGGTGTTGGGCGGGGTCCTGGTGAACAGCTTCGGCTGGCGCTCCCTGTTCGTGATCAACCTGCCCGCCGGCGTCCTGCTCGGATGGCTCGCGGTGCGGCTACCGGCCAGTGCCACCCGCCGAGGTCGGGCCCCCGACCTTCTCGGCACTGCCCTGCTCACCGCCGGCATCGGACTGCTGCTGCTCGCGTTGACCAACGGGCCGGCCTGGGGCTGGACCGGCCTGCCGAGCCTGAGCTGCCTGCTCGGCGCGGCGGCGCTGATCAGCGCCGCTCTGCGTCGTTCCGCCCGCCATCCCCGGCCGGCGATCGAGGTCGGGCTGTGGCACAGCCCGGCCTACGCCAGCGCCAACGCCGTGTCGCTGCTGTTCGGGGCGGCGCTATACGCCACACTGCTGCTCGGAGTACTGTTCCTAACCCAAATCTGGCGGTATTCCGAACTGCAAGCCGGTCTGGCGATGAGCCCCGGCGCCGCCGCCTCCGCCGCGGTCGGGATCACCCTCGGTCGCCTGTCCCGCCGGCCCTCGCCGCGGATTTTGACCGCCGTCGGCGCCCTCGGGCTGGCCGCCACCAGCGCCGCCCTAGCCGTATGGTTGCCCGCCACGCCACATTTTCTGCTGGTCTGGTTACCCGCCGGGCTCATCACCGGCGTCGCGGTCGGCGCGCTGAGCAACGGCGTGTCCACCGCGGCAGCCTTATCCGTGCCACCGCCACGCTTCGGCGCCGCGACCGGACTCAACATCGCCGCTCGCCAAGTCGGCGGCGCGTTCGGCGTCGCCGTCCTCGCCATCCTGCTCACCGGACACCGCGCGGCCGACGTCAGCGCCTACCAGGGCATCTACGTGTTCTGCACGCTCGCCTGCCTCACCGCCGCGCTGCTCGCCGCCCGCCTCGTCCTCCCAACCCAGGCGCCACCCGCGCCGCTCACCGCCGCCGACGCTGAGATGACCCCAGGAGCCTGACCAATGGCACCCGATTCCAACTACGCGCGGGAACGCAACGACCCGCACTGCCAGTGGCCCGAGGGTAGCCAGGAATTCATCGAACAAGCACCCTGGAAGCGGATCGCCGTGCTGGGCGACAGCATCGCCGCCGGGATCGGCGAACCCCTCGACGGCTACCAGGACCTGGACGGAATCGCACGCGTCACCCAAGCATTATTCGCCGAACACTGGTACCTGCACCGCCTCAACCTCGGCCTCTGCAATGTGCGCCTCGACCAGATCATCGAAACCCAACTCGCCCCTGCACTAGATTTCGGCCCCGACCTGGTTATCATCGGGGCCGGCGGGAACGACGCCATGAGCCGCGGCTTCAACGACACACGCACCGATGATCAACTCAGCGCCCTCGCCGCGCCATTGACCGCCGTCGGCGCCCAACTGGTCACCATCGGACTGTTCGACCTCGCCCGCTCCGGACTGATCCCCCAGGTCCACGCCGCCGCAATGGCCGACCGATTCGACCACCTCGACACCCTCACCGCCCGCGTCGCCGCAGACCACCATGGAACCCACACCGCCAACCACCACCACCATCCCCTCGCCGCCGACCCCAAGCATTTTCGCCACCGACCACATCCACGCCAACGCACTCGGACACGCCGTCGCCGCCAGCACCTTGGTCCGTGCGCTCATGATGCTGGCTGCTCGTCCGGGTCTGCCCAGGGTCTGGTTGTCACCTACCTGTGGGGCTGCGGCCTCGCTGGGAGGATGCGACCATGCCGAAGCCGTACCCGAGAGAGTTCCGCGACGATGTCGTCGCGGTGGCCCGCAAGGGCGAAGCCCCGATCGCCGAGGTCGCCAAGGACTTCGGCATTGCCGAGTCGTGTCTGCGTAACTGGCTCAACGCTGCCGATGTCGAGGACGGCAAGCGTCCTGGGCTGAGCGCGCAGGAGTCCGAGCAGCTGCGCGAGTTCAAGCGCCGTAACCGGCTGCTGGAGCAGGAGAACGAGGTGCTGCGCCGCGCCGCGGCCTATCTGTCCCAAGGCATCAACCCAAAATGATATGGAAAAGCACGCCGCCGAGCCGTCCCTGATCGACAAGCTGCCGACCATGGAAGGGCCCGTCAGGCGGGGTTGCTTCGACAGTGACTACCCACGTCGTCGCATCATCCACTCGGCGGCGCGGCTTATCGCGTTCGACCTGCTCAACGAGGCCACGTCCGTTCCCGAGCGGCAGGCAGCCGCGCTGGTCGATGCGGCGGCGTCGCTGCTGATTCACGGCGACGGCGAGGAGTCGGCCCGCCTCTGCCTGGAGGCCGTGACCACGCCGCGCATCGCGGGCGATGTCGTGCGCACGCTGACGGCCTCCAGGTGAGCGCCGAGGTATTGCGCGCCACGCTGTGGGCCTACCTCATGTCGACGCACAACTGCCACGAGGGCCGGCCGTGCTATGAGGACTGCTCGGAGATGGTGACAGAGGCCACCGACGAGTGGATGGCCGTCATACAGCGGTGGGGCACGTCAGGCCCGCACATCGCGCCTCCGTGGTAAGGCGTGATCGTGTCGTTTCCTCGGTACGGGCGCCCAGATCACGATGGGGCGCGCATCCGCCAGGCATCGGTGACGAGCTCGCCCAGCCGCTGGACGTCCACCTCCGCCAGCCGAAGCATCACCAGCGGCCAGCCGTCGTACCCGCGCGTGGTGAAGAAGAGCCCGGGCTCGCCGAGCAGGAGGGCCTGCTTCTCGGCCTCGTCGCCGACGAACAGCACGGCGACGTCGGTACGAATGAGCCGCCTGCCCACGCTGCGCTCGGGATAGGACCAGACGAACCCCTTGCCGGCCACCCGGAAGTCGAAGCCGTCACTGTCGATCTCCTCGACGCCGGGCAGGGCCAGGGCCAGGCGGCGCACGTCGTCGGCGTCAGCCATCGGGGGCCGTCCCGGAGCGCGCCACGCGCACAGGCTAGGCCCCGGCGGCCCACTACGGCAGGCGTCGCCGGCCCGTTCGCGCCGCGAACTCGTCCAGGGCGATCAGGACCTCGTCCGACCGCCACGCACGGTTGCGGCGCTTGTCGGTGGTGCCGGGCAGAACGCAGTCTTCGGCCGTTTGCCGAGGCGGTCGGGTGTCGTCGCCCCAATGTCGGTGCTCTCGGCTAGCGTCTGGCCGGGCGCGAAAGATGGGGGCTTGATGCAACTCACCCTGACTGCCGACGAGACGACGCTGCTCAGGCTTGTCGGCACCCAGTCCTTCCTGCGTGGCCGCGACTATGCGCGGCGCGGTGCGGTGCTCAACGCGCGGTGGCATGAAGACCGTGGGCACTTCTTCGGGGAGGTGCGAGGTACGGCCCGCCGTCCGTACACCGCGATAGCCGTCGTTGCGAAGTCGGGCGACGGCAGGCTGGCGGCCTTCCACGGCACCTGTACGTGTCCGGTCGGCCAAAATTGCAAGCACTCGGTGGCGCTGGTGCTTGCCGCGCTCCCCGATGCCGCTGGGGACGCGGCTGGCGACGGCGATGCCGAAGCGGCGCCGGCGTCGTGGGAGCGGGCGTTGACCGGCCTCGTGCCGAAGGATGCGAGCCAGGCGCCCGAGCCGGCCGTTGCCCTGCAATTCGAGCTCATCAGCCCCGCCGGGTCACAGCAGGCACGACCCGGCGCACCCAAGCTCGCCCTGCGACCGGTCCTGCCTGGCAGGAGTGGTGGCTGGGTGCGCACCGGTATCTCCTGGTCCAACCTCGCCTACCTCGGCTATTCCCACCGCGGAGTTGCCCGCGAGCACCTCCGGCTGCTGAACGAGATCATGGCCATGGATTCGGCCGGCCGGCCGGTCTACTACGGCAGCGCGAGTCAGCCCATCTACTTGGAGGCGCACACCAGCAGGCGCCTGTGGGACCTGCTGGCCGAGGCGCGCGACATCGGGTTGCCGCTGGTCCAGGCCGGCAAGCCGGCCATGCCCGTGACGGTGCACCGGGATGCCGCTGAGCTGGTTGTCAACGTGGAGCGCAGCTCGACGGGGTTGGAGCTTGGCTCCGACATCGTCGCGGGCAGCGAGCGACCCGCTCGCCACGCATCGCTGCTGATCGGCGACCCCGCGCACGGCATCGCCTGGTGGCAGGCAGAGGGAGAGCCCGAGTCAAGACCGAACGCCCGCTTGCGGTTCGCCCGCCTCGCCGCACCCATCGAGCCGGCGATGCGCCATCTGCTCGATCAGGGCAGGCTGGTCATACCTGGGCAGGACGAGGGCCGCTTCTTCAGCCAGCACTATGGCGTCCTGCGGCAGCGGGTGCGGCTGGTCTCCCGCGACAAGTCCGTCTGCCTGCCTGAGCCGCAGCCGCCGGTTTTGTCCTTGGTCGTGCAGCACCTCCCCGACCATCGCGTCAGCCTGGAGTGGCAGTGGCGCTACGTCCTTGCCGACACGGTGCGACGAGAGCCGCTGTGGCCGCCGGGCGGATCCGCCCACGGCCGTGATCTGGAGCGGGAGGGCAATGTTCTGGCGGCGGTGATGGCCATCGCCGACACGATGCCCGACCTCAGCGAGACCGCTGACAGTGGCATGCGGCTCGCTCCGGCGGTCACGCTCACCGGCATCGCAACCGTTCGGTTCACGACCGACGTGCTGCCCCGGCTGACCGACCTCGACCAACTCACCGTCGAGGTGCACGGCACGCCGGTGAGCTACCGGGAAGCTACAGCTGCGCCTGTCCTGGCGATATCGGGATCAGAGTCTATTGACGACCGGGATTGGTTCGATCTCGCCGTCGACGTGTCGGTCGACGGCGAGTGCGTCCCGTTCGAGCGGCTGTTCGTCGCCTTGGCGTCGGGCGAGGACAACCTCATCCTGCCGAGCGGGACGTACTTCGGCCTCGACCATCCCGATCTCCAGGTGCTTGCCGACCTGATCACCGAGGCGCGAGCGCTGCAGGATCCAGGGCCGCGGGACGCCCGCCTGAGCCGCTTCCAGGTCGACCTGTGGGACGAGCTGGATCGGCTCGGCGTCGTCAGTGGCCAGGCCGCGGAGTGGCAACGCTCGGCACGCGCGTTGACCCGCGTCGCCGACTTGCCAGAGGTAGCGGTGCCCGAGATGCTGCAGGCCGTCTTACGGCCGTACCAGCACACCGGATTCAGCTGGCTGGCCTTCCTGCACGCCAACCGGCTGGGCGGCATCCTCGCCGACGAGATGGGTCTGGGCAAGACACTGCAGACGCTGGCCCTGATCTGCCACGCGAAGCAACGCTCCGAGGCAACCGGGCCGTTCCTGGTCGTCGCACCCACCAGCGTCGTGGGCAACTGGGCGGCCGAGTGCCGCAAGTTCGCCCCTGATCTCGCCGTGCGGGCGATCACCGAGACCCAGCGGCGGCGTGGCTGTGAGCTGGCCGAGGTCACCGATGGCGCAGACATCGTCCTCACCTCGTACACCCTGTTCCGCCTCGAGTACGACGACTATGCGCGACTGGATTGGGCCGGGCTGATCCTCGACGAGGCGCAGTTCGTCAAGAACCACCAGTCGCGCGGCTACCAGTGCGCCAAGAAGCTGCCAGCGCCATTCAAGCTGGCGATCACCGGAACCCCGATGGAGAACAACCTGATGGAGCTGTGGTCGCTGCTGTCGATCACAGCTCCGGGGCTGTTCGCAAGTCCGGTCCGGTTCGAGCAGCACTACCGCACCCCGATCGAGCGGGGCAACAACGCAGGTCTGCTGGATCAGCTGCGGCGACGGGTCAAGCCGTTGATGCTGCGCCGCTCGAAGGACCAGGTTGCCCGCGATCTGCCCGACAAGCAGGAGCAGATCGTCGAGGTGGCGCTCAACCCGAAACATCGGCGGGTTTACGAGACCCATCTCCACCGGGAGCGGCAGAAGGTGCTTGGCCTGCTCGGCGACTTGGAGAAGAACCGGTTCGAGATCTTCAGGTCGCTGACCCTGCTCCGCCAGGCCAGTCTCGACGTTTCGTTGGTCGACCCGGTCTATGCGAACGTTCCGTCCACGAAGCTGGACGTGCTGATGGAGCTTCTGACAGAGGTCGTCAGCGAGGGACACCGGACCCTGGTGTTCAGCCAGTTCACCCGGTTTCTGACCGCGGCGCGGCGGCGGCTGGACGCCGAGGGCATCGAGTACGCCTACCTGGACGGCTCGACCCGCAACCGGTCAGCGGCGCTGGCCGAATTCAAGGACGGCACCGCGCCGGTCTTCCTCATCAGCCTCAAGGCGGGCGGCTTCGGCCTCAACCTGACCGAAGCCGACTACTGCATCCTGCTGGACCCCTGGTGGAATCCCGCGACCGAGGCTCAGGCCGTCGACCGGGTGCACCGGATCGGCCAGGCGAGGAAGGTCATGGTCTACCGGCTGGTCGCCAAGGACACCATCGAGGAGAAGGTGATGGCGTTGAAGGCAGCCAAGGCGGCGTTGTTCGGCAGTGTCATGGACGGCGGTGAGTTCTCGTCCGGCAAACTGACCGCCTCCGACATCCGCGGCATGCTCGGGTAGCGGCCGTGGTGCGAGGGGCAGTTCCGCGCCCGTGAGGGCAGCGTCGAGCGGTCTATGAACGCACGGAAGCACGGCGGAGCTGCTGGGAGTGGCGGAGGATAACCAGGTGACCGCTCAGGTGCCCGACACGGTGTGGCTCGACGGCGAGCAGCTGGCCATCGCCGGCGTGTCGGGCCACGGGCTGTTCGACCCGGCAGAGCGCGGTCTCAAGCCGGCGATGTTCAGTACGGCGTGCTGGCGCGGCTTTGTCTGCACCTACGCGGTCGACGCGGGCCGGCTCGTCCTCGACGCACTGCACCTGGGTGCCGGCTCGCAGATCGACGGGCAGGACGTCGCGCCCGGCGCGCCTCTTCTCGGCGGCACGGCGGAACGGCTCACGATCGCCGCCGGCGGTGGCTACGCCTACCAGAACCTCGGCTGGCCGGTGCCGTTCACGGGCGGCCTGCTGCTCGGCGCGGACTTCATCCGGGCGACGTACGTCCACATGGGCTTCCATCCCGCCTGGAAGTTCGAGCGGGTCATGGAGATCCTGCTCGACCACGGTTCGGTGCAGGCAGTGCACGACCGCTCCGCCGAGGTCGCCGGCCGCCGGCGGGTCATCGAGTCCGGCGCGGCAGGCCATCCCGATGGCCCGCGCGGCGGCGTCGACTGGATCGAGCGCACCTTCACCCTCGACTACGGCCGTACGTTCGGCTAAGCAACCGGATCGAGCACGCGTACGGGTCCCAGTCCTGGTGGTGGCAAAGCGGCGTGATCTAGGTGCCTCCGCCGAAACTCGTGACATTGCCGCTCCCGCCTCTCGCGGTGATCGCTGGAATCGGCCACACTTGGATCCGGTTTCCTCGGAGGTAGGCATGCGCAGCACCATGCAGGACGTGCCCCTGTCGATCGGCTCGGTGCTGCGTTACGCCAGCACGGCGTACGGCACGAGCACCGTCTCGACGTGGACCGGCGAAGGGTCCCGGAAGATCACGTACGCCGACGTCGGGCGCCGGTGCGCGCAGCTCGCCAACGCGCTGCGCCGGCTCGGCATCACCGGTGACCAGCGGGTCGCGACCTTCCAGTGGAACAACACCGAGCACCTCGAGGTCTACCTCGCCGCACCGGCGATGGGTGCGGTGCTGCACACCCTCAACATCCGGCTCTTCCCCGAGCAGTTGATCTACGTCGCCAACCACGGCGAGGACCAGGTCGTCGTCGTCGACAACACACTGGTACCTCTGCTGGCCCGGGTGTTGCCGAAGCTGGAGACGGTCCGGCACGTGCTCGTCGTCGGCCCGGCCGACCTCTCACCGTTGGAGGGGGCCGGCAAGGAACTGCATTCCTACGACGACCTGCTCGCGGCCGAGCCCGACGTCTTCGACTGGCCCAGCATCGACGAGCGGCAGGCCGCCGCGATGTGTTACACGAGCGGGACCACGGGCAACCCCAAGGGTGTCGTCTACAGCCACCGGTCGGCCGTGCTGCACTCCATGTCGGTCTGTATGGGCGACCTGCTGGGGCTCTCCGACCGCGATCGGGTGCTGCCGGTGGTGCCGATGTTCCATGCCAACGCGTGGGGCCTGCCGTACGCCGCCGTGATGGTCGGGGCGAGCCTGACCATGCCCGACCGGTTCCTCCAGGCCGAGCCGTTGGCCAGGTTGATCGAGACCGAGAAGCCGACGGTCGCCGGGGCGGTGCCGACGATCTGGAACGACCTGCTCGACTACAGCCGCAAGGCCGGCTCCGACCTGACCTCGCTGCGGGTCGTCGCGTGCGGTGGGGCGGCAGTGCCACAGGCGCTGATGGAGGGCTTCGAGCAGGACCTCGGCGTGACGATCATGCAGGCCTGGGGGATGACCGAGACGTCGCCGGTCGCGTCGGTGGCGCGGGCGCCGCACGACGTTGCCCCCGATGACGAGATGCGCTACCGGATCACCCAGGGCCGCCTGCTCGGCGGGGTCGAGGGCCGGCTGGTCGGGCCGGGCGACAGCTTCCTGCCGCACGACGGCAAGGCGGTCGGTGAGCTCGAGGTACGCGGGCCGTGGGTCACCGGCTCCTACTACTCCGGCGACGACGGCACAGTCGTCGATGCGGACCGGTTCCACGACGGCTGGTTGCGTACCGGGGACGTCGGCTCGCTCACCCCCGACCTGTTCTTCGCGATCAGCGACCGGTCGAAGGACGTGATCAAGTCCGGCGGGGAGTGGATCTCCTCGGTGGAGTTGGAGAACCAGCTGATGGGCCATCCCGCCGTACTGGAAGCATCCGTCGTCGGCGTGCCCGACGACAAGTGGGGGGAGCGACCCCTGGCCTGCGTGGTGCTCCGCAAGGGGGAGTCGGGCGGTCCGGAGGAGTTCCGCGAGTTTCTTGCCGACCGGATCGCCTGGTGGCAAGTGCCCGAACGCTGGGCCTTCATCGATGCCGTACCCAGGACAAGTGTGGGTAAGTTTGACAAGAAGGTGCTGCGGCAGCGTTACGCCGACGGCGATCTTGATGTGATGTCCGTGAGTTGACGGGTAGGTCCCTGATATCCCTGATAGCCCTCTAGTGACTTGGAGTCGCCGATGTCCGTCTTCCGCCGAGTGGCCCGAACGATGCTCGCCCTACCGTTCATCTCCGGAGGCATCGATGTGCTCCGTAACCCGGATCCGCGCGCCAAGGCTGCGGCGCCGATCGCGGCCAAGCTGGCGGATGTGCTGCCGGTGCCGCTGCCCAGCGACCCGGTGCAGCTCGTGCAGATCGACGCCGGCCTGAAGATCGTCGGCGGGCTGATGCTGGCCACCGGGCGGATGCCGCGACTGGCCGCTCTGGGGTTAGCGACCAGCCTGGTGCCGACGACGCTCGCCGGACACCGTTTCTGGGAGCACGACGACCCGCAGCAGCGCACCATGCAGCGGATCCACTTCGGCAAGAACGTCGGCCTCATCGGCGGACTGCTGATCACCGCCCTCGACACCGGTGGCCGGCCGTCGGCCCGGTATGCCGCGCGTTCGGCCACCAAGCGGGCCCGCCGGCGCGCTCGCCGCGTTGCGAAAAGGACGCGTAACCGCGTCAGCTGATCCCGGGCCTGACGGGTCCGGCATGATGGTCCGGCCTTAGCCGGACGGGGAGTCCCCGATCATGGGTTGCGGGGGAATGCTTGCTGTGACGATTGGTGCGCGGCGGCCCGATGGGTCCAGACTCAAGGTCGTGGCCGCCAGTCAGACCGAGCGCCGCCAACCCCTGCGCTGGCGGGCGCAGGGCCGGCGGGTTCCCAACGTCCTGGCCGCCCTGACAGCGCTCTTCGGCCTGCTGAGCCTGATCAGCGCGCTTGCGCCGGCCCAGCGCGACCGGCTACACGAGTTGTCCGCTCTGATCCCCGCGCCCGCCTCGGCCACCGCCACCGCCCTCACCGCCGCGGCAGGCGTGCTGCTGCTGCAACTGGCCCGTGGGCTGCGCCGCCGCAAGCGGCGCGCCTGGCGGGCCGCGGTCGCCGTGCTGGCGCTCCTGGTGGCGTTGCACGTGCTCAAGGGCCTCGACGTCGAGGAGGCGGGGCTGTCGCTGGTGCTGCTCGTCGTCCTGGTCGCGGCGCGGGCGGAGTTCCAGGCCAAGGGCGACCCGACGACCCGGATGCTGGCGTTGCAGGCGGCCCTGCTGCTGCCGCTGATCGGGCTGGTCTCCGGCATGGTGCTGGTCACGCTCTACAACGAGCGGCTGGTGGGTGATCCGTCGATCTGGCAGCAGTTCAAGCACGTCCTGCTCGGCCTGGTCGGTATCGGGGGGCCGCTGCACTTCACCGGCGAGCGGGTCTCGGAGATCATCGCCGGCACCTTGCTGGCCTTCGGGTTGCTCACCGCGTTCGTCGTGTCGTACCTCATCCTGCGACCGGCCGAGCCGCGCGCGGTACTCACCGACACCGACGAGCGCAAGCTGCGAGGGTTGCTGACCGCACACGGCTGCCGGGACTCCTTGGGCTACTTCGCCTTGCGGCGGGACAAGAGCGTGGTGTGGTCGCCGAGTGGCAAGGCGGCGATCTGTTACCGGGTGGTCACCGGGGTGGCGCTGGCCAGCGGTGATCCGTTGGGTGACCCCGAGGCGTGGCCGGGGGCGATCGAGGCGTTCCTGCAGCTGGCGCGCGAGCACGCCTGGACCCCGGCCGTGGTGGCCTGCGGCGAGGCCGCCGGGGTGGCGTGGCAGCGGGTCGGCCTCGACGCGCTGGAGCTCGGCGACGAGGCGGTGGTGGAGGTCGGCGACTTCACGCTGCAGGGCCGGGCGATGCGCAACGTCCGGCAGATGGTCGGGCGGGTGGAGCGGGCATCATACGTCGCGCAGGTACGGCGGCTGCGCGACCTCTCCCGGGACGAGGTGGCCGGCCTGCGGTCGGCGGCCGCGGCGTGGCGGGGG
The DNA here is from genome assembly GCA_003244095.1 of Pseudonocardiales bacterium. Taxonomy (GTDB): domain Bacteria; phylum Actinomycetota; class Actinomycetes; order Mycobacteriales; family QHCA01; genus QHCA01. Next base: position 14,623 of record QHCA01000347.1, on the reverse strand, counting down.
GCACAGACCGAGCGCGGCTTCTCGATGGCGTTGGGCCGCTTCGGCGATGCCCTGGATGGTGACTGCGTCGTGGTCACGGCGCATCAGGACGGCGTGCTGCGGGCGCTGCTGAATTTCGTGCCCTGGGGGGCCGACGGGCTGTCGCTGGACTTGATGCGCCGTGACCGTACGGCCGAGCCGGGGCTCAACGAGTTCCTCATCGTGCGTCTCCTGGAGACTGCTCCCGGGCTGGGGGTGCGGCGGGTGTCGCTGAACTTCGCCGCCTTCCGGTCCGCTCTGGAGCGGGGCGAACGGCTCGGGGCGGGGCCGGTCACCCGGTTGTTCGCGCGCGTGCTGCTGTTCGCGTCGCGGTGGTGGCAGATCGAGACGCTGTACCGCTTCAATGCGAAGTTCCGGCCGATCTGGGAGCCACGGTACGTGTGCTTCCCGACCACCCGGGACGTGCCGCGGGTGGCCGTGGCTGCCCTGGAAGCCGAGGCGTACCTGAACCGGCCGCGGCCCTTCCAGCGGCTGTGCGGTCGGTCGCCCTTCTGAGTCCTATCGGCCGAGGGCGGCGAGGACATCGGCGTCGGGCACCTGGCCGAAGTCGTCGTACCACTGACCGACCGCGCCGAGCTCGGCCGGAGTGTTGTCGACGACGACATCGTCTGCCTCTTCGCCGACCCTCCTGATGGTGTCGGACGAGCCGACCGGGGCGGCCGCGATCACGATCTTGGCGCCGAGGGCTCGTGCGGCGCGGACGGCGGCGAGCATCGAGGCGCCGGTGGCCAGGCCGTCGTCGATGATGAGAGCGATGCGGTCTTCGAGGGCGAGCGGGGGCTTGTCGGGCCGGTAGGCCCGCTCCTGGCGCTCGAGCTCCTCGGCCTCCTTGGTAGCCACCTCCTCGACTTCGTACGGTCGCACGCCGGCGCGCTTGATGATCCTGTCTTGGAGGATCATCACGCCGCTGGGGGCGATGGCACCCATGGCCAGCTCACGGTGCCAGGGGACACCCAGTTTGCGCACGACGAGGACGTCGAGGGGGAGTCGGAGCCTCTTGGCGACCGCCGCAGCCACGGGCACGCCGCCTCGCGGCAGCCCGAGAACGATCACATCGAGATGGCCGGCGAGATGGGTCAAACGTTCGGCGAGGGCTCCCCCGGCTGCCCTACGGTCGGCGTACAGCATGCCCCATAGTTGCGCACAGTTACCCCTCATGGCAATACGTGACGGCTTTGCCGCGTGGCGCGGGCGCCTTGTAGTCTTGGCCGTCGGTGCCCCTGGCTGTCTGCCGTGGGCCTCGGGAGGCTTCGCCTAGTCCGGTCTATGGCGCCGCACTGCTAATGCGGTTTGGGACTTCAATCCCATCCGGGGTTCAAATCCCCGAGCCTCCGCTCTGTGTCCTATCGGCCCATTCGGGGACAGCCGCCCCGCTCTTCACGGCCAGGTGCGGTGGCCTCGTTCTCACCCTCGCCGGCAGCGCGGCCGACTCGGGCCATGCGACGCGGGCCGGCCGTATCGAGACGGACGGCAGTCTCCTCAGTGATGGCTGCCGCTGAGTCGGTCCCTCATCGCTCAGGGTCGCCTCCGTCGTGGGCGACCCTGAGCGCTGTCGTTTCGGGAGCGGGGCGGGCCGGTATGCTCGTACCCGCACAGCCCTGCGCTCGTAGCTCAACGGATAGNNGGATCAAGAGGTTGGGGGTTCGAGTCCCTCCGAGCGCGCCATACCAGAGGCCGAAAATGTGGCCTCTGACCTGCAGAAACACTGATCTTGGCGTCGTTCACCGTTCCAGAGGCAAGCTCGTTGAGCTGGCGCGTGGCATCACTCGTGGTGCGAGTTTCCGGTAAGGTGTCTCTGTGGCGCCAGCGACGAGGTCATCAGAGCGGCAGCGAGGCAGCATGGAACGCCTGCCGAGCGGGTCGCTCCGCGTGCGCGTGTACGCCGGAGTCGACCCGCTGACCGGCAAGCGCCACTACCTGACCGAGGTCATTCCGCTCGACCCCGGCGCCTCCCGCGAGGGGGTCAAGGCCGCCCGGGATGAGGCGAAGAAGGCGCTCACGCGGCTCGTCAACCAGATCGACGAGCGCCGCAACCCGCGCACCCGAGCTACCGTCGACCAGCTCCTCGACCGCTACCTCGAGCTGCTCGATGTCGAGCCCACGACGCTGCGTACGTACCGGTTCCTGATGGACAAGCACATCCGGCCCGTTATCGGGCCCCTGATGGTGGCACGGCTGGACGGGGAGGTCATCGACTCCTTGTACGCACGGCTGCGCGCCTGCCGCGATCACTGCGACGGTCGCCGGTACACCGACCACCGCACGGTCAGGCCGCACGAGTGCGACCACCGCTGCGGCCCCCACCTGTGCAGGCCCCTTACTCCGTCCTCCGTCCGGCAGGTGCACTGGATCCTGTCGGGCGCGCTCAAGCGAGCCGTCCGGTGGCGCTGGATCGGATACAACCCGATCAGCGAAGCCCAACCGCCATCGCCGACGCGACCAGATCCCCGGCCGCCGAGCGAGGCTGAAGCAGCCCGCATCCTCACCGAAGCCAGCACTGACCCAGACTGGGCGACGTTCATCTGGCTAGCCATGACCACCGGCGCCCGCCGCGGCGAGCTGTGCGGGCTCCGCTGGCACAACCTCGACCTGGACACCGGCGCCGTCACCCTCCGCACGAGCATCGCCCAAGACGGCAACCGGCGCTGGGAAAAGGACACCAAGACCCATCAGCAACGCCGCGTCGCCATCGACGCCGACACCGTCGAGGTGCTGGCCGCCCACCGGACTCGGTGCGTTGAACGGGCCGCGCAGCTTGGGCTGGACTTCAGCGCGGACGCATTTATGTTCTCGCTGTCTCCCGACGGCAGCACGCATCTCGTGCCGTCGTCAGTGAGCCAGCGTTTCGCCAAGCTCGCCGAACGCCTCGGCCTCCGTACCCACCTGCACCAGCTGCGCCACTACAGCGCGACCGAGCTGATCGCCGCCGGCGTCGACGTGCGGACTGTCGCCGGCCGGCTCGGCCACTCCGGCGGCGGGACCACAACACTCCGCGTCTACGCAGCGTGGAAGGCCGAGGTTGACCAGCGCGCCGCAGACACCCTCGGCGTGCGCCTCCCCCATGCCTCTCGTCCGGGCGCGGTCGCGCCCAGACCGAAAGTCCCCAGCCCATACGAGCGCATCGCCGCGGAGCTTCGGAGAGCCATCCGGGAGGGTGAGCTACGTCCCGGTGACCGCATTCCGACCTTGGATGGCCTGGCGGCCAAACATGGCGTATCAGTTGGCACTGCGCACCGAGCGGTCGCGTTGCTGTTTGCTGACGGTTTGGTCGCGGCGCACCGTGGCCGCCGCACGATCGTGATCCGGAATTCGGGCTGAGGCAGACACTGCCTTGGCGCCAGCGAAGCAGGGTTGGAACGCGTCCAGTGAATCCGGGAAGCGCTCGACTGTTGCAGCAACCGCAAGTCACCAGCCATCCCATGCGAGATGCTGATGCGATGGGAAAATACGACGGACTGTCCGAGTTGCTGCGGCGCCAATCCGGTTCGTCGACGCGGATGACGTTCGAGCAGATTGCCGATGTAGTGCCTGGGGGGCTGCCGGCCAGTGCCCACCGGTATCCGGCGTGGTGGGCTAACGAAAGCGACAGCCCGCACGTCCAGGCGCACGCCTGGATGGACCACGGGTGGCGCGTGGCACAGCTCGACCTTGTCGGACGCGTTGTCACGTTCGTCGTCTCCGGCCGCGTCGCTCCCGCCCCGCTGTCGCGCGGTACTCGAGTCGTGTCGGCTGTCCCGAGTCGCCCGGCTCGCCATGCCACGATGGATGCTGAGGTCTCGGCATCCGGTGAAGCCTTCGCCAAGCTGGCCGCGTTCTTGACGGGTGGGCGGTTCAACGCGGTTGTTAGCGAGCTTGAGCACGCCCTGCTCGGAACTACCGCCATCACCGCCGGAGCCTTCACAGCGGACGCCGGCCTGGACTCCGAGCTGCTGGCTGCGGCTCTGCTTGTGCGTAAGGACATCGGCCGGGTCAACGACTTGATCCACGCTGCTGTGATCAGCCTGACGTTGCCAATGATTCTCGAGCCAGGCGAGCGGGTGACCAACCGACCGTCGCTAGCGGCCGGAAACGATCCCACTCGCATGTACGACCTAGAGACCGACCGGCGAGTCGCCGAGTTCAAGATGTCGGTCTGGTCCGGGACGGACGCCATGCGCAAGCGAGGAGTCTTTCAAGATCTCGTGCACCTGGCCGCTGATAACTCCGGGCGGCGGCCGGAACTGTATGTCGCCGGAACAAGGCCGCTGACCTTTCTCCGCGGTAGCCGTAGCACTGCCGCTTGGGGCCTGAACCGGGGAGCGGATTCGACTCGACAGTTGTTCCTCGATCGTTTCGGTTCGCTCGCGATGCCCATCAGAGAGTTCACGGCGGGTCCCGCGGCTCACGTTCACTTGGTCGATCTGGGGGATCTGATTCCGCAGGTTCGAGCCGCTACTGGAGGCTAGCGGCGTACTCCCGAAGATCACACTTCGCGGCCGAACTCTCCGTACTTGGGTGGGCCTGAGCATCCAAGTGATTCACAGGCGAGGCGTAGTCGGCGCCCCATCGAGGGCTTGAGCATCGGCAACGCCTCGTCAAGGGTCAGGAACTTGAAAGAGGTCAGCTCGTCGACTGGCAGCCTGATCGAAGCGATCTGCGACTCGTCGAGATGGCCACCATCGAAGATGAACATCAGACCGTCGCCCCAGACGCCGTGCTCGGGTACCCAGTCCACGACAAGCAGGCGGTCGATGCTGAGGTCTAGGCCGATTTCCTCGCGTACCTCTCTACAGCATGCGGCCAGCGGAGACTCATTCGTTTCCGCCAGGCCGCCGGGGATCTCCAGGTGGGGCTTGTAGATCGGCTCCACGAAAAGGATCCGATCCGCGTGGTCGCGGATGATTGCCCCGCCAGCGACGCGCTTCCGTGCTAGTCGGTCAGCGATCCCGGCGTGGTATTCGCGTTCGGGTTCGCCTTCGGCGAGCAGGTCGTCTTTGAGTGGCACAGGTCCACGGTACGAGGTTGTGGTCGCGTGAGTCACGCTGCTCCACTCGTCGTCAGGGTGCGTACGCGGTCGCTGAGCTCCCGTACCGCAGGGATGTCGCGGTGGGGCTTGAGGCGGCGGACAAGGCCGTTGATGTGATGGTGGGCGCGGGATGAGGTCATTCCGTAGGTCGCCTCGACGGCGACGACGCCCAGGGCGCACGCTTCGTCAACGTCACCCTCGAGAGCCGCGGTGTTGGCGAGTTGGACGGCGGCGTAGGCACGCCTTCGGGGTTGGCCGGAAGCGTGTTCCCACACGACGGACAGCGCGCGGCGTGCTTCTTCGGGTCGTTCGAGGCTGATCCAGCATGTCCCGACGTGGCTAGCGAGCACGGTCGCGTCGAAGCGGGACGCCCAGGCGGGTAGCTCGTTGACGGTCGCCCGCTCTAGGCGCTTCTCGGCTTTGAGTAATGCCGAGCTGGCGCCCGCCCGGTTGCCCAGCTCGGCGCACGCGCGCGCTTCGAGCACAGCGGCCTCGGCGAGCACGGTCGGCGGCGGTCCCGATTCGCGGGAGCCGGCAACCTGCGCCAAGCGCAAGGCTTGATCTGGCCGGCCGAGGAAGAGTGCCTGGTCGCTCATGCTGGTGAGCACGTAAGTGCCGTATCCCAGGTCGCCGGCCTCTCGGGCGAACCGCAGGGCCTGGACGAAGTAGCGCTGTGCGAGGGAGTGCTTCGCGGAGTCATAGCCCATCCAGCCGATGAGTTCGCAGAGCGAGGCTGTTGCGGCGTAGAGGCCACGACCGACCTCGTCGGAGTACTGCCCGTTGAGCCGCGGCGCGACTCGTCCGCGCAGGTAGTTCACCGCGATGGTCCTGCTGTGCTCGCCGCCGAACCGCCTGTCGAGGGCGTCGAAGGTGGCGGTCGTCGCCTCGATCTCGGCAACGTCCTCGGCACGGACCTGCGCGTCGAGGGGCCGGCGATCGTCGGAGTGTGCGGCGAACAGCCAATCGAGTGACACCGCGTTGAGGGCTTCCGCCGCGAACCCGCCGCGGACCACGCTGCTGTGCCCTGTCAAGTCCAGCCGGGTCAGACCGTCGAGTGCCGTGAGGGCTGCGCCCAGCTGTGGCTCGTAGCTCAGCCCGACCGCCGGCCCAACCACCGAGGCGCTCGCGGCCAGGCCGAGATCGACGGGATCGCAGTCGTAGATCGAGCAGAGCAGGCTGCCGTACAGCTCGTCGGGATTGCGGTGGCCGTTCTCCCACTGGGCGACCATGCGCATCAGGCTCTCGCGGCTGGCCACGGCGACTCCGCGCCGGCTCGCCTCAGACATGAGGCGCTGGACGAGCTGCGACTTCTTCCATCCGCGTGCGGCTCGCTGCTGTGCCAGTCGAGTCATGAACAAATCATGCACCTCCCCTCCGACTTTATGGTCCGGGCACGCGGCCGATCAGGCAACAGGCCCGTCATCCCCCGTCACCCCTCGGCACCCGTCGTCATCTGTTCCGACCACCCCTGCAAGTCGTCCTCTGTAGACGCCCGAAACGCGGGCGGGAGCAGTCGACTGAGGAGGTCGCGTGATGCGCCTAGGGGCCATTGCGGAGAGTTCGAACACGAGCGGTCGGGGGGCGCCAACTCCACCGGCGTTCTACAGCGTCGCGGAGACGGCACGGCTGTTCGGGATGTCGGAGATGACGTTGTACCGTGCAATTCACGCTGGCCAATTCCCGGCGGTACGGATCCGGGGCCGGCTGATCGTGCCGGCGCGTGCGATTCAGGCGATGGTCGACGCCGCAGTCGGTACGGGCGGCCTCGTCGACGCCTCGGCCTGGGTGCCAGGCGGTTTCGCATGACCCGCGCCCGCCCCGACGTCGTCGCTCGGTTTGAGTCCGGCGAGCGGGTCTGGCTCGACGTCCGCGGCCGTCAGGTTCCCGCGGTGGTGACGGGCACGCGGGGCGACAGGGTGTGGCTGCGGGTGCAGCGGGTCGACCGCTGGGATGCCGCACGGGTGGTGCAGGGCCGTGCGCGGGCTCGGGCGTTGTGCCGACGCGAGTCGGTGCAGTTGGTTGATGGTGGGTGGCCACGATGAGCCGCCTCGTAATCCGCGTCGCGATGGTCGGGCTGGTGCTGCCGTTCGCCGGCTGGCTGCTGCGCTCGGCGCCGTCGTCCGTGCCGGGCCGGCATTTCTGGCCGCTGCTGATCGTGGCCGGCGTCCTGGTGCTGGCCGGGCTGTACGTGTGGGCCGTTCATCGCCGGCACGGGTCGGCCGGGGTCGTTGACCGCTGGGCACGCAAGTCCCGCAAGCACTCCGGGGTCGCCAGCACCTGGTCGATCCTGCGGACGTCCTCGGCGTGGGCGATGCGCCGCAAGGCCAAGACCCTGCGGCCCTCGCTGCGGCAGTTGACGTTCTGGCAGCGACTGGCGGTCAAGCCGATCAACTATGCGACGCCGTTGGCGCGGGTCGGCTGGCAGCGGATCTGGTCTTCCTGTGAGGACGTCACCCTGCGGGTCGGGGGTCCCCGGACCGGGAAGTCCGGGGAACTGGCCGGGCGCATCCTGGACGCACCGGGCGCGGTGATCGCCACCAGCACCCGGACCGATCTGATCGAGCTGACCGGGCCGTGCCGGTCACGGCGCGGCCCGCTGTACGTGTTCAACCCCTCCGGGGTCGGCGGGCTGGCCTCGACCATCGTCTTCGACCCCCTCGCCGGATGTGATGACCCGGCCACCGCCACCGCCCGCGCCGCCGACCTACTGGCCGGCGCGGCCGCGCCCGGCGGGGCCGGTGGGGACCGGGAGTTCTGGGCCGGCCAGGCCCGCCGGGTTCTCACGGCGCTCATGCACGCGGCGGCCCTGGGCGGCGCCGGGATGCGCGACGTGCTCGGCTGGGTCGCCGACCCCGACACGGCCTCCGCCGACGTCCGCCGGTATTTGAAGCGGTCCTGTCAGCCGGCGTTCGACGCCGACGCCGCCCAGTTCCTCGGCACCAACGAGCGGACCCGGTCCTCGATCTGCTCGACGATCATGCCTGCCCTGGGCTGGCTGACCGACGCCACCGCGTCGGCCGCCGCCGGCATCGACCAGGCCAGCGCTGCCGAGGTCGGGGAGGGGCCGGCCGAGTTCGACGTCCCCGCGTTGCTCGCCCAGGGCGGCACCGTGTACCTGCTGGGTGCCGAGGACGGGCAGACCGCCCCGCTGGTCTGCGCGCTGACCGGGCACATCGCCAGGCAGGCCCGGCGGCTGGCCGCCCTCAACCCGGGCGGCCGGCTCGACCCGCCCCTGACCCTCGCTCTGGATGAGGCGGCGCTGATCTGCCCGGTACCGCTGGACAACTGGACCGCGGACATGGGCGGCCGTGGGGTGACCATCCACATCGCCGTCCAATCGAGGGCGCAGCTGCGGCAACGGTGGGGTGACACCGGCGCGGCGGCGATCCTGAACAACGCCGCCACGCTGCTGGTCTACGGCGGGATGCGTGACCCCGACGACTTGGCCGCCTACTCCACCCTCGCCGGGGAACGCGACGAGCAGGTCGCCACCTACGACCCGCAAGGCAACCTCACCGGCACTTCCCACCGCCGCGTCCCGGTGCTGTCTCCCGCGCAGATCGCGCAGCTGCCCGCCGGTCAGGTGCTGATCGTCCGCCGCGGAATGCCCGCCGCCATCGGCCGGGTGCAGATGGCGTGGAAACGCCGCGACGTCCGCCGGACCGCCCGCGCCGACCGCTGGGCACCCCGCCTGAACGCGCTGGCCGAGCTGGCCGCCGATGGCAGCCGGTGGACCGTTACCGCCGCCCGGCAGGGCAGCGCCTGGGCCGCACCCCGGCTCGCCCAGCTCGCCGCCTACGCGACCAGCCGTACCGCCGGTCGCCCCGACAAGACGACGCGGCCAGTCCTCGAGGAGGGAAGCACCGATGCGATCTAAGCCGAAGGCGTTCGACGGGCTCGGTCGGCTCGGCCGCGCTACGGCGCGCGCCGCCGCCGCGCCGGCCCGGGCCGTGCACGCCCGCCTCGACGCCCAAGACGCCGCCGCGCAGGCCCGTGGCTGGACCGTCGAGGCCCTCCCGGCCGGGGGCCGGGTGTACCGGGACCCGCGGTTCGACCAACTCGCCACCACCAATCGCGCGGCCTCCGTGGCCGCTGATCAACAGGAGGTCTGCTCGTGATGTCCGTATCGATGCTGCACCTGTTCGGCACGGCCCTGGCTGTCGCCTCCGGCGTCGGCGTCGTCGCCGTGGTCATGCGAATCGTCAACTGGATCTTCGGGATGTTGGCCTGGCTCGGCCGGCTGCTGGCCTGGATCGCCGGCCGATGACCGCCGCCCAGACCACGATCACCTCACATGCCGAAGGACACCCGGCCTGCGGCCGGGGACGGGTGCCGGACTCCGTCCGGCGCAGCACCTACCGGGCGGCCCGGCTTAGCACGGCCCCCCTCACCGACAAGCGGTCCGAACCATCTTCGGCGGCGCTCCTCCGTCGCTTATTTCCGCCCAAGATCGTTCGGCCTGATCGCTTGCTCGGCGAGCCTCCGGGGCCGCGCCCGGCGCCTATCGGGGCAAGCGGCGATGCCGTCGCCCAGCCCAACGGGCCGCAGCCAACCAGGCCAACGCCCACCCACCACCGACACGTACGTACGTGTCAATCCGAAGGGAGCAGATCATGACCGCCACGATCGTCGCCGAGGGGAACCTGACCTCAGACCCACGGTTCGCCGTGACCGCCAGTGGCAAGGCCGTCGCCAACCTGCGTATCGCCGTGTCGAGCCGTCGGAAGGGCCGTGACGGGGAGTACGCCGACACCCCGGCGGTGTTCTACGACGTCGCTGTGTGGGGGCAGCCGGCCGAGCACGTCGCCGACAGCCTGCACGTCGGGGACCGGGTCATCGTCACCGGCACCACCTACGTCGAGACCTACACCGACTCCACCGGCGATCAGCGGTCGAAGAACGTCCTGGACGCCGACGCGATCGGCGTGTCCCTGCGCTACCACACGGCA
>QHCA01000347.1:0-4620 GCA_003244095.1 Pseudonocardiales bacterium | reverse complement strand
CCCGCACCGCGCCCGCCGGCGCCCCGGTGCAGGGCTGACCCCATGAGTGGGGGAGGGGGCGGGCTCGACCCCGCCATGACGCGCATGTCGCCTGCCCCCTTCCCGCACCAACCCTGCCACCCGCAATCCGTCACTTGAAGGAGTTGCCGTGAAGTTCTGGAAGAACAACAGGATCGACGCCGAGTTCGACCTGCCCATCGCCGAGGTCGCCGCCCTGTTCGCCGCGTCGGATTGGGCGGCCGTGCCGTGGTTGATCGACCGGCGGATGTGTGCGTTCCTGACCGACGCCGACGGGCCGATCTCCGCCGTCTGGGACGACCAGGCCTCCTACGAGGCGCTGGTCGACCTGGCCCTGGCCGCCGAACGCCGGCAGACCCGCACAGCGATCGAAGCGGGCTAATCATGAGCGCCGGCCGGCCTATCGCCGAGCAGTCCTCCGCTGAACTGTTCGGCACCTGGGAGCAGTGGTCCCTGACCAGCACCCTGACCGACGCCACGGTGGGCCGCCAGGCCACCGGGCACCCCGAGCACGCGGCCGTGCTGGCGTCCTGGCTCGACCGTGAACCCCGGATAGACCCGCTGGACGCGCTGGCCGCGAACCATCGCCTCGCCCGGCTGTTGACCGGCTGGCAGTGGCTGGCCATCCACGCCGCCCGCACCCACGGCGCGGGCTGGGAACAGATCGGCGAGAAGCTGGACACCGGCGGGGAGCAGGCCCGGGCCGGCTACCAGGCCAGCATCGACGACGCCGAGCGGTACACCCCCGACTTCTTCACCGCCGCCCACGCGGCCGCCTACCGGGCCGTCCTCGACGACACCACACCATCGGCCGGACCCGGCCCGACCACCGCGAACGGCTGGTGCCGGCGATGACCGCCGCCATGTCCGCCGCCGACCTGGCCGTCATCGAAGGCCACCTGCGGGCGGACGGGATCTTCACCGCGCACGCCCGCACCGACGTCCTGGCCCTGCTCGCCGAGGTCCGCCGGCTCCGCCACGCCCTCACCGTCGCCCGGGTCGAACTCGACCGCCACCACACCACCACCGGCCCTCCGGTGGCCACCAGCAACGGAGCCCCCGCATGACGATCACCGCACGCACCGACACCGCACCGGCAAGCCTCGCGGCCGCCGATGAGCCCGAGGCGGACGCGGCCGTGGTGCTGGCCGGCTACGCCCGGCAGGTCGACGAGCTGGCCTGCCTGGTCGAGGACTGGCAGGCCGCCAACACCGGCTACGCCCAGGTCCTCACCCACGCGCTCGGGGAGCTGCACGTCGTCCTCGACGAGACCGCCACCGGGATGAACCGCGAGGCAGGCCGGCGGTGACCGGCCGCATGCCGCCCGGCGCCGGCGCCGGTGGGGTGGATGTCGGTGACGTGGTGTTCCGGATGCTCGAACCGGCCGAGGTCGGCCGCGGGATGGCCTTCCACGACGGCTACACCGTCCTGGGTAGCAAACGGGACCGGGTCCGGCAGTACGGCAACGCGGTCACCCCACCGGCCGCCGAGATCATCGTCGCCGCCCTGGTCGAGGCCATCACCGGGCAAGACCCCTACCAGGCGGCCGGTGCGGCATGAGCGGTCCGGCGTTGCGGGTGTTGTCGTTGGGCGCCGGGGTGCAGTCGACAGCGTTGGCGTTGCTCGCGGTGGAGGGTGTGTTGCCCCGGCCGGATGCGGTGATCTTCGCTGACACCGGCTGGGAGCCAGCCGCAGTCTACACCCATCTGGACCGTCTCGAACCGGTCCTGGCCGCGGCGGGGATGGCGGTGTATCGGGTGAGCGCGGGCAACATCCGCGCGGATGCGTTGAACCCGGCGCACCGCTTCGCCTCGATGCCGCTGCATGTGATCCGCCCCGATGGCGGGTCGGGGATGATCCGCCGGCAGTGCACCAGTGAGTACAAGGTCAAGCCGATCAAGGCCAAGGTCCGCGAACTCCTCGGCTATGCCCATCCTCGGCCGGTCCCGACTGGGGTGTGGGCCGAGCAGTGGATCGGGTTCTCCACCGACGAACTCGGCCGGGTCCGGGACCGTCTCGACGTCAACTACACCCGGCCGGTCTACCCGCTGCTCGATCTGGGGATGAGCCGCACCGACTGCCAACGTTTCCTCGGGGTCCGCGGCTGGAGCACCACCAAGTCGGCGTGTGTCGGCTGCCCGTTCCACGGCAACCAGGCCTGGCGGGCCCTACGTGACAGTGATCCGTCCGGCTGGGCCGACGCGGTCGCCTTCGACGCTGCGATCCGCCACGGCCACCCCCACGCCCGTACCGGCGGGGATGACCTGCTGGGCCGGGCCTACCTGCACCGCTCCCGGCTGCCGCTGGCGGTCGCCCCGATCGACCGGGTCACCCGCCGCGAACACGCCGACCGGCAGACCGACCTCCTCGACGCCATCGCCGACCACGAAGCCGGCTACCACCCCGACGACCAGGGCGACCCTGACGGCTGCTCTCCGTACGGGTGCCGCTCCGGCGGCCCCACATGACCGGCCCCACCTCCGACCACGGGTCCGCGGCCACCATGGCCGGCCTCGCCGGACTGGCCCGGGAGATCGAAGCCCTCCGCCATGCGGTCGGCGAGGCGGCCGGGCTGCGGCAGCGGGTCGAAGACCTCGCTGCGGTTGTCGCCGACCTGGCGATCGCCGTCGAACAACTCACCGCGAGCCCGTCGGTGAAGCCGCCGGCGTGCTGGCTGGACTTCGCCGACAGCGAGGCAGACGCGTTCGCGCTGCTCGCCGAGCTGGCCGCCTGGACCGGCGCGGTCTTCCTGCGTTACGGCGACGCGACCCTGCCGGACTGCTGGCTGTGGCATGCCGACCTGGTCGAGGAACTGCTGTGGCTGTCCCAGGCGTGGCAGGCCGCCTACGCCGGCCCCCGCCCCTCGATCGCCCTGGCCGGCGACTGGCACGACCGGCAACGGCCCGGCGCCGCCCGCCGCATCCGCGCCACACACGGGGCCTGCTCGATCGAAAACCACGCCGACCCCCGACCGGCGCCGGTGGCCCCGGCGGACGGGGCCGAGCTGATTGCCGCCTGGTGGACCACCCAACGCACCGACCCGGCACCCGCACCCACTGCCGAGCTGCTGGCCGCCGCGGCGGCCCGACCCTCGAGGAGCCGACGATGACCACCACTGCTACCACCACCACCAGCCGGGCGAGCGTACGGCCGGCGGATTCGGGCCGGTGGCTGATCTGGACGGCCGGGCTGATCGTCGCCGCCGGCGCCGCGGTCGCCACCGCCCATGGCCTGTACCGGGTCGCCCTCGCCGCGACCGTCCCACCGCCGATCGGCTGGCTGTATCCGCTGATCACCGACGGCCTGGCCCTGGTCGCCTACGCCGCCACCACCCGCCTTGCCGCCGGCGGCCGCGCCTACGCCTGGGCCGTCGTGGTTCTCGCCGCCGGCCTGTCCGGCCTCGCCCAAGCGTCCTACCTCGCCATCGGCGTCCACACCGCCCCGGTCCAGCTCCGGTTCGGCGTCGGCGCCTGGCCCGCGATCGCCGCCGCGATCACCGCGCACCTGCTCTACCTGCTCGCCGCCCGCCCCGGCACCGTTCGACCGAACACCGTACGACCCGATGTCGTACGAGCCGACAGTGAGCTTCCGTACGACGCCGTACGGTCCGGCACCGTACGGCCGGCCGTCGTACAGGCCAGCGTCTTACGACCGGTACCCGCTGTACGAAACGCCGGTACCAACGACGGCCCGGGGCCCGTACAGCTCAGTGGCCCTGTGCCGGCGACCGGTTCCGTTAGTGCCCACGACGACAGCGCCGGCCGTGACGGCCCGCTGAACCGCTCTGACAGGCCGGATGCCGGTGAGGCCCAGCCTCTCCCGGGTGCGCACGGCCCTGTACGACCCGACCAGCCCGTTCGACCCGACGTCGTACAGCCGTCGCCCGTACGACCGGATCTCGTACGACCCGTACGACCGGCCAGCTCTGATCGGCCAGCGGCCGTACGACCGGATGGGGCCGAGCCTCGTACGGCCGTGCCCGCCGAGCCGGTCGTACGGCCCGTCGTACGACCGCCCGTACGACCCGAACAGCCCGACCGGGCCGCGCCGTACGAGTCCGCGGCCGACCGGGCTCACGCCGCGGCCGTCGTCCACCGGATGCAGCACGACGGGCTGCCGACCGTCTCAGAGCTGATGGGACTGGCCGACGTGGGCCGCGGGACCGCCGGGCTGGCCCTCAAGCGGCTCCGGGACCTGAAGGCCGGCACGCGGCCCGGCCTTCAGGTCGTCGGTGACGCCGACGCCTGAACCAGCAGATGAGCACCAGCAGCCACTACCAGCAGCGATCAGCACGACCAACAACGAGCCATCCAGCAGAAGTCACAGAAAGTAACCACATGAGCCAGAAGACCAAGATCAACGACCAGACAACAGCCATAAGCAGCAAGATCAACAACAGAGCACACCCATGCATCACGATCCGATGGGCCGCCGAAGGCGGGCATACCACGCATAACGGATGTTCACGGTGGGTGTCGTGCTGACGATCTCGTCGGGTCATTCGGCGGACTATCTGTTGGGTGCGGTCGCGGAGGGTCGCGAGTCGTATTACACGGGGGCGGTGCTGGCGGGGGAGCCGCCGGGCCGCTGGTACGGCGCCGG
>QHCA01000346.1 GCA_003244095.1 Pseudonocardiales bacterium | reverse complement strand
CTGCACAACGCCACCGAGGGGTTCGGCATCACCGCACCGCTGGCCGGCGGGGACGAGCGGCCGTCCTGGCTGTTCCTGCTCACCATGGGCCTGATCGGCGGCGGTCCCACGTTCGCCGGCACCCTCATCGGGCATTCGGTGACCAGCGCGCCGGTCAGCGTCGCCTTCCTCACCCTCGCCGCGGGTTCGATCCTGTACGTCGTCGTCCAGCTGATCGGGGTCGGCCTCAAGGGTCGCAAGGAGCTGCTCGGCTGGGGCCTGATGATCGGGCTCACGGCCGGATTCGCCACCGATCTGATCATCTCGGCCGCCGGCGTCTAGCCGCGCCAGCGACCAGCGTCAGAGCTCGCAGCCGGTCACCGTGTCGCCGGCATCGATCACGCACCGGTCGGCATTGCCCGGCCCGGCCTCGACCACGTCGTCGCCGACGTGGTCCATCACGTCGACGGTGTCGTTGCCGGCCAGCCCGCGGATGGTGTCGGCGCCGCCCCGGGTGACCAGGAAGTTGTCGAGACCGCTGGNNTTCTCCACGTCGGGCGAGGTCACCGTCTGCCACGGGATCACGCCGGCCCGGTCCCTCTCGCCGGGCGCGCCGTCGTTGGCCAGGCCGTCGAGCGTGACGTGCACCCCGGTGCTGCGCCGGCTGTAGGACACCGTGTCCGAGTCAGGCCCGCCGACCATGAGGTCGGCACCGTCGGCGGTCGGGCTCTCGCCGAAGGTGTCGCCGCCCGGCCCGCCGTACATCGTGTCGTTGCCCGTGTCGCCGTGGATGGAGTCGAAACCGTCGTCGCCGGCGATGGTGTCGTTGCCGGTGCCGCCGAACAGCTGGTCGTCGCCGGCCCCGCCGATGAGCACGTCGTTGCCGCCCATCCCGTACAGCAGGTCATTGCCGTCGCCGCCGCAGATGACGTCGTTGCCGGGCGTCCCGTGGATCGTGTCGCTGCCCGGCGTGCCGGTGATCGTGCAGGCCGGCAACGAGGGGGTCGTGTCGAAGGACAGGGAGTCGACGTGCAACCGCCGGTTTGGAAGGGCGAGGAACTGGATCCACGCGCCGATGAAGCTGTCGGACCTGGGCGCGTCGAAGGAGTCGACAAGCGTTTCGTCGATCGAGAGCCGCACGTGCTGGTGGTGAACGTCGAACCGGTAGGTGTGGAAGACCTGCGCGTTCAGCGCGTGGTGGTTCGGTGCCATGCCGTTGGCCCGGAAGCAGACGCCGTCGGTGCCGAGGGCGAGCCAGAAGGCGAACGCGTGGTCGGCGACGGTGAGGTCGGCCTCCTCGTCGGCACAGCGGCCGGCCATCGTGTTGTCGAGGCGCATCCGGGCGGACATCGTCCACCCGAGGTAGTTCTCCGCGGTGCCGGTCCACTCGTTGGGCTGCTGCGGGTCGAACCCCTCGTCGATGGAGCCGCCGACGGCCCCGCCCACGTGCAGCACGCCACCCGAGGCGGTCACGCTGTTGGACCGCCATGGCGGCCCGGGGACGGAGTTGAAGTCCTCCTGCTGAGGGGTCTGCGCCTGCGCGGCCGGCGCCACCCACAGGCTCGCGGCGACGAGGGCGGCGACGGCCAATGCTCTCGCGACTCGTCTCATCAGGGATCCCTCCTGAAATGCGGTGCGGTGATTTTAGGGCTCCCGGACGCTGTGGGCGGCCCGAACGGATCAAGTCGTACGGGCGATGACTTCACTTTCGGGCCTTTTCCTATCTTGCGCGGGACGTAATGGGCGGATTAGGATAGGAAGGCATCTCGGACCATGGGGACCGGATGCCGATCGGGGCCGCCACGTGACGACCGATACCGTCCCTGCCCGCTGGAGAGTCCTGGTCGTGCTCACCAGCGCCTTCGCCGTCGCACTGCCGGCCCTGCCGGCCGACGCCACGTCGGTCGCCACGTCGGTCGCCACGTCGGTCGCCGCGGCGGCCACCGGGCCCGCACCCGTGCCCCGGCCGGCGGCGGTCAGCCATCCGCAGCAGGACCACGCGGGTTCGACCATCCCCGCCCACGAGACGGCCAACGGCCAACGGCCATCCGGGCGGCTCGCGCCGGCCGGCGTCCCCGGCCTCGACGCCTCCAGCTGGCAGGGCAACGTCGACTGGGGGGCGGTCTACGCCAACGGCGGCCGCTTCGCCTACGTCAAGGCCACCGAGTCCACGACGTACCGCAGCCCGTACTTCGCCCAGCACTACAACGGCTCGGCCGGCACCGGGCTCATCCGCGGTGCCTACCATTTCGCCCTGCCGGACCGCTCCTCCGGGACGGCGCAGGCCGACTACTTCGTCGACAACGGCGGCGGCTGGAGCAACGACGGCCTGACGCTGCCGCCGATGCTCGACATCGAGTACGACCCCTACGGAGCCACCTGCTACGGCCTGTCGCAGGCGGCGATGGTGCTGTGGATCCGCGCCTTCAGCGACCGGATCCGCGCCCGCACCACCCGCTATCCGATCATCTACACCACGACCAACTGGTGGACCTCCTGCACCGGCAACAACGCCACGTTCGCCGCCGCCAACGCGTTGTTCGTCGCGCGCTACAACACCACGGTCGGCACCCTGCCGGCGGGCTGGGCGGCCTACACGATGTGGCAGTACGCCAACGCCGGGACCTTCCCGGGCGATCAGGACACGTTCAACGGCGCGACGGCGCAGCTAACGGCCTTCGCCAAGGGCTCCGCGCCGCCGCCGCCGCCGCCGGCATGACCGTCGAGCAGCTCAGCGGCGAGGGTACCCAGTTCTGCCTCGTGCTGACCCGCCGAACCGCCGCTTAGCCCGACTCGGACGCGGGCGGCCAGGCCTGCTCGCGGCTGCACCACCAGGTCGTGCGGCCACCCACCCGGCCCCTTACCATCTCGGCGCCGCAGCGCGGGCACACCGCCCCGGGCAGGCGGTGGGCGATCACCTCGCCCGTGTGGACGCCGCCCCGGCGGATCGCCCGCCGGGTGGCGGCGCGGGCCGTCCGGCGCAGCGCGTCGAGCTCTGCGCCGTCGAGGTCGCCCGCCGGACGCAGCGGCGGCTGGGCCGCCTGCCAGAGGATCTCGTCGGCCAGGAGGTTGCCGATCCCGGCCACGTTCTCCTGATCCATCAGCCGTGCCTTGAGCGGCGCCTCGCCGCGCCCCACCCGCCC
>QHCA01000345.1 GCA_003244095.1 Pseudonocardiales bacterium | reverse complement strand
AACGCCTTGATGTTGCCGGGGTTGACCCGGACCGCGCCGCAGCCCGCGTCGATGGCGGCGAACACGTACTTGGGCTGGAAGTGAATGTCCGCGATCACCGGGATCTGCGACTTGCGGGCAATTTCCGGCAGCGCGTCGGCGTCGTCCTGCGACGGCACCGCGACCCGGACGATCTGGCAGCCGGACGCGGTCAGCTCCGCGATCTGCTGCAGTGTGGCGTTCACGTCGGCGGTCACCGTGGTGCACATCGACTGCACCGACACGGGCGCACCGCCGCCCACCGGGACCGCGTGCTTCCCCTTGCCCACCATGATCTGGCGCGACTTCCGCCGCGGCGCCAGGGGCTCAACCGCGGGCTGTGGCATGCCTAGATCAATACTCATGATCCTTTATCCCTCACTATGTCCTGGCCAAAGGGTGACTTAGCCGAAGGGTCGCGTTATCCAGATATCTGCGTTCACGTCCGCACCACTTGCACCAACCACCGCCCCGTGGCAAGACCATCCCCGGGCGGGCCACTGGTCCGCATCACCCTCACTGGGGTATGTGGACCGGATTCACGAGGTCCGCCATGATCAGCAGCAGGCCGAAGCCGACCAGCAGGGCGAACACCCCGACACTGAGCGGGAGAAGCTTACGCATGTCCACCAGTCCCGGGTCGGGCCGGCGGCGGAGCCGGGCGATCCAGGACCGGATCTGCTCGTAGATGACCACAGCCAGGTGGCCGCCGTCCAGCGGGAGCAGCGGCAGCAGGTTGAACAGGCCGACGAAGATGTTCAGCGAGATCACGATGAGCAGCACGATCGAGACCTTGGTCTGCCAGCCGACATTGGCCGCGAACGCCTGCCCGGTGTACTCCCCCGCGCCGACCACGCTGGTCACGTTGCCGCCCGCGGTGCTGCTCCGGTTCTTCGCGAACAGTTCGGGAATGGCCTTCGGAATGCTGCCGAGGGCCTTGACCGAACCGACCACGACCTGGCCGAATTCCGAGCCCGCGTAGGTGACCGCACGGACCGGGTTCACCGTCGCGTACAGCACCGCCGGGGAGACGCCGAGGTAGGAACCCTTGCGCCCATTGACCACGGCCATCGAGGGATGCAGGGTCAGCCGGTGGCCGTTACGGAGCACGGTGACGTTCACCGGGGTGCCCGGCTTCTGCGCCCGGATCGCCGCCCCCAGCTGATTCCAGGTGTGCACGCGCGTGCCTCCGAGCGCGATGATCTTGTCACCGGAGCGGAGCCCGGCCTTGACCGCGGGGGAGGCGGGATTGGACTTGGTGCAGCTGGTCGCGGTGATGCTGGTCGGCACGCAGGGGTCGATGGCCCCGACCGCGGAGGAGTTGGTGTTGGACAGGCCGATCCCCGCGGCCAGGATGAACAGCAGCACGAAGGCCAGCGCGAAGTGCATGAACGACCCGGCGGCCAGCACGATTATCCGCTGCCAGCCCGGCTGCCTGCGGAAGGAGCGCGCCTCGTCCTCGGGATCCACGTCCTCCAGGGCCGTCATGCCGACGATCTTGACGAATCCGCCCGCGGGGATGGCCTTGATGCCGTACTCAGTCTCGCCCCGGACCCGGGACCACAGGGTCTGGCCGAAACCCACGAAGAACTGGGTGACTTTCATCCGGAACTTCTTCGCCGTGGCGAAGTGCCCCGCCTCATGCAGCATGATCGAGAAGAGCAGGGCGAAGATGAAGATGATCCAGCCGAGCAGGGTCATCCGGCCGACTCCCCCTCTCGGCGTGTCCCGCTGCGGGCCTCACGCACGCCGTCTCGTCCTTCGCCAGTCAGTTCCCGGGCCCGGATCCGCGCCCAGCGATCCGCGGCGAGCACGGCCTCCAGGGTGACCGCGTCCCGGGCCGCGCTCTCATGCTCAGAGACTACCTTCGCCACCGTGTCCACGATTCGGGGGAACGCGATCCGGCCCGCCCGGAATGCCTCGACGCAGATCTCGTTGGCCGCGTTGTAGACGGCTGGCGCGGTGCCGCCGGTACGGCCCGCCTCCCGGGCCAGCCCGACGGCCGGGAATGCCTCATGATCCAGCGGCTGGAAGGTCCAGCTGTGCGCGCGGCTCCAGTCGAGAGCAGGTCCCGCGTCGGGGACCCGGTCCGGCCAGGCCATCCCCAGCGCGATCGGGATCCGCATGTCCGGCGGGCTGGCCTGGGCGATGGTGGCGCCGTCAGTGAACTCGACCATGGAGTGGATGACCGACTGGGGGTGCACCACCACCTCGATCCGGTCGAACCCGATGCCGAACAGCAGGTGCGCCTCGATCAGCTCGAGACCCTTGTTGACCAGCGTCGCCGAGTTGATCGTGACGACCGGCCCCATGTCCCAGTTCGGGTGGGCCAGAGCCTGGGCCGGGGTCACGTGCTCGAGCTCGTCCTTGCCGCGGCCGAGGAAAGGGCCGCCGCTGGCCGTCAGCACCAGGCGGCCCACCTCGCTGGCGCGGCCGCCGCGCAGGCACTGGGCGATGGCCGAGTGCTCGGAATCGACGGGCACGATCTGGCCAGGGGCCGCCTTGCCCGCGACCAGCGGGCCGCCCACGATCAGGGACTCCTTGTTGGCCAGCGCCAGCGTCCGGCCGGCCTCCAGGGCGGCCAGCGTGGCGGCCAGGCCGAGCCCCGTTCCACCGAGCTCGCCCGGCACCAGGAAACCGAGCGCACCCAGGGCGGCCAGCTCGGCCCGCACCCGGGGGTCGTCCTCGGTCGGCCGCTCGCCGGCCGGGCTGCAGATCACCCGCGCCGCCCGGCGCAGCTCGACGAGCAGCGGTTCCTCTCCGGCCGGCGTGATGTCCCGGCTCGGCAGGCCGGCGCTGGCGACCAGTTCCAGCATCATCTCCGAGGTGCCGGCCGAGATCGTCAGGCCGGGCGCCTCCCGGAAGGCGGCCTCCAGCCGGCCGCCGGCCGGCGCGTCCGGATCCCGGTAGGTCCACAGCGCCCTCTCGTGCAACGCACCGGCACACCAGGTGGCAACCTCGCGGGCGGTCTCGCTGCACCACAGCTTGGTGGCGGCGGCACCGACCGGGTCGACGCGGCCGGTGTCCAGCTCCTCGACGCAGCGCCGGGACAGTGCCCGTGCGGCCCGCACCCTGGTGCGCAGCCCACCGGCGGCGGCTAGGTCGCCGGCTGCGACTTCGCCGGCTGCGATGTCACCGGCTGCCCCGTCTGCGGGCTCGCTCGCCTCGGCCCGGTCAGCGAACCAGGCGGTCAGCCAGGCGTCCGCCTTGGCGACGTGGTCGACGCCGGTCCGCTCCAGGGCCAGCGCGCCGGTGATCAGCGGCCAGGCCCCGCCGGTCGGCCCGACCACCGCGTCCGGGCCGACCGCGACGCGGTCCAGCACGACATCGGCGAACGCCTCGTCCGCCAGGCTGGGCAGCGTGCCGACGGTGACGCCCGGCTCGGCCAGCGGGACGAGGAACAGCGAGATGCCCTGGTACGGCGTGGCCTCCACCGTGGTTCGGGCCGCGACCAGGGCCAGGTCGGCCAGCGCAGTGCGGACGCTGTAGACCTTGCGGCCGGTCAGCCGCCAGCCACCGCCGGGCACCGGCTCGGCGCGGGTGGTCAGCGCGGACAGGTCGGAGCCCACCAGTGACTCGGTGTAGAGCACCGTGCAGAACCGCTGCCCCCTTGCCAGTACGGGCAGGAGCCAGGCTCGCTGTACCGCCGAGCCGGCGGACAGCAGGAACGTGCCGCAGATCTGTACGGACAGCGTGTGCAGGGTGTCGGACACTCCTGCCGCGATCATCTCTTCCACCACCACGGCCGCCTCCGCTGCCGGCAGCCCTCGACCGCCGAGCACGCGCGGCCAGTTCGCGGCGAGCAGGCGGTGGGCACCGAGCAGCCGGTAGACCGGCCGGGGATCGGCCTCACCTGAGCTGTCCCGTGCAGCGAGCATCGCGGCCAGTGCCCGCTGCCCGGCCGGACTGGCCAGCACGGCGCGCACTTCCGCGCGCAGGAGGGTCACGGGCGATCCTCCGGGCGATCTTCCGCCAGGCCCATCCGGTCCAGGAGCAGGGCCAGTGTCGCGTCGTCGAGGTCGGCGTCCGGGAAGTCATCCGCGGAGTAGGTGGGTGGGCACGCCGTGCGGTGTGCGACGAGTGCCTCCAGCTCGGCCCGCACCGCGCCGGCCCGCCGCGCGGCATCGGGGCCGGTAGCCACCACCGCGTGGCCGGTCACGGCGAGCACCGGCACGCCAGGCGGGGCACCCAGGTCGACCAGCCGCGCGCCGGCCGGCAGCCCGATCGCCCGGATCTGTGGCGCCGGACCGGCCGCCGGCTCGGCCGCGGGGTCCGGGACGGCGACTGCGGCGGCGGCCAGCGCCGCGAGGTCCGGGTCGTACCCGTCGGGTGTGCCGCAACACGCCTCTGCCGTCGTCGGTGACAGCGCGGCTACGGCCAGAATCGCGGCACCTGGTTCCGGCGGCGGACAGCTCAGTTCCGAGTCGAACGCCGGGGCCAGCGCCGTGAGCAGCGGGCCGAGCTCTGCGTCGCCCGGGCGCCCCGGCGGGATGCTCAGCAGCAGCCCGCCGGACGGCCAGGCGGCGGTGATGCCCGTGCCGGCGAGGACCCGGCCGGTGGCCGCCATGCGATCCGGCTCCGCCGGAACAGGCAGCCACAGCAGCGTCGGCCCGGCGCCGGACGGGTCGACGGCCGGGTCGCGGTCAGGCCAGTCGTGCTCGTCGGCGAGGGAGCGGGCGACCGCCCTGATGGTCTGGTGGTCGAACAGCGCCTTGACGGACAACGGGATGCCCCCGGAGCGGGCGGCGCTCACCAGCTCGATGGCCCGGATCGAGTCGCCGCCGATGTCGAAGAACCGGGCCGTCACGAGCACGTCCGCATCCGGCAGCACGGTGCGCCACAACACCGACAGCTGCTGCTCGGCCGGGTTTTCCGGAGCGGCGACGAGCCCGTCGTCGCCCCGGGACACCGGGTCCGGCAGCGCGGCGACATCCAGCTTGCCGGCGGCGTTCATCGGCAGCTCGTCGAGGATCACGAACGCCCCCGGCACCGCGAACGTGGGCAGCACGCCGGCGACCGCGGCGGTCAGCTCGGCCGGGGTCGGCCGGGCGGCAGGGGCCGGCACCACGTAGGCGACCAGCCGTTCCTGCCCCTTCGGCCCGCGCACCACCGCAGCGGCCCTGGCCACCGCCGGCTGGCGCTCCAGGACGGCCTCCACCGAGGTCAGCTCCAGCCGGTTGCCGGACAGCTTCACCTGCCGGTCGGCCCGGCCACCGAACTCGAAGGTGCCATCGGGCAGCCGGCGGGCCAGGTCACCGGTGCGGTACATCCGGGCCCCCGGCTGCCCGAACGGGTCGGGCAGGAAGGCCGCCGCGGTCGGCCCGGGTGCTGCGACGTAACCCCTGGCGACGAGGGCGCCACCGACGAACAGCTGACCCTGGCAGCCAGGCGGCACCGGGCGCAGGTCGGGATCCAGCAGGTAGACCCGCACCCCGGGCAGCGGCGCGCCGAGGGGCACGGTGGCACAGCCGGCGCCGGTGCCCTCGGTCAGCACCCGCGTGATCCCGGCCTCGACTGCCGCCAGATCCGCGCTGGCCCGTAGCGCCGGCCTCAGCACATCCAGCACCCGGTCCAGGACGNNCCCGCCAGCCCAGCTCCCGCAGCCGGTCGACAACGGCCAGCCGCTCGCTCTCCCCTCCGAGCACGAGGGCACGGCGGGGGCGCAGCAGCTCGGCGTCCATCCCGCCCAGGAGCGCGGCCAGGTGGGACGGGGTGATCTTCAGGTAGTCGGCCGGTGCACCCGTCAGCAGCCGGGCCAGCTCGTGCGGATCGCGGGCCGCGTCCTCGTCCACGAGCCGGAGCACGCCACCGCTGGCCAGCGCGCCGGCCACCGTGGTCCAGGACGAGTCGAAGGTGGGCGCCTGCACCATCAGGTGCACCGCGCCGGGCGGGGGCGCCAGCAGTCTCAGGACACCGAGCGTGTAGGCGACGAGCTGCCGGTGCTCCACCACGACACCCTTGGGCCGGCCGGTCGACCCGGAGGTGAACAGCAGGTAGGCGCTGTCTGCGGGCGCCCGGACGGCCGGGATCGCCGGAGCGGGTGTCGGGCCAGGATCGTCCCCCGCCAGCTCCACCGGCAGTACGGTGACCGACGCCGGCAGCTGCACGACGGCGCCGGGCGCGGCGAGGGCGAAGGTGGCCCCGGACGCGGCCGCCACGGCAGCCAGGTGCGCGGCAGGTGCCGCGGCGTCCACCGGGACCGGCACCGCCCCGGCCGCCTGCACTCCGAGCAGGCACACCGGCAGCTCCACCCGGCGCGGCACCGCGACCAGCACCGAGTCGTCGGGGCGGACGCCGGCGGCGGCCAGCCGAGCGCCCAGCCGGTCCACCTGGTCGGCGAACCCTGCGTAGCTGAGCCGGCCACCCGGCCCGTCGACGGCGATCGCGTCCGGGGTGGCTGCGACCCAGCGGTCCACGAGCACGCGCAGCGTGGCCGGCCGGTCACCGGGGATCGGGCCGCCGTCCTGCTCGGCGTGCAGGCGAGCCAGCTCGGCCGCGGGCAGCGCCGTCAGCTCGCCGACCGCGGTGTCCGGTGTTGCGGCGCCGCCGGCCAGTACGTCGAGGAACAGCGCGCACAGCCGCTCGGCGGCCGGACCGGCCACCACGTCGCGCCGGTACTTCAGCCACCCGCCGATGCTGGTGTCCCGATCGGCCAGGTCCAGAGCGAGGTCATGGGCCACGGTGCCGTTGTCGAACTGGCCCCCGCCGCCGGACATCCCCGTCCCGAGGTCGGCTCTTCCGGATCTCCTCGGCTGGAGGTTGATCGACACCTGGGCCAGCGGCGTCACGCCGTACTGCCTGGCCGGTGCCAGAGCGTCGACGATCTGGTCGAAGCCGGCCCGGTTGTGGTCGTACGCGGCCAGCACCGTATCGCGAGCCCGGCTGATCAGCACCCGGAAACTCGGCCGGCCGGCCAGGGACAGCCGCAGCACCAACCGGTCCACGAAGAAGCCGATCGTGTCGGCCAGCTCGGGCCGCTCCCGGGTGGACACCGACGTGCCTACGGGGATGTCGGTGGCGCCGAACACCGCACCCAGCGCGGCCGCCCAGGCGGCGAGCAACACGGCGAACCGGGTGGTCCGCTCCTGCCGGGCCAGGCGCTCGATGCGCGCGGTCAGTGCCGCGTCCGTCGCCACGGGCAGGCTGCCTCCCGAGTAGCTGGGCTCGGCGGGGCGCGGCCGGCCCAGGGTAAGGTCCAGCTCGGCCACGCCGGCCAGTTGCGCCCGCCAATAGTCGAGGTCCGCGAGCGTCTGGGGCGAGCCGGCGAGGCTGGCCCGCCACGCGGTGTAATCGGCATACTGGACGGGCACCGGCACCCAGTCGGGTGCCTCGCCGCGCCGGCGGGCGACGAGCGCCCGGTCGAGGTCGGCCACCATGATGTGTGACGACCGCGCGTCGGTGACGATGTGATGCACGACGAGCACCAGCGCGTCGTGCACTCCGCTGGGCACGGCCGGGTCGGCCAGCCGGTAGTGGCCGACCCGCAGCAGTGGCGGGTCGGCCAGGTCGAACGTGATGCGGGCCAGCTCGTCGCGAGCCGCCTGGTAGCGCTGCCGGGCGATCGCCGGCGTGCTGTCGGACAGGTCGACGAGCTCGATCTGGGGCACCGTCCCGGGCTCGAGCACGTACTGCTGCAGCACGCCCTCGGCCATCTCGAAGCCGGTGCGCAGCGCCTCGTGCCGCGCCATCAGGTCGGTCACCACCACGCGTACGAGCTCGGGGTCGAGCACGACGTCGAACAGCACTTCCATGTTGATGTTGTGCAGCGGTTCGCCGGCCGACGTCCGCTCGATCGCCCACAGCCGGAGCTGGCCGGGCGAAGCGGGCAGGCGAAGCACGGTCCGCATGGTGTCGTCAGCCCCGCTCGGCTTCGCCGTCCGCGTCGGGCGCCCGGCCGGCCATGGCGGCCCGCAAGCTACGCGGCCGCATGTCCGTCCAGACCTCGTCCACATGAGACAGACAGTCGGCGCGGCTGCCGCTGAAGCCGGTTTCGTACCAGCCGGCCGGCAGCTCGCGGTCGGCAGCCCAGATGGAGTATTGCTCCTCGTCGTTGCACACGACGCGGAAGAGCGGCTCGGTCATTGAGGTCTCTCTCCTGGATCGGTGGCACGGCATCGGGTGACTGCCGGGCGTGGCTCACTACGGTGCCCGGCGCGGTGCCCTGATCATCCTAAGAGTCAGGTTTGACAATGTTGACACGCTATGCCTTGAATGTCATCACTGGGTGGGGAGCCCTGGCATGGGTGGATCTCAGATGATTAGGGGGAGCACTCATGACTGTGCGGCCTGACGCCCAGTCGCAAACGCGGGTGCAGGCGCCCATCGCCGTGATCGGGATGAGCGGCCGGTTCCCCGGTGCCGCCGACGTGGAGAGCTTCTGGAGCGCACTCCTCGAAGGCCGGGACATGGTCCGCTCATCGAGCGTGGCGGAGCAGGTCGCCGCGGGGGTCCCCCACGACACGGCGCATCATCCGGCCTTCGTTCCGGTGACCTCCTTCCTCGAGGACCATGACGCGTTGGACGCTCCGCTCTTCGGGCTGACCCAGAGAACGGCACAAGAGCAAGACCCCCAACACCGGTTGCTCCTCGAAGCCTCGCGGACCGCCCTGGAGGACGCCGGCTACGACCCCCGGCGCTACCTGGGCGATGTCGGAGTCTTCGTCGGGAGCGGCTCCAACGACTACGCGACCAAGGTGCTCACGCTCGACCCGGCGACGGTCGCCAACATGGGCGACATGGGCATCGGAATAGCCAACGAACCTGACTTCGCGGCCACGTTCACGTCCTACCACCTGGGCCTGCGCGGACCGAGCCTGACCGTCCAGACCGCGTGTTCGACCTCGCTGGTCGCCCTGCACGTCGCGTGCGCCTCGCTCAGGGCCGGAGACTGCGACATCGCGCTCGCGGGCGCGGCCCATCTCACGGTGCCGCACGGTCACGGCTACCTCTACCGGGACGGGGGTGTGCTGGCGCCGGACGGCCGCTGCCGACCCTTCGACTCCGGCGCCAGAGGGACGATCTGGGGAAGCGGCGTCGGTGTGGTGGTCCTCAAGAGGCTGCCGGACGCGCTGGCGGACCGGGACGAGATCGACGCGGTGATCCTCGGCTCCGCGGTCAACAACGACGGCGACGGCAAGCACAGCTACACCGCTCCGAGCAGCCAGGGTCAGGCGAGGGTGCTCAGGCGTGCCCTGGCCGCCGCCGGGGTGGGTCCCGAGCAGGTGCGCTGCCTCGAGGCGCACGGCACGGCGACCGCTCTGGGCGACCCGGTGGAGATGGCGGCCCTGCACGAGGTGTACGGCGGGGGCGACCAACCCTGCCTGGTGGGATCGGTCAAGTCGAATATCGGGCATCTGTCGGGCGCCGCAGGGATGGCCGGCCTGATCAAGACCGTTCGATCCCTGCGGGAGGGTGTCGTACCCCCCACGCTGTACGAGACTGTCAACCCCGCACTGGGGCTCGAGGGCTCGCGGTTCCGCCTGCCGCGTCAGTCGCAGGAGTGGCCCTCCGGTCCCGGGCCGAGGCTGGCGGGGGTGTCCGCCTTCGGCATCGGCGGCACGAACGCGCATGTCATCGTCGCGGAGCCGCCCGCGGTGCCCGCCCGCGTTCCGGAAAGTGCCTTCCACCTGCTCCCGCTGTCGGCGCGGACGGCATCGGCGCTCCAACGGCAGGTCGAGGAGCTGGCCACGCATCTGCTGCGTCATCCGAAACTCGATCTCGGCGACGTGGCGTACACGCTGCAGGAGGGCCGGACCCGGTACGAGCACCGGGCGATCGTCGTGGCGGACAGCCTCCCGGATGCCGCCGACGCGCTCCTGGACGGCGGTCGTATCCAGCGCGGCCCGCCGGGCCAGCCCGGCGGGCCGCCGCCGGTGGCGTTCCTGTTCCCTGGCCAGGGAACACAGCACGCGGGCATGGCGCGGGGTGCCTACGAGCACGACGTCGCCTACCGCACGGCCCTCGACCTGTGCGCCAGCGTGCTCGACACCCACCTGGGACTGGACCTGCGCTCGCTGCTGCACCCACCCGACGGCGGCGCGGCGCAGGCCGACGAGGAGCTGCGGCGCACCGCGGTGACCCAGCCCGCACTGTTCAGCGTGGAATACGCTCTCGCCTGCATGTGGCGGTCCTGGGGTGTGGAGCCCAGCGCCATGCTCGGCCACAGCGTGGGTGAGTACGTCGCGGCCTGCCTGGCAGGTGTGCTCCGCGTCGAGGACGCTCTTGGCCTGGTCGCTGCCCGGGGCCGGCTGATGGGGTCGCTGCCCGAGGGCTCCATGCTCGCCGTCTTGCTGCCGGAGGACGAGCTGGTCGCCCGCCTTCCCGCCGATCTGGATCTGGCGGCGGTCAACGGCCCGCGTGCGTGCGTGATGTCCGGGCCGACGAGCTCCGTCCGCGCTCTGGCCGCCGTCCTGGAGGGCGAGGGACACCTCGTGCGGGAGCTGAGGACATCACACGCCTTCCACTCGGCGATGGTCGACCCCGTCGTCGAGGAGTTCGTCGCGGGCGTCGCTCAGGTCCCCCTGCAGGTCCCGTCCATCCCGTACCTGTCCAACGTCACCGGACGCTGGATCACGGCCGAGGAGGCGACGGATCCGGAGTACTACGGCCGGCACCTGCGCGGGGCGGTGCGGTTCGGCTCCGGGCTGGCCCAGTTGACCGAGGAGTCGGGTTGGACCCTGCTCGAAGTCGGACCGGGCCGCACCCTCGCCGACCTTGCCAGGGCTCAGCTGCGACCCGGGTACGACGCCCCTCTCGCGACGTTGCCGCCCGCACCGGCGGCCGGTGTCGACGAGGACCGCAAGACGTCTCTGACAGCGCTGGCGACGCTCTGGTTACGCGGTGCGGAGATCGACTGGCTCACGGTGGGTGGGCCGGAGCGCGGGCGCACGTCTTTACCCACGTACCCCTACGAGCGACAGCGTTGCTGGGTGGCGCCGAGGCCCGCGGCCGCCGGGAAGACGATCGACGCGCCGCCCTCACCCCGGCCGGCGGCCGCTGCCGAGGAGCGAGCCATCGAGCGGTGGTGCGAGGTGCCCGGATGGCGCACCGCGCCGATCGCGCAACGGTCCGGCGGCGCCCACGGGCAACGGGTGCTCCTTTTCGAGGATCCTGGCGGTGGCGCCGGCCTCTCTGCGCGGCTGCGTGACGCGGGGGCCTCGGTGGTCTCCGTGCGGCGGGGCGAGGCGTTCGGTCAGGACAGCGGTGCCTCGTTCACCGTCGACCCGGCGCGCCGGGAGGATTACACGGCGGTCCTCGACGCCCTGGCCACCGCAGGACTGACGCCGTCCCGTGTCGTGGTCGCGTGGGGCTTGGGCGTCGGCCCTTCGTCAGGTGAGCGGCTTGGCGGAGGAGAAGTCCTCGAACACCAGGAGCAGGCGTTCTTCCACCTGCTCGCGTTGGGACAGGCGCTCGCTGAACGCCGGCAGCCGGTCGCCCTCGACGTCGTCACCGCGCAGGCCCAGGACGTGATCGGCGGCGACCTCCTCAATCCCGGGCTGGCTCTCGTCACCGGGGTGTGCCGCGTCCTGCCCGCCGAGGCGCCCCTGCTCACCTGCCGGCAGGTGGACACCGATCTCCCCCCCGGCGCCGACGACCGCGCGACCGCCCTCGACCGCCTCGTCACCGAGCTCGCCTCTGGGCAGGCCACGCCTGCCGTCGCGCTCCGGCAAGGGCGGCGCTGGGTGCCGGAATGGACTTCGGTGCCGCTCGAGGACCAGGGGGCCGCCGTGCCCGCATGGCGGCGCGGGGGCACCTATGTCATCACCGGCGGTCTCGGCGGGGTAAGGCCGNNGTCTCGGCGGGATAGGCCTGAGCGTCGCTGAGCACCTGGCTCGTACGGCCATGGCCCGCCTCGTCCTCGTGAGCCGCCGCGCGCTGCCGGCCGTCCCGGCGCGCGCCGCGTGGCTCCGCGAACACGGCGCCGACGATCCGACGAGCCGCGCGCTGCTGGCCATCTCGCGGATGGAGGCCGCCGGGGCGGAGGTGGCGGTCTGCAGCGGGGACGTGACCGATGCCGTATCGATGGCGGTGGTTCGCGAGGCGGCCATGTCTCGCTTCGGTCAGGTACACGGCCTCGTCCACGCCGCCGGGCTGCCCGGTGGCGGGATGATCGAAGTCAAGGAGCGGGCCGCCGCGGAGGCCGTGCTGGCTCCCAAGGTCATCGGGACCGTCAACCTTCTCGACACCTTCGACGGCGACGGTCTCGAGGTCGTCGTGCTGTGTTCTTCCGTCACCAGCATCGTGGGCGGGGTCGGGCGGGTCGACTACTGTGCCGCCAACGCCTTCCTCGATGCCGTCTCGCGAAGCCCGCGCAGCTCCCCCAGCGACACCCGGATCGTCTCCGTGTCGTGGGGCGAGTGGCTCGATGTCGGTATGGCGGCGGCGGAGCATCGAGCAACGCAGCCCGTTAGCCGGCCCCGCGAGCCGGGGGCAAGTGCCACAAACGTGGGCAGCCCGGTTGAACATCCGTGGCTCACCAGCGCGCACATCCGGAGCGACGGCGCAGCCGTCGTCCGCGGCCGGCTCGACGCGGACCGCGACTGGGTGGTCGCCGAGCACCGGGTTGGCGGGACCCGGCTGCTTCCCGGCACGGGGTACCTCGAGCTCTTCCGGGCCGCGTTCGAGCACGCCGTGAGCAAGGCGCAGCCCGAGCAGATCCTCGAGCTGCGCGACGTCCACTACATCGCGCCGATGGTGTTCACGCGGGAGGGCGAGCGGTACATCGAGATCGCCATCTCCGCTACCGGCAACAGCCTACGAGAGCTCGTCGTCCGGTCCCGCGGTGCTGACCGTGAGGTGATGGTCGAGCACGCGTGGGCGCGGGCGCGTTGGACCATCCCGCCGCCCGCAGCGCGACGCGACCTGGCCGGGACGGCGGCCCGGTGCACGATGGGCAGCCTGGCGGTGTCCGGTATGCAGGAGCGGGCGGCCGGCGGATCGGTGGCATTGGGCGACCGCTGGACGAGCCTGCGGCGGATCCGGACCGGCGGCACCGTGCAGGTGGGAGAGTTGGTGGCCGCACCGCTGGTCGCCGAGGACCTGCCTGCCCTGCCGTTGCACCCGGCCCTGCTCGACGAAGCCATCTCCTTCGCGACCGTGCCCGAAGACGGAGGGCAGTATCTCCCCGTCGGGATGAGCCGGGTGCTGATCCGAAAGCCATTCGCGCAACAGATCTACGCGCTCGTCGACCATCGCGGCCCGGTCGGCCAGCCGGTTCCCGACGGTGGAGCGGCTGCGCCGGTGTGCATGTGGGACGTCGTGGTCGTGGACCCCGACGGTGAGCCGCTGGTCGAGGTCGACGAGGTCCGCCTCCGGCGCTTCGAGACCTCCGGACTGGAAACGTCGGACGGCCTGGGGGCGCCCGGCCGTGCAGGCATGCCGCCCACCGAAGCGTGCGAGGCGCTCCGCCGGCTGGTCGCCACGGATTCCGGGCCGCACGCGGTGCTGAGCGCCGTACCGCTGTCGAGCATGCTGGGCGGCGAACTTCCTCGGCCCGTGGCTCAGCCCTCCCTCGCCGGCGAGGATTCGGACCCGCCCGAGGACGACGTACGCTCTACGCTGCTGGCCCTGTGGGAGGACTGCCTCGGGCACAGTGGGGTTGGGCTGCAAGACGATTTCTTCGCCGCCGGCGGCAACTCGCTCGTCGCCGTCCAGCTGGTCTGGAAGGTGAGCGACGCGCTCGGGCAGCAGTTGAGCATGCGTTCGCTCTTCGACAATCCCACGATCGAGGGGATGGCGAGGATCATCGAGGCAGCTCGCGCTCAACCCCCGGGCGACGTCCCCGAGGTCCTGGAAGGCGGCTTGGACGCTGGTCCCCGGACGATCGCGGTGCTGCCTCGCAGCAGCCAGTGACGCTGTTCGAGTTCGCCGTGCCCCCGATGATCGGGCACGTGAACGCCGCCCTGCCGATCGCAGCCGAACTGGCCCACCGCGGCCACCGGGTCCGGATCCGGCTGCCGGCGGCTTTCGCGGCGCAGGCGCGTGGTGCGGGCGCCGAATTCCTGCCGTACGAGCCGCCGTGGCAGCCATCACCGGCGGACGATCCCGCGCGTCGCTACGCGGAGATCCCACTCCGGCAAGCCAGGGACGCGATCGCGCTGCTGCCCGGCGTGCTGGACTCGTTGGCGGTCGAGCCGTACGACGTGCTGGTCTACGACCCCCTGTGTGTCTGGGGGCGAGTCCTGGCCGAGCGCGGTACGGCCCCGAGCGCCTTGTTGTGCACGACGCTCGCGGCGAACGGCATGGTGTCCCACCTGACGTCTGCGGACGGGCCGCGATTTCGCCAGACGGAGGATGCCTTCGACGAGGCCATGTCGACGTTAGCGCGGGACATGACTGTGCCGGCCTGGAACATCGTCGACCTGCTGCATCACGCGGAGGACAGCACGCTGGTCCTGGTGCCCCCGTCCTTCCAGCCCGCCCGTGAGACATTCGACAGCCGATATCACTTCGTGGGGCCATGCCTGCCGGAGCCGGAGCTGGGAACTGCCGCACCCAGCTTTGCCGACCGTGCCGGTGCCCGCCTCTATGCGGCGCTCGGCACGATCTTCCAGGGCTGGGCGGGGTTCCTGCCGCTGTGCTACTCCGCGTTCCGTAACGCGGAGTGGAACGTGCTCGTAGCGTCTGGCCGTGAGACATGGCCGGCGGGTGCGCCGGAGAACGTCGAGGTCCGGCGCTGGGTCGACCAGCGTCGGGTGCTTCGCGAGGCCGATGTCTTCGTCACGCACGGTGGGATGGGCAGCGTCATGCAGGCAGCGTCGTCCGGTGTGCCGATGGTAGTGATACCGCAGACACCCGAGCAGCGGGCGAGCGCTCGGCAGGTCGCCGCACTCGGTCTGGGCCTGCGTCTTGAGCGGGACGCGACGACCTCCGTCACGCTGCGCCAGGCAGTGGCCACGGTGCTCGGCGATCGGGGCTTCGCCGCCAGGTCACACGCCTACCGCGCGGAGGTGGTTGCCGTT
Source organism: Pseudonocardiales bacterium (assembly GCA_003244095.1). Classification (GTDB taxonomy): domain Bacteria; phylum Actinomycetota; class Actinomycetes; order Mycobacteriales; family QHCA01; genus QHCA01. Next base: position 4,677 of record QHCA01000345.1, on the reverse strand, counting down.
GGAGGCCGATCTGCCGCGGCGGACATCCTGGAACGCATCGTGGTGCTTGATGGCGGGAGTCCGACCTTCAGGCTCGCGGCCCGTGTCGTGCAGGAGGTCGAGAAGCGGTTCCCGCCGGGACGATGACCGATACCTGCCCGATGCTCCCGCGCCGCTTCGCCGTGACCGACTACATTTGAGGTGTTCTACAACCGCGTCAGGTTGCATCCACCCTCGGCTACCGAACCCCCGCCGATGCGCTCACCGACCACCAACGCCGCGCTGCGGGGGTTCTGTCATGGAAGCAGGTCGTGAATGGCCCCAGAGATCAGCAATCTGACGGAGCGCTTTACGACGATTCCCTCACCGGGAGCCAAGCCGGCCCTGCGCTTCGATGCAGGGACCGCACAGAGAGTCCACCGGTCGTATGACACCGAAGCACGAGTCAGCCGGATCATCACCCCCTTGTCCGGTCGACTGGTGGCAATCGCCCCCCAGGTTGCACGCAGCTGGGTTGAAGCAGTTTCGGTCTACGTACCTCCGGAGCCTACCCGTCACCGTGACATCGGATCCGCCGTGGCAGCTGTCATCGCGGAAGTATCGAGCCGGCTCAACCAACTCGAGTACATCCACCAGGTGGGCACGGTCGGTGACGGTGCAGCCATCATGCTGCACACGGACATCGATGAAACCACGCTGAAAAGTCAGCGTATTTTCATGATCGACACTTCGTTCGGTCTCCATGACTTCTGGTATTGGGACCGCTGAATGAGCCATATCCGCCAGATCTTCGGCGAGTACTGCAGGGACCCCGTGTACTCGTGCGCTGGGGGGCACAACGGAGAGCGCCCGGTTAGTCCGAGAACCGCCAGTAGCGCTGTGATCTTGGCGGCGAGTGACCCCCCCGGTGCTCGTCGGGCGATGACCGCCTTGGGGACGCCTTCGGTGAGCATCCGGCGGCGACGTCGAGTTTCTCCGGGGTCATCTTCGCCGGCCGGCCGCCGGCGCTCCCCCGTGTCGGCAGGTCGCCGAGGACACGCCCGACCCGGCGGACGGCTTGAGTCCAGCTCTCCCCGCCGGGATACGGGACGGCGAGGCACTCGGCTCGCACGGCGTGCGGCCGGTGCCCCGTTGAGCTGGCCGTAATCGCACTCGCGCAGCCGCCAGTCGACGAGCACCGGCAGGTCGGAGTCCGCAAACGCCAGCGCAGCGGTCTCTACGGCTCGACGCAGGTCGGAGGTGAACACGGCGGCCAGGCCGTCGGAGCGGCGCCGTTCTCCTAGCTCCCGGGCCAAGCCTCGGCCCCGCTCGGACAACTGGCCCGGCAGCCAGCCAGTCGCTACCCCTCGGTCGTTATCCTGGCTCCAGGAATGGGACTCGAAGACCAGCTCGATCGACATTTCGCGATCCTCCCGCAACCCGACCGAGCGATCGTCACTCGGGGATCCGACTACTGCGACCCGTGGGAACAGCCGAGCTTTTCCGGGCTGGCCGATGGACCTACGCTTCGGGTATGCGCCGAATCCTGTTGCGAAGCGCCATGGGGTACCTGCTCCTCGCGGTCAGCGCTCGCGCTGCGGATGCGCTTGGAGTCGGGGGTGTCCGGTTCGACTGCGGGTGCGACGAGTCATGCTGGTGCAAACGCCCGGGCCGCACCCTCTTCCGCTGGGTCACGCCGCGGGGCTGGCACCACATCGGTCTCACGCCAGACGAAAAGCGCGCCCGAATCGGGCGATGACCGGAATGGCTGTCCGATAGCCGATCCGCCAGCGGGTCGGCTTGGGTGAGTAAGCGGGCAAGCCCTGGGTTGCGCAACGACCGGTCTCGGTGGCCTCGTGCACCAAGAGACTGCGCGGTGGCGAGGGCCAGGGTTGGCTGCACTGTTACTTGCTTGAGGACGCGGTTGGGCTGGACGCGGGCGCTGGTGCCGGCGCTGCCTCGGCTGTGTGCATCGACTCGCCCAGCTGGCGCAGCAGCCGAGCGAGCTGCTCGCGGTCCTTACGAGTGAGGCCGGCGAGGAGGCGCTCCTCGTTGGCGACGTGCTGTTCGACGGCTTGGTTGACGAGCTCGAGACCCTGGGGCGTCAGCCGGACAAGCACACCGCGCCGATCTCGTGGATCAGGCTCTCGGGCGAGCAGGCCGACCCGCTCCAGGCGGTCAACGCGTTTGGTAACTGCGCCGGAGGTCACCATCATCGACTCGCCGAGCGCCCCCGGGGTGAGCTGGTAGGGGGTGCCCGCCCGGAGCATGCTGGCCAACACGTCGAACTCGCCGCGGTCGAGGGCGAAGCGTCCAAACACTCGTTGCAGCGGACCATCGAGCTCCCGCGAGAGTCGGCCTATCCGCCCCAGAACCGCCATGGGAGATACGTCGAGGTCAGGCCGCTCAAGCGCCCACTGCTCGAGGATTCGGTCAACATCGTCGGGCATCACCACGCCAGTCTAGTTGATGGGGAAGATTGTTCCTGCTATCTTCCTAAGAAGATTCATGCGAGGAAAAGATGGCATTAAGCCAGAAGGCGAGAAGCGATGAGACCGGAGACGAGACATCGGACATGGCTGACGTTGGCGACGGCGCTCGCGCCGGTCGTGTGGGGCAGTACATATCTGGTGACCACTGAATGGCTGCCTCCTGGGCGGCCGTTGCTCGACGGCGCGTTGCGGGCGCTGCCGGCGGGGCTCTTGTTATTGGCCATCTCCAGGGTTCTGCCAAGCGGTTCGTGGTGGTGGCGGGCGCTGGTGCTGGGGACGCTGAACATCGGCGCGTTCCTCGCGTTGCTCTACTTCGCGGCCTATCGGCTGCCCGGTGGGGTCGCAGGGACCGTCATCGCCCTGCAGCCGCTGGCCGTCGCCGTGCTGGCGGTTGCGCTGCTCGGCGAGCGTCTGCGTCGACGGCGGTTGCTGGCGGGAATCGCAGGGGTGCTCGGAGTGGCTCTGCTGGTGCTGAATTCAAAGGCCGCGCTTGACCCGCTCGGCGTTGCCGCCGGCCTGGGCGCGGCGGGCTGCATGTCCCTAGGGGTGGTGCTTACCCAGAGGTGGAAGCGCCCGGACGGCGTGCCGTTGTTGGCGTCTACCGGCTGGCAGCTGACCGCCGGCGGGCTCGTGCTCGCCCCCTTGGCGCTGATCATCGAAGGCGTCCCGGCGACGCTCAGCGCCTCCAATCTGGGCGGGTACGCCTACCTGTCGTTGATCGGCGCGGCCCTGACCTATCCCCTGTGGTTTCGCGGGATCAGCCAGCTCACCGCCCCGGTCGTCTCATTTCTCGCGCTGCTGAGCCCGGTGGTCGCGGCGCTGCTCGGCGCGGTCGTGCTCGCTCAGACCTTCACCGCCTGGCAGAGCCTGGGTTTCGTCATCGTCCTGGCCAGTGTGCTCGCCGGCCAACTCCCGGGCCGAGACCACGCAAACGCCCGCAACCGCACAGCATCCGCTGCCTCCTCGTCGGCGGCATCGTCATCGAGCTCGCCGACCGGCACTCTGCCCGCCGAAGGCACCCCACGGCCACCTCGAGCTCCAGGGAGACGCATATGAGCCGCACGGTCCTGATCACCGGAGCCACGGGCACTGTGTCCGGCGCCTTGATGGATGCGCTCTCAGACGTTGACGTCGACGTGCGGGCACTGGTCCGCGACGAGGCAAAGGCCCAGGGCATCGAGTCACGCGGTGTCCAGGTACGGGTAGCGGACCTCGGCACGCCCGAGTCGCTGCCCGACGCCTTTGAGGGCGTCAGCGATCTCTGGCTGCTCAACGCCAACGGTCCGCGCGCGCCTGAGAACAGCATCAACGCGGTCTGGGCGGCCCGCCACGCCGGCGTGCAGCGCGTCGTTCGAATGTCAGTCTTCGGTGCCGCCCACGGCGCGCCGACCCGCAGCGGACGCCTGCACGCGCTCGCCGACCATCAGCTTGAGAGCAGCGGCCTGCGCTGGACGATCCTTCGCCCGCAATACCTGATGCAAAACCTCCTCGGCTCCGTCGACCCCATCATCGAGCAGAACGCCTTCTACCTCAACGCGGGCGAGGGTCGGATCGGGGCGATCGATGCGCGCGATGTGGCCGAGGTCGCCGCGAAGATCCTGACCGACCAGCCCGACCATCACCACGCCAAGATCTACTCACCCACCGGCCCCGAAGCCATCTCGTTCGCTCAGGCCGCCGCGCAACTGCAGCAGGCGACCGGCTACGACGTCTCCTACGTTGCCGTTCCCGACGATACGGCCCGCCAGTCGATGCTCGACGCCGGAGTCTCACACTGGCTCGCCGGAATGCTCGTCGAATACGGCCAGGCCTTCTCCACCGGATGGAGCGACTGCACGACGAACCACGTCAAAGAGCTGCTCCGCCGCCCGCCTCGGCGCTTCGCCGACTTCGCCCGCGACCACGCCGCAGCGTTCACGTCCAAACGGTGAAGCGCCCGAGGACGCGACGATGCGCACCTGAACCACAGCGGCACAGTGAGATGCTTCGCGCGGAGCGCGCTTCGCCTGTTGATCGGCGTACCGCAAGCGGATGGTCCTTCGGGGCGGTGGTCAGGCTGCTGGCGGCTGCACCGGGAGTAGGTCGCGCTCAGCGAAGACGCGCTTCGCGACGAAGATCGCGTTCAACGCCTTCGGGAATCCACAGTAGACCGCGGCGTGGGTGAGGGCTTCGACGATTTCGACCGTGCTGAGCCCGACGTTGAGAGCGGCGTTCACGTGCACTTCGA
>QHCA01000344.1:354-3609 GCA_003244095.1 Pseudonocardiales bacterium | reverse complement strand
TGGTCGACGTGACCCATGACGGTCACCACCGGTGGCCGGATCACCATCTGCGCGTTGTCGTAGTCGCCGTCGAACTCCAGGTCGAAGCGCGCCAGCAACTCGCGGTCCTCGTCCTCGGGGCTGACGATCACGACCTCGTAGTTGAGCTCGGTGCCGACCAGTTGCAGGGTCTCGTCGGTGCACGACTGGGTCGCCGTCACCATCTCCCCGAGGCCGAAGGCCACCTGGACCAGCGAGCCGGGGTTGGCGTTGATCCGGTCGGCGAAGTCCGAGAGCGAGGCACCGCGCGGCAGGCGCACGGTCGAGCCGTCGCCCCTGACCGCACCGGAGTCCATGGTCGGTGCCGAGAGGTTGTCGAACTCCTGACGCCGCTGCTTCTTGCTCTTGCGACCCCGGACCGGGCCACGCCCGCCCGGACGTCCGAAGGCGCCGGCCGCTCCGCCGCCGCGGCCACGGCCGCCGCCACCACGGAAGCCGCCGCCACCGGGCGGCCCGCCTCGGGTGCCGGCACCGACTCCACCAGGGGCACCGCCCGGACCACCGGGCGTGCCGCGGTAACCACCGCCGCCGCCGCCACCGGCTCCACCCGGCCCACCGGTGCCGCCGCGGTATCCGCCGCCACCGGGTGCGCTGGGGCCACCGGTGCCGGGGCGGAAACCGCCGCCACCGGGGCCGGCCGGCCGGCCGGTGCCCGGGCCTGCGGGTCCGGCTCGGAAGCCGCCGCCACCGGGGCCGGCCGGTCGACCCGGACCGGGCCCACCGGCGCCGGGCCGCGGCGACATGCCGCCGCCCGGTCGCGGCGGAACCATGCCCGGGTTGGGGCCGGGAACGCCGGGTCGGGGGCCGCCGGGACGCGGCGGCATGCCCGGGACGGCGGCCGGTCGAGTCGGGCTGCTCGGGTTGACACCGAACGGGTTGTTGCCCGGCCGCGGTCCCGGTCGGGCCGCGGGCCGCGGGGGCATCCCCGGGGTGTCGCCGTCGATGGGCCGCACCGTCTCCGCGGGGGGGCTCGGGGGCTGCGGTGCCACCGTCGGCGGGCTCACCGGGCCAGCGGCTGCCGGCGCGGGTGACGACGCGGCGGCGGCCGGGGTGTGCACCGCCGGGCCGAGGTCAGGGACGGCCGCGCTCGGCGCGGCCGGCCCGGCCGCAGGAGCCGATGGATCGGCAACCGGCGACTCGACCGGGGGCTTGGCCGGTGCCTTCTTGGCCGCCGGGCGGCCGGCCTTCTTGGCCTCGCCGGGCGCTGGTAGGGGCGGGAATGCTTCCTTGAGCTTGCGCGCGACGGGGGCCTCCACCGTCGACGACGCGGACTTGACGAACTCGCCGAGCTCCTTGAGCTTGCTCATGACGTCCTTGCTCGGGACGCCCAGCTCCTTGGCGAGTTCGTGTACGCGGGCCTTGCCTGCCACTGGTCTCCTCATCCGAAGCCGGGCGGCGGGTCCGCTCCAACTCCTGCTTACGTGGGAAGTCTGCTCATCGCTTCGACTTCATCGAGTGCTCATCGGTTTTGACCTGCCTTCGTGATGTGCCGGGGAGGCTCCCCGGCTGTCGTTCGATGCTCGGTGTTCACGTAGGTCCCGCCGTGCTGCGCTGCTGCGTGTCAATATGCTCGCGCAGGACGGTCAGGTCGAGCGGACCGCGTACCCGGAAGGCACGCAGGAACGCTCGACGCCGCTCCGCGAGAGCTAGGCAACCCGCATCGAGATGCAACGAAGCTCCTCGACCGGGCAGCCTACGCGGGGAGTCCGGAACGACCGTCAAGCCACCGGCACCGGACACCACGACGACGCGCAACATTTCAGCAGCGACCGCCCGCTCCCGGCAACCCACACATGTACGGACTACGGACATGTGCGAACCGAGGCCGTTCGGCGCGCCATCGTCAAGTCTACCGCGCCCGCTGCCCGCTCGGCGCCTCCGCGGTGCTACCCCCGTCAGCGGCCCCTCCGATGACGGCTTCAGGCACCGGCTGGCCTGCTGCCTCGGCGTCGCTGTGAATGTCGATGCGCCAGCCGGTCAGCCGGGCGGCCAGCCGGGCGTTCTGGCCCTCCTTGCCGATCGCCAGGGAGAGTTGGTAGTCCGGCACGGTCACGCGGGCGGCGCGCGCCTCGGCGTCGACGACATCGACCCGGATCACGCGGGCCGGAGAGAGCGCGTTGCCGACGAACCGCGCCGGGTCGTCGGCGTGGTCGATGATGTCGATCTTCTCCCCGTGCAGCTCCGACATCACGTTGCGGACGCGGGCACCGAGCGGGCCGATGCAGGCACCCCGGGCGTTGACTCCGGGCACACCGGACCGTACGGCGATCTTGGACCGGTGGCCGGCCTCCCGGGCGACGGCCACGATCTCGACGGTCCCGTCGGCGATCTCGGGCACCTCGAGGGCGAACAGCTTCCGGACCAGGTTGGGATGGGTGCGCGACAGCGTGATCTGCGGCCCGCGGAAGCCCTTGGTGACGCCGACGACGTAGGACTTGATCCGGGTCCCGTGGGTGTATACCTCACCGGGCACCTGCTCGCCGGCCGGCAGGAGCGCCTCGACCTTGCCCAGGTTTACCAGGACCAGGCCACGGTCGGCCCGGCCCTCGTGCTGCTGGATTATCCCGGCGACGACGTCGCCCTCCCGCCCGGAGTACTCCCCGAAAGTCACCTCGTGCTCGGCGTCGCGCAGGCGCTGCAGGATGACCTGCTTGGCGGTCATCGTGGCGATCCGGCCGAAGTCGCCTGGCGTGTCGTCCCACTCCCGGAGGATGTCACCCTCGGCGCCGACTTCCTGCGCCCACACGGTCGCCTCGCCGGACTTGCGGTCGACCTCGACCCGCGCGTGCGGCTGCCCGCCGCTGTGCTTGTACGCGGTGAGCAGCGCCGTCTCGATCGCCTCGACGATGGTGTCGAGGTCGATGTCCCGCTCGCGCTCGATGATCCGCAGGGCGTTCATGTCGATGTTCATGGGGCGTCCTCCCCCGGCTGGTGTGTAGGCGGAGCGAATTCGACCTGGATCACTCCCGCGCCGAGATCGGCGAAGGCCGCCCGGCGCTGGGTGCCGGCCACGTCGAGCATGACCCCCGACGCGTCGGCGGCGAGCACCCGCCCCTCGACCGGCGTGTCACCGATGCGGGTCCGGACCAGCCGGCCCGCCGCCCGCCGCCAGTGCCGCGGTTCGGTCAGCGGCCGGTCGACGCCCGGAGAACTGACCTCGAGGGTGTAGGCGGTCTGCCCGAAGGCACTATCTGCCTCGGCGGCGTCGAGCGCCGC
>QHCA01000344.1:0-262 GCA_003244095.1 Pseudonocardiales bacterium | reverse complement strand
ACGTCTTCGAGGTCGAAGCCGGCCGAGGCGACCACAGGCTCCAGCAGGACGGTGATCCGCTCCCGGTCCGCCGTCGGTGTCCGGTTGCTCATCGGCGCACCTCCGTGGTCGCTGTGTAGTTGTGCTCCTGCCCCACAGGGTAACGCCGCGCGCAGGCCCGACGAGTAGGACCAATCCGACACAAGCACAGCCATCGAACACGTTGTTACATGCGAGTGCGGCAACCGGCCGCTTCGCGACGCTGATCCCGAAGGGGGTCTCG
>QHCA01000343.1 GCA_003244095.1 Pseudonocardiales bacterium | reverse complement strand
TCGGTCGTGTAGATGTCGTTGGTCACGACCGCCAGATCGAGGTCGGCCAGCGCCCGGCACAGCGCCGCCACCAGGGCGGTCTTGCCGCTGCCGACCGGCCCGCCGATGCCGATGCGGTACGGCCCTGCTCCGTCACGAGGCAAACAGGCTCACCCCTCCCGTCCGAGCACGCTTCGCGTGCGCTTCGGCGAGTACGTCCAGCCAGGGTGCGGCATCGTCGGGCAACCGCCCGTCGTGTACGGCTGCGCACGCCCCGGCGGCGACCGTCTCGACACGGCCAGCGAACCCCGCCAGGGCCGCGCCGACGGCCAGCGGGTCGAAGCCGAGCAGCCGGAGGGCCGCCGTCGCCGGGCCGCTGATACTCAGGTGGGCGGCGGCCAGCGCCGCGCCGGCCGGGTCGCCGACGCAGACCCCGACCGCCACGGGATGGTGCGGCGCGTCCCCGAGGCCGGCCGGCCAGCGCTGCGGCCAGGCCCGGGCGCCGGCCCGGGCCAGTGCCCTGCCCTGGGCCCGCGAGGCGGCCCGCTGGGCCGGCGAGGGCAGCCGCGCATCCGCCTCGGCGTCGAGCCGGGCGAGATCCCAGCCGGCGGCCGCCGCGGCCGCGAGACCCGCCCCCACCAGGCCGGACCCGGCCAGCCGGGCACCCAGCAGCACGGCCAGCCCGTCCACATCGGCCACCAGCCCGGCCGCCACTGCCTCCTCGATGCCGCCGGAGTGGGCGTGCCCGGCCGACGGCATCTGGCCGCCGACGACGAGCAGCGCGGCGGCGTTCATCGAGCAGCGGGTGTTCATCTAGAAGAGGTTGTAGAGCCGGGCCAGCGGCAACTCGTCGACCGGTTGCTCGGCGATGACCTCGCCGTCTATCCGTACCGTGAAGGAGTCCGGATCGACCTCGATCCGCGGCAGGGCATCGTTGTTGGGCAGGTCGGCCTTGGTCCGCGCCCGGACGTCGGCGACCGGCACGAGACGACGGCGTACCGAGAGCCGATCGGCCAGACCGCCCTCCAGCGCAAGGGGAGCGACGAAGTGCACGCTCGTTGCCGAGGCAGCAACCGGCGCGGCGGCGAACATCGGCCGGGGCAGCACCGGCTGGGGCGTGGGGATGCTGGCGTTGGCGTCGCCCATCTGCGCCCAGGCCACGAGGCCGCCCTTGATCACCAGGTCAGGGCGGCTGCCGAAGAAGCGCGGATCCCAGAGCACCAGGTCGGCCAGCTTGCCCGGCTCGACCGAGCCGACCTCGGCCGAAAGGCCGTGCGCGACGGCCGGGCAGATCGTGTACTTGGCGACGTAGCGCCGGGCCCTGTTGTTGTCGGCGGCACCGTCGCCGGGCAGGGCGCCGCGGCGGGCCTTCATCACGTGCGCGGTCTGCCAGGTGCGGGTGACCACCTCGCCGACCCGGCCCATCGCCTGGGAGTCCGAGCCGATCATCGAGATCGCGCCCAGGTCGTGCAGCACGTCCTCGGCGGCGATCGTGCTGGGCCGGATCCGGCTCTCGGCGAAGGCCAGGTCCTCCGGCACCGTCGGGTTGAGGTGGTGGCAGACCATCAGCATGTCGAGATGCTCGGCGAGGGTGTTGACCGTGTGCGGCCGGGTCGGGTTGGTCGAAGACGGCAGTACGTTGGCCTCCCCGGCCACCCGGATGATGTCCGGCGCGTGCCCTCCCCCGGCCCCCTCGGTGTGGTACGCGTGGATGCCTCGGCCGGCGATCGCGGCGAGGGTGTCCTCGACGAAACCCGCCTCGTTGAGGGTGTCCGAGTGCAGGGCCACCTGGACCCCGTAAGACTCCGCCACGCGGAGGCAGGCGTCGATCGCCGCCGGCGTGGAGCCCCAGTCCTCGTGCAGCTTGAAGCCGGACGCCCCGGCCGCCAGTTGCTCGACCAACGCCGGGGGGCCGGCGGTGTTGCCCTTGCCCAGCAGGGCGAAGTTGATCGGCCAGTCGTCGAGCGCCTCCAGCATCCGGGCCAGGTGCCAGGCGCCGGGCGTCACGGTCGTCGCCTTGGTGCCCTCGACCGGGCCGGTGCCGCCTCCGACGATCGTGGTGGTGCCGGCCCCCAGCGCGGTGGGCAACTGCGACGGGCTGATCAGGTGCACGTGGCAGTCGACCGTGCCCGCGGTGAGGATCTTGCCGTTGCCGGCCAGGATCTCCGTCGACGGCCCGATCACCAGGGCAGGGTCGACGCCGTCCATGGTCTCCGGGTTGCCGGCCTTGCCCAGCGCCACGATGCGCCCGTCGCGGACGCCCACGTCGGCCTTGACCACGCCCCACCAGTCGAGGACCAGGGCGCCGGTGATGACCAGGTCAGGCGTGCCCTCGGCGCGGGTACGCACGGATTGGCCCATCGACTCCCGGATCACCTTGCCGCCGCCGAACACCGCCTCGTCGCCGGTCGCGGCCAGCCCCGGCCCGCGGGCGAGATCCTGCTCGACCTCGACCAGCAGGTCGGTGTCGCCGAGGCGGACCCGGTCGCCGACGGTCGGGCCGTATAACTGCGCGTAGCGCTCCCGGGAGAGGTCAGCCACGGCGGTCGTCCAGCGGTCCGGCCGACTCGGTACGCAGTCCGGGTACGACCCGGGAGCCGGCGAGCGGCACCAGGGCCACCTCCCGGTCGATGCCGGGCTCGAACCGCGCCGCCGTACCCGCCGGAATGGAAAGCCGCATCCCCCAGGCCGCATCGCGGTCGAAGGACAGGGCCGGATTGGTCGCGGCGAAGTGGTAGTGCGAGCCGACCTGCACCGGCCGGTCGCCGGTGTTGACGACGACCATCCGGACGACCGGCCGGCCGGGGTTGAGCCCGATCGTGCCGTCGGCCGGGATGATCTCGCCGGGACTCATGGGATCGGCTGGTGCACGGTGACCAGCTTGGTGCCGTCGGGGAAGGTCGCCTCGATCTGGACCTCGGTGAGCAGGGCCGGCACGCCGTCGAGGACGTCGGCCCGGCTCAGCACCTCACGGCCGGCCTGCATGAGGTAGGCCACGGTCCGGCCGTCGCGGGCGCCTTCGAGCAGAAAGGCGCTGATCACCGCCGTGGCCTCGGGATGGTTGAGCTTGAGGCCCCTGTCGTGGCGGGCCTGGGCGACCTGGGCCGCTACGTGGACGAGCAGGCGCTCCTGCTCGTGTGGCGTCAGCCGCACCGCGTGGCTCCTCCCGGGCGAGGGTGGAGGGCAAGACTGAAGCAGAATAGTGTGCGGCTCATGGTCGCGGTTCTGCTGTCCCATCACGCGCACGGGAACGGTCAGTGACTGCCGGGCACCCACGCGGGGTCGCGGCCGGCATTGCCGAGCGCCCGGTCGAAGTCCGGGGCGTCCTCGGGTACGTCCACCACCGGGCCGAACAACCCTTCGCGGGCCCGCGATGACGACGTCGAGCAGGGTCGGACTGGACGGCCTCGATGCCCTGCCCGACGCTGACGCCCAGCGAGCGTTGCTGGCCTGCTGCACGTCACCGCCCTGGGCCCGGTCGCTGGCCGCCGGCCGGCCCTACCACTCGGTCGACCAACTCCTCGCCGCCGCGGACGCCGCGCTCGATGCCCTCACCGAGAGCGACGTCGACGCGGCGCTGGCCGGGCACCCGCGGATCGGCGAGCGAGGGGCCGGCGGCGACTTCTCCCGCCAGGAGCAGTCCGGCGTCGACGAGCGCTCCCGGGCGGGTCTGCTGGCGGCCAATCAGGAGTACGAGGAGCGCTTCGGCCACGTCTACCTGGTCTGCGCGGCCGGCCGGAGCGGCGCCGATCTCCTCGCCATCCTGCACGGGCGCCTCGGCAACGATGCGGCGACCGAGCGCCGGGTGCTCCGCGACGAGTTGCGCAAGATCAACCGGCTCAGGCTCAGGGCACTGGTCGGGCCATGAGCGCGGTCACCACGCACGTGCTGGACACCTCCCGCGGGCATCCCGCGGCCGGCCTCGCCGTACGCCTCGTCGGACCCGACGGGACGACGCTGGGACAGGCGCGTACCGACGACGACGGCCGGGCCCTCGACCTCGGTCCGGACCGGCTCGACCCGGCCGACTACCGGCTCGTCTTCGACACCGGCGGCTACTTCGACCGGCTGGGCACGTCGAGCCTCTACCCCGAGGTGAGCGTCACCTTCACCGTCACCGGCGCCGGGCACTACCACGTGCCGCTGCTGCTCAGTGCCTACGGATACTCGACCTATCGGGGAAGCTGAGGGCATGGCGATCGTCCTCGGCGACAACGAGTACGGGAAGGCGGAGACCCGCGTCGTGCGGATCGTCCGAGGTTCCCCCGGCGAGCCCGCCCGGCACGACATCCGCGACCTCAACGTGTCCACCGCGCTGCGCGGCGACTTCGTCGCCGCCCACCTCGCCGGCGACCAGTCCCACGTGCTGCCCACCGACACCCAGAAGAACACCGTCTTCGCCTTCGCCAAGGAGCGGGGCGTCGACGAGATCGAGGACTTCGCGCTCGCCCTGGCCCGGCACTTCGTCGACGACATCGAGCCGGTACGCGGGGCCCGGGTCGAGATGGACGAGTTCGCCTGGGACCGCATCGAGGTCGACGGCCGCCCGCACGAGCACTCCTTCGTACGGCGCGGGCAGGAGGTCCGGACGGCGACCGTAAGCATCGACACGGGCGGCACTCGCGTCGTGTCGGGGCTGCGCGACCTGGTCGTCCTGAAATCGACCGGGTCGGAGTTCAAGGGCTTCCTCACCGACCGCTACACCACCCTGGGCGAGACCGACGACCGGATCATGGCCACCTCGCTGGTGGCCCGTTGGCGGCACACCGGGACGTCAGTCGACTGGGCAGCGTCCCACGCCGATGTCCGGGCGCTGCTGCTAGCGCGGTTCGCCGAGGTGCACAGCCGGGCCCTGCAGCAGACACTGTGGGAGATGGGTAGAGCCGTGCTCTCCGAGCACCCGCAGATCGCCGAGATCACCCTGTCCGCGCCCAACCGGCACCACGTCGCCGTCGACCTGACGCCCTTCGGGCTGGACAACCCGGGTGAGGTGTTCTTCGCCGCAGACCGGCCGTACGGGCTGATCCAGGCCACGATCGCGCGGGACGACTGAGCAGTGGACTTCTTCCAGCCGGCCACCTGGGCCGAGGCGCTCGAGGTCAAGGCGGCGCACCCCGACGCCATGCCGATCCAGGGCGGCACCGACGTGATGGTGGGGATGAACTTCGACCACTTCCGGCCCGCCGCCCTGATCGACCTCACCCGGGTCGCATCGCTCAGCGAATGGGCGCCCGACGGCGCTGTGATCCGGCTCGGCGCCGGCGTCACCTACGCCCGTATCATCGCCGAAGTCGCCGGCCGGCTGCCCGGCCTCGCGATGGCCTCGCGCACCGTCGGATCGCCGCAGATCCGCAACCGCGGCAC
>QHCA01000342.1 GCA_003244095.1 Pseudonocardiales bacterium | reverse complement strand
GTGCCGACCCCCTCGATCGGCCGCGAACCGGCCTCCATCTCCTCGACGTAGACACCGGGTGACAGGTACGTCGGCATGCGGGCCTCCAGGGTGATTGGCTTCCACCAGGACCGTCCCGCGACGCCGAGACGCGGGCAACGACCGGGAGTACGCACCTGCGGGAACCCGAACCTGCACGATCAGGCAACTTCGATGAGCAGGTGGATGGACGGAGATTTCCCGGCACCCGGGCAATGTCGATAGGTTGCCGCAATGTTTCGGGACCGGTGCATCGCCGCGGTCGTCGTGCTCCTCACCGTCGCGGGCTGCGGCGCGCCTGGCTCGTCCCACGCCGTGCCGAGCCGGCCGCCATCGCCGTCCCCTTCACCGTCCCCCTCGCCACGCCCGAATCCACCTGCGGCTCCCGCCGGCCCGAGCTACCACGCGGCGGGGTTCAACGCGTGCACCAAGATCGACCTGCGCCCGTTGTCCGCGTGGCGGCTGGCGGCGAAGCAGGCGTACCGCCCGGTCCTGCCGGAGGCGCCCTCCGGGAGCGTGAGCGCAGCGTGCGAGGTGAAGAACGACGGTGCTCTGTTAGGCCCGGTCGGCCTCCTGGTCGAGGTGACGACGTCACTATCGACGAGCGACGCGGACGACCAGTACGACCTATTAGCAGTCGGGGTGGCGCCGACCGACTTCGACGCCCTCCACGTCGGTGATGGGTCCGTCGCGGCCTTCAGCCACGGTCTGGACCAGTACGGATTCGATAACTGGAGCTACGAGTGGCTCGCTCAAGTCGGCAACCTCGTGGTCACGGTCAGCCTTGGCCAGCAAGGGCAGCGGCCTATCGCCCCACCCAAGGCAATGCTCGCCGCGCAGACCCTTACCATCCTCCGCGCCACGATCGCCACGATCGCCGCGGTGCCCAGGTCCTAGCGGCAGGCCGAACCTTCCCGGCCGGCACGTGGAATCCGGCGCCCGCTCGATCAGGGATCTGGTTTCGAGCCGGCCGGACGGAGCCGAAGAACTCACCACCGATGGCGCGCGAGGGCGGTGGGGTGGTTTTTGGTGACCCGGCTCAACCAAGGCGGGGAACCGGCCGACCAAGACAGGGGGCGCGTGCCCGTCAGGAGGCCGAGCTGTGACCGCACCCGAGCCGTCGCCCGATGCTTTCGGCGGCGGGGTGCTGACGGACGCGGTGACGGGGGCCTTTTCCCGGGCGTTCTTCGAGGTGCGGCTGAGTGAGGAGGTAAACCGAGCCGACCGGTCGGGAGGTGAATTCTCGCTCTGCCTGTTTGACGTGGATCACTTCAAGAGCGTCAACGACGCGTTCGGGCACCTCCGTGGGGACGAGGTGCTCCGGCAGGTCGTGGAGCGGATCAGCGACCTGTTGCGTGGTTCGGACGCGGTCTTTCGGTACGGCGGGGACGAGTTCGTGCTCCTCCTGCCTGATGCCGGGCCGGTCCAGGCGGCCGAGGTGGCCTTGCGGGTGGTAGACGGCGTGGGCCGGGTCAGCTTCGCCGGCAACCCGCCGTTGCAGGTGACCATCAGCCTGGGCGTGGCATGTTTCCCGGCCGATGCCGATGACGGCGCTGGGCTCCTGGCGGTGGCCGATCGTCGCAGCTACCTGGCCAAGCGTCGGGGGCGGGGTTGTGTAGCGGTCGATGACGCCGCGAGCGGGGTCGTGGCAGCGGCGCCACGATTGTTGGAGCGTGATGCCGCGATCACCTCGGTGCAGGGATTTCTGGCCGGGTTGACTGCCGCGGGCCCGGGGTGGCTGCAGGTCGGCGGCCAGCGTGGCGTCGGGCACAGCCGCTTCCTCGACGAGACTGCCAAGATCGCCAAACTGCAAGGCTTCGAGGTCTGGTTGGTGGACGGCCAGGGTGCCCAGGCGGCTGCGCTCGACGCCGTGGCTGGCCTGACCTCCAGACGATCGGATAGTCCCGAACCGAGGCAGGGCGCGGTCACCGGCCTGCTGGTGATCGCCGACGGGGAGGGTTCCTGGTCCGCTGCGGCGCGACTGGCGCGGGAGCGGCAGAGCGTGGACACGACGGTGGGCCTGGTACTGGCGGGACCAGGGCCGATGCCCCGCC
>QHCA01000341.1 GCA_003244095.1 Pseudonocardiales bacterium | reverse complement strand
CGGCAACGACATCCTGCACACCCGGTCCGCACAGTGGCGGCGCGACGTGTCCGACCTGGTGGCGACGGTGCCCGACGGCACGGTCCTGGCCACCGTCACCCGGGGCATGCGCGAGCGCAAGGTCGCCCCGGTCAACGCCCACATCTTGGCGGCCGCTGCCGGGCGCGGGCTGCTGGTCGCCGACCTGTGGGCCAGGACCGGCCCGCCGTACCGCGGGAAGTACGCCGACCTGCTGCACCCCAACGAACGCGGCTACCGCGACTACACCGCCGCCCTGGCCGAGGCGATCGGCCTGCCAAGGCCCTGAGGCCTCGGCCCTCGCTCGGTGATCAAGGGATTTGCGCACGCCGACACGCCGAAATGGGCGGGCGAAAGTCCTTGATCAGCGCGGTGGGGATGGCGTTCGTGGTCTGTAAGGACTGCCGTGGCGGGGGATGGGGTTGGATGTGGGTGTGCCCGAAGAGACCCGATCCAGGATTCCCGGCTGGCTGCCGTCGATCGCAGTGACCACCGCCGGGGTGGGCTTCCTGCTCTGGCAGCGGCCGAGCGTCGTCACCTNNNNGACCAGCTGGCGGGTCTGGGCGTTCGTCGTCCTGGTCTTCCTGGCCGCCAGATTCCTGCCGAAGGGCGTGCTCGCCCTGGGTGCCCCGAGCTGGCTGGGCCGCGTGGTCTGCATCCTGCCGGTGGTCGCAGCGCTCACCTGGGCGGTGCTGCCGGCCTTTCACGACACCACGGTCAACGACCAGCCGCTCGCCGCAACATCGAGCGCGGCACCCACCCCGGCACCGACCAGCCCAGGTGCAACCGCGTCGCCGCCCGCGACCGCAGCGCGACCAGAGCCGGCCCGGCGAGCGGCGCTCAAGGGGATCGGCCACCGGGCCAAGGGGACGGCGTCGCTGGTGCGACTCCCCGACGGGTCCTATGTCGTACGGCTGGAGGGCCTCGACGTCGAATCCGGCCCTGACTACCTCGTCTACCTCGTGCCAGGGGCGGCGCGCGAGAAGCCGACCGGCGGCGTCCAGCTGGCGAGACTCAAGGCCAACAAGGGCAACCAGAATTATCCGGTGGCCAGCGGCACCGGCACGAACGGCACACAGACAGTCCTGATCTGGTGCCGGGCGTTCAGCGTGCCGGTGGCCGCTGCAACCCTCAGCTGATCAAGTCGGCGTAAGTCTCCACGGTCACCCGAGCCGACTCGGTCACCGAGTTGGCCTCGGCGGTCGCCCGGGCCTGCTTGCGCAGCGCCTGCAGGTCCTCCGGGCTGCCGAGCAGCTCGACCGCCCGGTCCAGCGCGCGGGAGAGTTCGGCCGCGTCACCGGGTGTCGCGAGCAGGCCGTTGCGGCCGTTCTCGACGGTGACGGCCAGCCCGTCGACCCGCGACGCGACGACCAAGCAGCCGGCCGCCATGCCCTCCAACGCGACCAGCCCCAGCGCCTCGTCGCGCAGGGTCGGGACGGCGAGTACGTCGGCCGCGCACATCGCCCGGCCGATCTCGGCCGGCGTGACCTCGCCCCGCCACTCGACGACGAGCCCGATCTCGGCGGCCAGGGACTCGAGCGAAGCGCGCTGCGGGCCGTCGCCGCAGACGGTCACCGTACGGAATCGACCCGGGACCAGCACCAGCGCCCGGAACAGCACGTCGACGCCCTTGCGCTCGATCAGGTGGCCGACGAACAGCAACGCCGGTCCGGCGGCCGACACGGGCCGGGGAGCAGCGCCGTCGAACAACGCCAGGTCGATGCCCGGGCTGACATCGACCAGCCGGCGGGGCTCGCCCACCCGGCGGCGCAGGGCCGCGCTGAGCACCGGGCCGTTGGACACGACGAGGTCGGCCCGCCTGAACAGCCCGCGGGCCAGGAATCCGTCGAGGCGGCTGCGGTCGGGCAGCGACAGTACGTCGGCTCCGTGGGCGAAGAGCACGAGCGGCGCGCGCATGAGGAAGGCCATCGGGCGGGCGAGCAAGCCGGTCGGGTAGCCGATGTGCGCCTCGACCACGTCGGCGCGCCGAATGCGCACCAGCACCCCGAACGCGTGGCCCAGCAGGCCCAGGTACCGCCGCCACGGCGGCCCGGAGCCGGGCGCGACCAGCGCCACCGTGTGCCCGGCCGCCTTCAGGGCATCGACCCGCGCGCCGACGAATGTGCCCCAGCCGGGGCGCGCGGGGCTGGGGTAGAGGTTGGCGACGACGACGAGCCGCATCGGCCGGCTAGCCTCCCGCCACCCGGACGACCTCCGCGAGCCGGTCCGCGACGGCCTGCGCCTGCTCCTCGGTGGGCGCCTCGACCATGACGCGGACGAGCTGCTCGGTGCCCGAGGGCCGCAGCAGCACCCGGCCGCCGTCACCCAGCTCGGCGCCACGATCGTCCGACCGGCCCGCCAAAGCGAACCTCAGACCGGACCCCATCTCGCACCGATCCGTCAGCGGATCGAGTCCGTCTTCTGGACCTGCAAAGACCTGCTGAACCTCGAACAGCACGGCGCCCGCACACCACGCGGCCTCTTCGCCCGCATCGCGACCCGCCTGCTCACCCTCGCCGCCTGCATCAGCCTCAACCACCAACTCGGCCGACCCAGCCGCGCACTCGTCGACTACACCGCCTAACCGCGTGGCATCAACCATCTAGCGTAGTGCCGTGCGCCTGAACGCGTTCCTCGCCCGCGCCGGTGTCGCCTCCCGGCGGCGGGCCGATGAGCTGATCAAG
>QHCA01000340.1 GCA_003244095.1 Pseudonocardiales bacterium | reverse complement strand
GGCAAGACGCTGGTCGGCGCGGCGGCGATGGCCCAGGCGCAGGCGACCACCTTGATCCTGGTGACCAGTACGGTGGCCGCCCACCAATGGCGCAACGAGCTGATCGCCCGTACCTCGCTCACCGCCGAGGAGATCGGGGAGTACAGCGGGGCCGCCAAGGAGATCCGCCCGGTGACCATCGCCACGTACCAGATCATGGCGACCCGGCGGAAGGGCGAGTACCGGCACCTGGAGGTCTTCGGCGCCCGCGACTGGGGGCTGATCGTCTACGATGAGGTGCACCTGCTGCCCGCCCCGATCTTCCGGCTGACCGCCGACCTGCAGTCACGCCGGCGGCTCGGCCTGACTGCGACGCTGATCCGGGAGGACGGCCGGGAGGGCGACGTCTTCTCGCTCATCGGGCCGAAACGCTACGACGCGCCGTGGCGCGACATCGAGGCCCAGGGCTGGATCGCGCCGGCGGACTGCACCGAGGTACGGGTGACGCTGACCGACGCGGAGCGGATGGCATACGCCACCGCCGAGCCCGAGGACCGCTACCGGGTCGGGGCCACGGCCCGTACCAAGCTGCCGGTCGTCCGCCGGCTGCTGGAGCGGCACGCCAGCGACCAGGTACTGGTGATCGGGGCCTACCTCGACCAGCTCGACACCCTCGGCGAGGAGCTCGACGCCCCGGTGATCCAGGGTTCGACGGCCAACAAGGAACGCGAGCGGCTCTACGACGCCTTCCGGGCCGGCGAGATCAAGACGCTGGTGGTGTCCAAGGTCGCCAACTTCTCGATCGACCTGCCAGAGGCGTCGGTCGCGATCCAGGTGTCGGGGACGTTCGGGTCGCGGCAGGAGGAGGCCCAGCGGCTGGGCCGGGTACTGCGACCCAAGGCCGACGGCAAGGCCGCGCACTTCTACTCGGTCGTGGCCCGCGACACCCTCGACCAGGACTATGCCGCGCACCGCCAGCGGTTCCTCGCCGAGCAGGGCTACGCCTACACGATCATCGACGCGGACGACATCCTGGCCGGCTGAACCCTCCCCCTCCCCAAACCTTGCCGAAGTGCGGCGATCTGCGTGGGCCCCGGCCTGGGCGGACCGCCGTACTTCGGGGAGACGGTTGCTTATGCCAATTGATACTCCGTTGACAAGTGTTCTATGGTTACGTCCATGACCCAGCCACGGCCGCGCACGAGCCCTCAGGGTGTGCCGCAATGGACGCCCCCCGAGGGGTGGTCCCGGTTGGTCGCCTGGATCTCCCCGGAGGAGAAGCGGGCGCTGAAACATGTCGCCGTGGACGCCGACGTCCCGGTGGCCGATCTGATCAGAGCGCTGGCCGGTGGATTGGCCGCGGGAGTGATCACGCACGAAGAACTTCTCGGCCAGGTTGCGAAAGGAAAATTGATCATGGAGAAGATCCCCACGCTGTTCGAGCGCGACGAGCGGTTCAAGGTGGTCAGCCGGCCACGGCCGGAGTGCGCGTGGGTGTTCGACGGTGCTGGGACCGGCACCGAGAAGCTCGATGGCACCAACATCCGCCTGACTGTCCGCGGCGGCCGCCTGGTCCGGGTCGAGAAGCGGCGCAATCCCAGCAAGCTCGACAAGGCCAAGGGCATCGTCGACGGCTGGTACGTGGACGCGTCGGAGGGCTCGCCTGATGACAAGTGGATCCTCGCGGCGGCGGGCAACACCGACGTGTCGCAGTGGCCGGACGGCGAGCACCCGTGCGAGGCGCTCGGGCCGCGCATCCAGGGCAACCCGCTGGCGCTGGAGGAGCACCGGTGCATCGCGTTCAACCGTGAGGCCCCGACCTACCCCGATGTCCCCCGCGACTACGCGGGGCTACAGGACTACCTCTCGACGCTGGAGAGCAGGTTCGCGCCCGGTCACCTGGCGGAGGGCATCGTGTTCCACCACCCGGACGGCCGCCGAGCCAAGATCAAGCGCAAGGACTTCGCAAAGGCCTGACGGGTGCACCGGGCTGCGGAGGCTCTTGCCGGTTCTAGCCGGTGAGAGTCTCCGCAGCTCACGTCTCGCCGAGGTCGCGGCGGGCTCGGGCGCGTCGCTTGCCCTCGTGCATCGCCTGGACCCGGGCGATCGGGATGCTCCGGCCTTCGTCGATCAGGTCGGCGCCGAGCTGCTGGGGCTCGGGCATCAGCTGCGCCCAAGGGTCAGCAGCGCCGATCAGCCCCGCGGCCGAGCGCACCGTGAAGTCGGCCGGCACGACCCGATCCAGCTCCTCCCATGCCACCGGGAACGACACCGGTGTCCCGGGGCGGATACGCGGGCTGTAGGCCGCCACGACCGTCGCACCGCCCGAGCGGGTGGAGTCGAGGAAGACCTTGCCCTCGCGGTCCTCGCGTACGTACGCAGTCGTCGCCAGGCCGGGATCGAGACGCTCGGCGCGCACTGCGATCGCCCGCGTCGCCGCGGCGGCCTCCTCGCCTGTCGTGCCGGCGGTCAGAGGCACGTATACGTGGGCGCCCTTGGCCCCGCTGGTCTTTACCGCCCCGACCAGGCCGGCGTCGGCCAGGGCCTGGAATCCCCCGCCCTCCGGCGGGTCCAGGTCGAGCACCAGCTGCGTCGGGCGATCCCACTCACCGGCGCGGACCAGGGTCGGGTGGTACTCAACCGCGCGCTGGTTGGCCAGCCATATCAGGGTGGGCAGGTCGTTGCACAGCGCGTACGAGACCGTGCGCCGGGACGCCTCCGCCCACACGCCCACCGTCCGGACCCACGGCGGGGTGTACTTCGCGACGTTCTTCTGCATAAAGGGCGGGCGGCCGCGCAACACGCGCAGCACCGACAGCGGCCGGTGGGCCAGCACCCTGATGATCTGGCCGGCGACCGCCTCCAGGTAGTCCACCAGATCGCGCTTCGTCGCCCCCGCTCCGTCGAACAGCGGCGCGTCGAGATTGGTCAGCGCGACGCCGTGCCGTGAGTCACCGCTGGTCACGGGCCCGCTCTCTCGGAGGGCCGGCGGCGGCCCATGAAGCCGAGGAAGCGGTCCAGAGCCGGGGCGTCGCCGGGCACCTCGACGACGTGCCCGAACGCCATGCCGGCCCCGCGGTACTGCTCGGGCAGGGTCTCGCGCCCGCGCTCCAGGGCGACGGTGAGTTCGGAATCGCTGAAGGGCACCCGCTGGCCGCTGCCGAGCGCGAGGTCGCAGCCGTGGGCGACGAACTCCATCAGCGTCATGTTCAGCACCATCTGGGCCGGCTGCTCGCCGCCCATCATGGTCACCTGGCGGTCGACGCCGCCCTCACGCCAGCCGGCGACCATGTCGCGGGCGGCCGCCCCGAAGTCGGCCGCCGGGTCGGTGCCGTCGTAGGCGCCCGGCTCACCGTCGAAGGTGCGCCCGTTGGCCGTGGCGGCGAACACCTGGCTCCAGCCGACCAGGTGGTCGACCATGTCGCGGACGTCGTAGTCCGGGCACATCGTGCGGTCACCCAGGCGGTCAGCGCTCACCGAGCCGATCAGTCTCTCGTCCTTGGCGAGCACACCTTCCAGTACGTCGATGTCGTTCATCCGGCCACTCTATTCACTTCAGCGTGGCCAGCCACCGGTCCACCGAACCCGGTGAACGCAGCCGGACCAGTGGGACACCCGCGGCGCGGACCGCGGCCAGCACCTTCGGTCGGGAGCGGTCCGGGTAGGTCCAGATCCACCGGAGGAACTCCACGCTCACGTGCTCCGGACAGCCCGGGGTCATGTCAGGACGCGACCGGCCGCGGTAGCGCCACCAGCGGCGCAGGACCCGGGTCAGGCAGAGCAGCCGCGGCAGATCCAGCAGGACCACCGCATCGGCCCGGGCCAGGCGGACGTCGATCTGACCGCTGTAGTTGCCGTCCATCACCCAGCGTTCCTCGGCGACCAGGGCACGGACCACCTCGACCCACTCGTCACGCGGTATCTCCACCCACCGAGCGCGCCAGAAGTGCTGATCCAGGTGCACCACCGGCAGGCCCAGCCGCGCCCCGACCTCCCGCGCCAACGTGGACTTCCCGGCGCCGCCACTGCCGA
>QHCA01000339.1 GCA_003244095.1 Pseudonocardiales bacterium | reverse complement strand
CCGGAGATGGAGTAGAACGGCACGCCGGCCTCGCCGGCGACGGCGCGGGCCAGCAGGGTCTTGCCGGTGCCGGGCGGGCCGTAGAGCAGGACACCCTTGGGGATCTTGGCGCCGATGGCCTGGAACTTGGCCGGGGCCTCCAGGAACTCCTTGATCTCCTCAAGCTCCTCGATCGCCTCGTCGACCCCCGCCACGTCGGCGAACGTCGTCTTGGGCGTGTCCTTGCTCACCAGCTTGGCCTTGGACTTGCCGAAGTTCATGACCCGGCTGCCGCCGCCCTGCATCTGGCTGATGAAGAAGAACAGCACGAAGGCGATGAGGATGAAGGGCACGAACGTGACCAGCACGTTGAGCAGCAGGTTGGGGGTGCTGACCTTGGTGTCGAACTTGGCGCCCGAGCTGGCCTTGTCCTCGGTGACGAGGAGGGTGTAGATCTCGTCGGCAGCCTCCGCGGGATAGGAGGTCGTGATCTTGTTGGTGCGCTTGCCGTCGACCGACACGTCCTTCTTCAGGTCGACCCGCAGCTTCTGCTGCTTGTCGTCCACCCGGACCTTGTCGTAGTTGCCCTGGGTGATCGCGGTGATCGCCACCGAGGTGTCGACCTTCTTGTAGCCGCCGTCGCCGCGCAGCAAGGGGGTGAAGAGCAGGAACACGGCCAGGACGAGGAGCACCCAGACGAGGGGTTTGCGGAGAAGCTGTCTACTGCGTTCCATTTTGCGTCGGGAGCGCCAAGCGGCGGCCCGGACCTCCTGATCCTGCGCGGTGTGGGGGTGCGACCGGCGTATGACCGACGGTACACCGATACACGTTACCGAACGGACCGGTCGGGCCGCTCCCCCGCTTCAACGGCCCGGCTCGGGCCAGTGTTCCGGCCGAGTTGTCATCTCGCATCGCTCGATGCCCACTCGACTACCTACCTTTCGTACACCGACGGTTTCAGGATTCCCACGTACGGCAGGTCGCGGTAGCGCTCGGCGTAGTCGAGCCCGTAGCCGACCACGAAGGAGTTGGGGATGTCGAAGCCGACATAGCGGACCGGGAGGTCGACTTTGACGGCGTCGGGCTTGCGCAGCAGCGCGACCACCTCGACGGAGGCCGGCTGCCGGCTGCGCAGGTTGCGCAGCAGCCAGGACAGGGTCAGCCCGGAGTCGATGATGTCCTCGATGACGACCACGTGCTTGCCGGCGATGTCGCGGTCGAGGTCCTTCAGGATGCGTACGACGCCCGACGAGTTCGTCGACTGGCCGTAGGAGGACACCGCCATGAACTCCATGGTCACCGGACGGGACAGGGCACGGGCGAAGTCCGCCATGAACATCACGGCGCCCTTCAGCACTCCGACCAGGAGCAACTCGCGGTCGGCGTAGTCGGCCGAGACCTCGGCGGCCAACTCCTCGATGCGGGTCTGGATGTCCTTCTCCGACACTACGACGGACTCGATGTCGGCGTCGTACACGTGGGCACTCCTCATCGCAATACCTCTGACAAAGGCCTCTTACCCAAGCCTAGTCGCGTCCGCATGGAGCGAAGCGAGGCGCGGAGTGCGATGGCAGCCAGTCACCGGCCGGCGATGGTGATCCGACCCGCGTCCCGGGAGGCCTGCAGGCCTCCCGGGAGGCTGACCGGTCCCTGGCCGGACCACGCCACCACGAGAGCATCGAGTGCGCAGACATGCGTATAGCCCAGCGCACCGCCGGGGGCACCCGCAGCCAGCGCCGCTGACCGTAGGACTCTGCTGCGCACCGCCGGCGGGAGCGCCGCCAGGGTGGCGCAGTCCAGGGCCCCGTCGGCACCGGTGACGTCAGCCCGTGCCCTCTCGGCGATGTCTTCCAGGCTGTCGGCATCGGCCCGCAGCAGGTCGGCCGTCCGGGCCAGCCCGGCGATGGCTCCTGGTGCCGCTTCCTCCAGGGAGCGCAGCACGGCCCGCACCCGCACCCTCATGTAGCCGTTGTCGGCGTTGTGCGGGTCCGCCCACGGGTCCAGGCCGTCGGCCGCGCAGGCGTCGACGGTGACCGCCCGGGCCAGCCACAGCAGTGGCCGGCGGTAGCGGTCGCGCACCGGGGCCATGCCCGACAGCGAGCGGGCACCCGAGCCGCGCGCGAGGGCCAGCAGCACGCTCTCCGCCTGGTCGTCGAGGGTGTGGCCGAGCAGGACGGCGACCGCCCGGTGCTTCTCGGCCGTCGCGTCCAGCGCCGCGTAGCGGGCGGTACGCGCGGCCGCCTCGGGGCCTCCGGCTGTGCCGACGGAGACCCGGCACATCTCGACCGGGTCGAATCCGACCGAGGCGGCCCACCCGCGCACCCGCTCGGCCTGCTCGGCAGAGCCCGGCTGCAACCCGTGGTCGACCGTGACCAGGCCGGCCCGCCACAGCGCCGTGCGGGCCACGAAGGCGGTCGCCGCGGCCAGCGCCAGGGAGTCCGCCCCGCCGCTGCACGCCACCAGCACCAGGGCGCCGGCCGGCAGGTCGGCCAGGGACCGGCGCACCGCCAGCCGGACAGCGGCCACCTCGACGGCCGGGCCCATCGGTCTCAGCCGGCCGGGCCGTCGGCCGGATCGTCGGACGGGTCAGGAGGCATGGATGCCGTGCACCCGCTCGATCCAGGCGGGGGGATCGCTGATCTCGGCGGCCGTCGGCAGGGTGTCCGGCGAGCGCCACACCTGGTTGAAGCCGTCCATGCCGATCTGCTCGACGACCGCGGCGACGAAGCGGCTGCCCTCGGCGTACTGCTTCATCTTCACGTCGATGCCCAGCAGCCTGCGCAGTGCGCGGTCGAACGGCCCGGTGCCCGCCCGGCGGAGCTGGAACTTCTCGTGGATGGCCTCGACCGACGGCACGACCATCGGCCCGACACCGTTCATGACGTACTCGGCATGGCCCTCGACGAGGGTCATGAGCGCGGTGAGCCGGTCGAGGATGATCTTCTGCGAGGGGGTCTGCACGAGGTCGATGATGCTGATCTCGCTGTCGAGCTCACGGACCGCACGCGCCACCTGACCGACCGCGGAGAACAGCCGCTCCGTCATGGCGTTCGGGTCGGCCGCGTCCATGAACGCCGACACCTCGGCAATGAAATGGTCACGCAGCCACGGCACGGCGGTGAACTGCGTGCGGTGGGTGACCTCGTGCAGGCAGACCCAGAGGCGGAAGTCGTGCGGGTCGACGTCCAGGCTGCGCTCGGCGGCGACGATGTTGGGCGCGACCAGCAGCAACTGTCCGGGGGCGCCGGAGAACACCTCGTACTGGCCGAGCACCTTGCCGGCCAGGAACGCCAGGATGCCACCGACCTGCAGGCCGGTGATGCGCGAGCCGACCGCCGTGACGATCGCGCCGGGGGCGGCCCCCTGGTGGCTGATGAGCTTGGTCGTCAGGGGACCGAGGACGGCCCGGAAGCCGGCCACGTTGACGTCGGCCCAGTCGGCCCGGTCGACGACGCACACCGGCGGGTGCTTGACCCGGGCGGTGAGATGGGTGAAGTCCTGTACGTGTACCTCGGACTCGTCGGTCGCGCGACGGAGGTTGGCCACGACTTCGGCGGCCTCGGCGTAGGTCGCGCTCGGCCCGCCGCCCGCCAGCCGGCCGGCCGTGGCAACGGCGAGGTCCCAGTCCACCATCTCAGTCATGGCTCAACCGTACGTGCTGGTCCGCCACCCGGCTCCTTGACTGCTGTCGAGATGGCGCGAAGTTTGAACCAAGAGCTACGGTCGGTGCGGTGTCCAGGGTGTTGGTGACGGGGATGTCAGGCGGGTAAGTCCACGGTCCTCGACGCGCTCCAGTGGGAATCCGATCTGCGAAGGGTTCACCGCGGCTGAGTTCGCCGCATCTCGACAACTGCCGGCCTGCTAGCGGCAGCCGCAGCGCGAGAGGGCCGTCGCCACCGCATCGAGGGCGGCCTCAGCCCCTCGGGTGCCCCCGGCGGGCACGCGGTCGGCGAGCACGGCGAAGGCCAGCAGGCGTCCGTCGGTGTCCCGTACCACGCCCGCGAGCGTGCTGACACCGGACAGGGTGCCGGTCTTGGCCCGGACCTCCCCGGCCGCCACCCGGGTCGCGCCGACGCGGTAGCGGCTGTCGAGGGTGCCGGTGAAGCCGGCCACCGGCAGCCCGGTCAGCAGGGCGCGCAGCCGCGGCCTGTCGTCGCGCGAGGCGGCCGACAGCAGGCCGGTGAGCAGGCCCGCGGGGATCAGGTCGAGCCGCGAAAGGCCGCTGCCGTCGACCAGCCGCAGCGAGCCGACGTCGATGCCGGCACCGGCCAGGGTGACGCGGACCGCCGCCGCCGCGCCGTCGAAGCTGGCCGGCTGATGGCGGGAGATGGCCACCTGCCGGGCCAGTGCCTCGGCCAGGACGTTGTCGCTCGCGGCCAACATCTCCTCCACCAGCACCGAGAAGGTGGCAGAGACGACGCTGGTCACGGCCGCGGCTCCCGGTGGGGCGGTGCCGCGGGACACTGCCGATGCCGGGACGCCCAGGAGACGGGCCAGCGCCTGGCCGGCGGCGAGGTCCGGTGCGGTGCTGCGCGAGCGCTGCACGCTGTTGACCCGGCCGCCGTTGACCATCACGGCGGTGATCGGCGCGACGTTGCCGCTGCTGACCAGGTCGGAGTCCCAGCCCCGCCCGGCCGCCGGGCCGGTGTATGCCGAGCCGTCGACGATGACCCGGCGGATCGGCCGGCCGTACGCCGTCCGGATGGCCGCCGCGAACACGTCCAGCCGGGGTGCGCCGGGGTAGGCCTGCTGCCCGTCGACCGACAGCGTGGGATCCCCGCCGCCGACCAGCACGATGTCGCCGGGTGCGGCACCGGTCACCACCCGGGTGGTGATCCGGGCCAGCGGGCCGGGCCCGGCCAGCACGGCGAAGGCCGTCGTCAGCTTCGTGACCGAGGCGGGCGTGGCGGGCCGGGCCGCGTCCCCGGCGGCGAGTGCCTGCCCGGTGTCGGCGTCCACCACGGAGTACGACAGCCGGCTGCCCAGCCGGCTGTCGCGCAGCAGCCCGGCCAGCGCCCGGCCGACCCCGGCCGATGTCGGCAGCGGGCCCGCCCGGCCGGGCAGCAGGACCGGGCTGGGCGCCGGCGCGACCGGGGTGGGGCCGGGCCGGGCCGCCGTCGGGTGCCTGCCACCGGGGCGGAGCACCAGCACCACGACGGCCGTCGTGATGGCGATGGCCAAAACGACCGCGGCGGCCACGACCAGCGCGACCCTCCCGCGCCACCCCGTCATGTGCGCGACACTAGCTGGACCCCCCGGCCGACTCTCTCTCCCGCCGACACGGAAAGGAGCGAGGGTGGACTTCGACGTCACCATCGAGATTCCGAAAGGCCAGCGCAACAAGTACGAGATGGATCACAGCACCGGCCGGATCCGCCTCGACCGGATGCTGTTCACCTCGACGCGCTACCCGGCCGACTACGGGTTCATCGAGGAGACTCTCGGTGAGGACGGCGACCCCCTGGACGCCCTCGTACTGGTCGACGAGCCGACGTTCCCCGGCTGCCAGATCCGGTCGCGGGCCATCGGGATGTTCCGGATGACCGACGAGATGGGCGGCGACGACAAGGTCCTGTGCGTCCCGGCCAACGACCCGCGGCCCGGCCTCCGTCTTTCCAGCGTTTTCCCGGAAAACGCTGCTTTGGAGGCGCCGAGAGCGACGTCTTCCGGGAAAGCGCTGCTTTGGTGGCCTCCAGAGTGACGACTTCCGGGAACGTGTGGGTTTCCGTCAGCAGGCCGGCATACCTGTGATCACCAGAGGGCGGACCAGGGCCACCGCGGCCGTTCGCGGCAGCCGGCCGTACACGTCGTAACGCACCGGCTGCCGGCGCACGATCCGATCACCCCACGCACCCGGCGGGCCGCAGTCCTTGAGGGTGTAGCGCACGACGAGCGTGCGGCCCTCCCCCGGCCGCAGGGTGAACGGCCGGAACGCCGTCGCCGTTGACTCGTCGTAGCCGGTTGCCCCTCGCGGCATCTGGCGTACCTCGGAGGAGGACGACACCGGCTGCAAGGCGTCGGCCACGCCCGCGACCCGCACGGGCACCAGCCCGGTGTTGTCCACGGTAAAGAGCAGGTCGACGGCGAGTCCCGGGGCGTACGGGATACCGGCGCCGCCCCCTGCCGGCAGGTCGGCCCGGACGCCGTAGACAGCGCCGGCGCTGAGTGGCTGGTAGCGCCAGCCGTAGGCCGCACCGGCGCCGGCCACGATCAGGACGACGACGAGGGACCGGCCGAGGAAGCGCCGCATCGGGTGGGCGTCTCGGGCGTAGCGCTCCTCGGCGAACGCCTGGTCGAGCAGCTCCAATTCCCCCACGCGGGCAGCGTGGCACAACGACGGCCCGGCCAGGCGGTCTGGGTGATCGGCCACGCCGGGCCCTTCCATCAAATACTCTGTGTAATGAATCAACCACTTATAGTCAGGCTGCCGTACCCGTGAGCACCCGCCGCACCGTTGCCGTCCTTGCCGTGCTCGCGACCGCGTTCGTCGGACTCGTTGCGGGCGCCGTCCAGGCTTCCGCGCGGTCCGCCACCCAGTTCGGCAGCCGGGCTACCACCGCGGCCGGCCCGCTCGACGCGAGCACTGCGGAGCGTTCGTTGCGGGCGACCGGCGGGGCGGGGCTGGTGCTGCGCCGGGCGGCGGACGGAGTCGTGCACCAGATGGGCACCGCACCCGGCCGTCCGGTCGGGCCCGCGGCAGGCACCACCGCCGGCGGCGACTCCGCGGCCCGGAACTTCCTGACCACCTACGGCGCGCTGTTCGGGCTGCGCGACCCGGCCCGCGAACTGCGCGTCCGGCGCAGCACGGCCCTCGCCGCCGGCCAGCACCTGACCAGGTTCGAGCAGGTGGCCGGCGGGTTGCCGGTGTTCGGCGGCGAACTGGTCGTGGTCACCGACGGCTCCGGCGACGTGCTGTCCGCGGGCGGCGAGACGGCCCGGTCGGTACGCCCGGCCGCGGCACGGGTCACGGCCGGGAGCGCGGCGGCTACCGCTGTCCGGGCCACGGCCAAGGGACACCCGAATGCCCGCGGGCTGGCGGCCACGGCACCGAGCCTGGTGGCGTACGACCCCAGCCTGCTCGGGGCGCCCGGCCGCGCGGGGGCGAGCCCGGTGTGGCGGGTCGACGTCCGCGGTGCCGGCGTCCGTGACCTGGTGCTCGTCGACGCCGCCAGCGGCATCGTCGTCCTGCATTTCAGCGAGCTGGCAGGGACAACCAACCGGTTGGTGTGCGACTTCGGCAACGCCGTCATCGACGACACCAGCACGCCGCCCGGCTACGCCTGCGCGACGTCGAACGGCGACCGGGCGGAGGGCGGCCCCGTCTCGGCGGTCGCCGACGTCAACGGTGCGTACGACAACAGCGGCGCGGCCGCCGCCTTCTACCAGGGCACCCTGGGCGTCGACCTGACCGCCCTGATCGGCAGCGACTTCGGCGACGGTGCGGGAGTGGCGCTGCGGTCGTCGACCCGCGTGTGCGTCGCCGGCGCGCCCTGCCCGTACCCGAACGCCTTCTGGGACGGCGCCCAGATGGTGTACGGCGCCGGCTTCGCGGGAGCGGAGGACGTCGTCGGGCACGAGATGACCCACGGCGTCACCCAGCACACGTCAAACCTGGCCTACGTCTACCAGTCCGGGGCGATCAACGAGTCGATGTCGGACGTCCTCGGTGAACTGATCGACCAGGCCGACGGAGTCGACGCCCCGGACACCACCGATGCATGGCTGCTCGGCGAGGACCTGCCCGGCGGTGCCGGACGCAGCCTGTCCGACCCCCCTGCCTTCGGCCAGCCCGACCGGATGACCAGCCCGCGGTACCAGGCCGCCGACATCTTCACCGACAACGGGGGCGTGCACACCAACAGTGGCGTCGGCAACAAGGCCGGCTACCTGGTCGCCCACGGGGGCACCTTCAACTCCCGTACCGTCACCGGGCTGGGGATCGCCAAGACGGCGAACATCTACTACCGCACCGAGCAGTTGCTGTCCTCGGGCGCCGACTACGCCGACCTCGCAGCGACCCTGCCGGCCGCCTGCCAACAACTCGCGACCGCGGCTACCGCAGGCATCGTCGCCGCCGACTGCATCGAGGTGCAGGCCGCCGTGGACGCCGTCGAGATGTCCGCCCAGCCGACCACCGGCGCCGCCGCGCCGGAGGCCCCGGTCTGCAGCCCGGGCAAGACGCAGCGGATGCTGTTCGCCGACAGCATGGAGACGACCAGCGACTGGCACGCCGGCAACTCCAGCTGGCGTTACGACCTCGGCTACGCCACGTCCGGCCAGCGCAGCCTGAGCGGCTCGACCCCCACGGGCGCGGCGCCGAACGTCTACGGCGGGAGCACGCAGGCGATCCCGCTCTACGTCACCGCCGGTCCGACGTCCTACATCCGCTTCTCGCACTACGACGAGTTCGACCACTACGGCGGGGTCGACTTCGACGGCGGCCAGGTGCAATACAGCATCAACGCGGGCTCGACCTGGGCCGACGCCGGGGCGCTGCCGTCGGACAACGGCTACAACGCCACGATCCGGCCCGGCGCCACGACCAGCTTCCGCGGCTTCGGCGCCTTCAGCTCCGGCTACGTGTCGACCCGGATCAACGTCAGCTCCCTCGGCGGGCACAGCGTGCTGTTCCGGTTCCAGATCCTCGGCGACGGCGAGGTCGCCTCGAACTGGCTGGTCGACGACTTCTCGCTCTACCAGTGCGGGTACCCGGCGGCCATCACGATCGGCGCGACGGCCCCGGCCGCGCTGTACGGATACGGCGTGACGGTGCGCGGCAGCCTGACGTACGCGGTCGGTGGCGCGCCGGTCCCGCCGATCCCGGTGACGCTGGTCTGGCGGCATCCGGGCAGCGCGACCTGGGCCGCGCTGGCCAGCACGACTTCGACGTCGGCGGGTACGTATGCCTTCGCGGTGAAGCCCAGCTTCCACACCGAGTACCAGGCCCGCTTCGCCGGCAGCACGTCCTTCCTGCCGGCCACGTCAGGGACGGTGATCGTCACGTCGGTGCCGGTGGTCGCCGCTTCGGCCAGCCCGGCAACGCTGCGGCACGGCTCCGCCACGCACGTCACGGTCACCGTACGGCCCGGTCACGCTGCCCAGCAGGTCGTCCTGCAGCGGCTGGTCGGCAGCACCTGGGCGTGGGTGGCCAACGGCACCCTGAACGCCTCCAGTGCGTACACCTTCACGGCCATGCCGGCCACGGCTGGCACCTATACCTACCGGGTCTACAAGAACGCCGACGCCGACCACTCGGTCGGGATCAGCGCCAACATCACGGTGCACGCCACGTAGGGCCGACTAGAGCCGCCCCGCGGCGATGATGCTGCGCAGGAAGGCACGGGTACGGGGGTTCTGCGGGTCGGCGAAGAGCTGCTCGGGTGGCCCGTGCTCGGCCACCTTGCCCTCGTCGATGAGGCAGACCTTGCTGGCCACCTCGCGGGCGAAGCCCATCTCATGCGTCGCCAGCAGCATCGTCATGCCCTCGGCGGCCAGCTCGCGGACGATGGCGAGCACCTCGGCGACGAGCTCGGGGTCCAGCGCCGAGGTGATCTCGTCGAGCAGCAGCACCTGGGGTCCCATGGCAAGGGCACGGGCGATCGCCGCCCGTTGCTGCTGCCCGCCGGAGAGCCGGTCGGGATACTCCCGGGCCTTGTCCGCCAGACCGATCCGGGTGAGCAGCGTCATCGCCCTGTCCTCCGCCACCGCGCGGGACTGCCCGAGGACCTTGCGCGGCGACAGGGTGATGTTGCGCAGCACCGTCATGTGCGGGAACAGGTTGAAGCTCTGGAAGACGATGCCGACGTTGCACCGCAGCCAGTTGACGTCGACGCCGCGCCCGGACACCCGCTCGGAGGAGATCCGGATCTCACCGGCCTGGATCGGCTCCAGGCCGTTGACGCAGCGCAGCAGGGTCGACTTGCCGCAGCCGGACGGTCCGATCAGGCAGACCACGTCGTGCTCGGCGACCTGGAGGTCGAGCCCGCGCAGGACATGGTTGGCACCGAAGCTCTTGTGCACGCCGTCGAACTCGACGAAGGCCGCCATCACGAACCCCCCGCGCGCATGCGGGCCGCGTCGCGCCGGACCAGATAGTCGGTGAACCGGGTCAGCGGCACGGTGATGGCGAGGAAGGCCAGCGCGGCGCCGGACATGTAGGACAGGTTGAAGTCCTGCCCCTTGAGGATCGTCGCCCGGTTGACGATGTCGAGCACGCCGACGATCGACACCAGGGCGGTGTCCTTCTGCAGACCGATGAAGTCGTTGAGCAGCGGCGGGATGATGCGCCGCACGGCCTGCGGGATGACGACGTAGCGCAGGGTCTGCGGGTGCGACAGGCCCAGCGAGCGGGCCGCCGCCGTCTGGCTCCAGTGGATGCTCTCCAGCCCGGAGCGGTAGACCTCGGCGACGTAGGCGCCGTAGGTCAGGGTCAGCGCCAAAACGGCCAGCCAGAACTGCTGCCGCTCCCGGCTCAGGCTGGAGAGCAGCGGCACCTGGGCCAGCGGGAACCCGAACACCACGATGTAGAGCACGAGCAGGGCGGGGATCCCGCGGAAGATGTCGACGTAGGCGACCGCCAGCCACCGCATCGGGGCGCCGGCCCGGCCCGGGATGAGCCGCACGACGGCGACCAGCAGCGCCCAGGCCAGCACGATGACCTCGGTCACCATGAACAGCTTGACGTTGATCCAGAAGCCCCCGGCCAGGTCCGCGATGTGGCCACCGGGATAGTGCCAGTTGAACAGCACCGTACGTACCTTGCCGTCCTGCGCGCCGAAGAAGCCGAACAGGAACGCCAGGGTGAGGCCGGTCAGGCTGAGCCCCAGGACGTACCAGCCCCACTGCCGGGAGTCCTCCGCGACCACCCTGGCGTCGGCAAGGTGGCCCTGCCGGGCGAGCGCCCCGGCCCGCCGGGCGTCGAGCACCGCACGGATGCCGCAGTACGGGACGGCCAGCCCGGCGACCACGACCGCCAGCTCGGCCACCCGCGAGACGGCCAGGCCGGTGCCGGTGACATGCAACGAGCGGTCGAAGACGCGGACGCTCTCGGCCAGCAGCGCTGCCACGACGACCCCGGCGAGGGCCGCCAGAATTGCCAGCGGCAGCGGCGAGCGGAACCGCCGGGCCGGCCGAGAGCTCCCGGCGACCGACAGCAGGTCGGTCGGCGCGCCCGTCATGCGGGACCCTGCCGGCCCTGAACGGGCACAGAAAGCAAGCTAGGAGACGGTGATCGTCGGAAGCTTGCCGGGGTCGGTCGTCAGATCCTTCGTCGCCAATGCGGCGAGCGACCCGCTGCTCTTGAGGGTGGCGAGGATCTTGTCGAGCGTGCCGACGTTGACCGAGCCTTTGGGCACGATCCCGCCGTACTGGTCCGGCCCGCTCGGCTGGGCGAACTGCGACACCACCGCGAAC
Source organism: Pseudonocardiales bacterium (assembly GCA_003244095.1). GTDB lineage: Bacteria > Actinomycetota > Actinomycetes > Mycobacteriales > QHCA01 > QHCA01. The sequence goes on along the minus strand of QHCA01000339.1, from coordinate 10,938 downwards.
GTGCCCTTCGACCGGGCCGCCTCGCCCAGGTTGATGGCCGTGTCGATGAGTACGGCGTCGATCTGACCGGCGTCCAGGGCCGTATAGGCGTCCGCCAACGACTGGTAGACCTGCGGCCGCTTGGCCGGCTTGACGACGTTTAGCAGGTCGATCGCGGTCGTCGCCGTCTGCACGCCCCACTGGATCTTCTTGGCATCGTCGATGCTGGTGACCTTGATCTTGCCGCCCTTCTTGACCAGCACGCCCTGCTGCGACTCGAAGTAGGGCTGGGTAAAGTCGACGACCTTCTTGCGCTTGTCGGTGATGGACACCTGCGACAGGGCCAGGTCGTAGCCGTTGACCTGCCCGCCCACGATGGCGTCGAAGCTCTCGTTGCGGACCGCCAGCGAGGACAGGCACAGCCGGTCCTTTAGCGCCTTGGCCAGGTCGTACTCGTAGCCCGCCTTGATCTTGCTGGGATCGGAGTCGCTGCCCTCCCAGAATCCCGGACCGGGCAGGGACGTGACCACGGTGAGCGTGTCTGCCTTCACCGGCTTGAAGGGCCCGGCCGGCGTGCACGGGCCCTTGCTCGCCTTGGGGCTGCCGGAGCCGGAATTCTTGCTGTCGCTACAGGCCGTCAGGCCCAGCGCCAGGACCAGCACCAACACGCCCGCTGCACCGACTCTGCGCACGTCCGCTCCTCCGCCGCCCGAAGGGGAAGCATAGGGGGCGGTCAGCCGGGATCGGACGAGCGGGCTTCCTTCGCCTTGTTCATGAGGCCACCCACCCACTTGGAGCCGGCCTCGTAGGCGCTGCCGGCGGCGTCGCGTACCCCGCTGAACAGCGGGTCGGTCGAGCGTTCCCAGCTCTCCTTGTACGAGCGGGCGGCGCCCGCCGCCTCCTCGCTGATGGAGGCCTTGCGGTCCTCGGCCCGCAGGGGATAGTCGCCGGCCAGGATCCGCCGGTAGTCGCCCTCGCGCGCCCACCGGTCGATCTCGGCGACCCGGATGACCGCCGCCGGGTGCGACGACCCCAGCAGGTTGATCAGCTTCAGCACGCCGTCGCGGGCGTCGCCGGAGGCCTCGTACTCCCGCGCCTGCTCCAGGAAGACCGCTGCGCTCATCTCGGCCAGCCGGGAGCCGCCGGCGGTCTTCATCAGAGCCCGCCGGGCGGCGTCCGGGTCCTGCGCGGCGAGCAGGCCGGCCCGGTCGCAGGACAACTCGGCCTTGCGGTACCACTCCTCCAGGGCCATCACGATGGCGCGCAGCCCGATGTAGCCGATCGGGAACCACGCCACCCGCAGGGCCAGCCGGGTCAGGCTCACCAGCATGGTCTGGTAGACCGCGTGCCCGGACAGCGCATGCCCGACCTCGTGCCCGACGACGAACCGCAGCTCCTCGGCGTCGAGCAGGTCGACCAGGCCGCTCGACACGACGATGAACGGCCGGTCGGAGCCGATCGTCATCGCCGAGGCGTACGGGTTCTGCGTCACGTACAGCTCGGGCACCTCGGCGAAGTCCAGCAGGTAGGCTGCGTCGCGCACGTAGTCGTACATGTCGCGGAACTGCGTCTCACCGACCCGGACCGAACTACTGAGGTACGACAACCGCAGGCTGCGCTCGCTGACGACGCCGGAAAGCTTGCGGAACACGGTGTCCACGCCGGTCAGCGAGCGCAATGCCACCAGCGCGCCACGGTCGGCCGGGTGCTCGTAGGCCCGCGAACTGATGCCGGGCAGGCGGATCCGCGTGCGGGCCGGGGTCGTCGTCACTGCCGCAACCATGCCGCCCCGCTCTGCGGGAGTCAAGAAGGGGCGGGCACCCCTCAGTACGTCTGGACCACTTCCCGCCAGGCGGCCTGGCTGTTGGCATCGGTGAGCCGGTAGTCCGTCCCCGACGGGCCGACCACGTCGAAGTAGATCGCGAAGATGGCGTGATTCGGGTTGACGGTGTGCTGGTTGACCAGGAAGGCGCCGACGTCGCGGAGCCACTGGGCCCGCAGGGCGCCGCCCGTGTCGGTCTTGCCGAGGGTCGAGCCGACCTCGGAGATGCCCCACGTGATGTCCTTGGCGTCGGGCGTCTGCTGCCAGTCGGTGATCGGCTTGAAGATGTTGGACGGCAGGCCGTAGGCATTCCTCTTGCCGGCGTGGTTGTAGCAGTCGAAGGCGATCATCGACTGTGCGGCCGACCCGGCGTAGTAGTTGTGCCAGTCGCGGGCCGAGGCCGGGTTCAGCGTGAAGCACATGAGGATCAGCGTCGAGTGCATGTGCGGGTTGTTGGCGGCGGTCGCCAGGTCGGCGATGTGGGTCCAGGCGGCCCTGTAGTCGGCCGAGGTGAACTCACCCCGCTCGATGTTGTCCTCGGGCTCGTGGATGTAGGACCAGTAGGTCTCGTACGTGGTCGGCGCGGTGCTGAAGAAGTTCTTCAGGGCCCGATCATTCTTGTGCGCGAGCACCGATGTCGGAGAGTACTTGAAGGACACCACCACCGGCCGCTTGCTCACCGCCTGGTCGCCGGTCACCCACGAAGCGGCGACGTTGAGGAACACCCGGCTGATCGGCATCGGCGCGGGAGTGCCGTAGGCGGCGTCCTGGTCGGCGACCGCCTGGGTGAAGGTGCCACCCGGCTTGGCGGCGACCGACGCGCCGAACACGATCCCGCTGGCCCCCGCGTCGGCGGGGCCGCTGACGCTCATGCTCACCAGGAGGGCGGCGCCCAGGGACAGGGTGAAGAGCGCCCGACGGGCCAGGCAGCTACGCATGACTTCCTCTCATTCGGAGCACTCGATCAGTCGGCGCGCCGTGCGGCAGAGCAACGAGTCCCCAGCGGATCGGCCCGGCACGACACGCTCGGGCGTGCCTGGCCATCCTGACCAGCCGTTCGGACGATTGCCCATAGCGACAAATGTCTGTTTACGCCATGGTGATCACAGGACTATATTGCGGGACTTCAGCGCGGGCAAAGGCGGTCGAATAGGACTCATCGACATGGTCGACCCTCGTAGTGCGCTCGTATTCGAAAGGGGCGGGGCCCCTGCACGGCGGCTCCCTCCTCGGGACGACGAGCCAGGCGAGAGAACAGGCGCCTTGACAAGGAGGGGCTTGGCAGCGCTAGATCGCGAATGTGCGCGAACTGCTGAACGATCTCGACCGCTGGCGACGGCAGGGCAAGCGCGTCGCGATCGCCCGCGTGGTCGACATCGAGGGCTCCGGCCCCCGCGCGCCGGGCGCCGCCATGGCGGTCAGCGAGGACGGCCAGGTGACCGGCTCGGTGTCCGGCGGCTGCGTCGAGGGTGCCGTGGTCGAGGCAGCGCTCGCGGCCCTCGACTCCGGCGAGCGGGCGGTGCATTCGTTCGGCTACTCCGACGACGACGCCTTCGCGGTCGGGCTGCCCTGCGGGGGCACGATCCACCTGTACGTGGAGCGTCTCGACTGGTGAGCCTCTACGACGAGCTGGCCGCAGCCGTCCGCGCTGACCGCGCCGTGGCACTGGCGACCGTCATCGACGGGCCGGGCACCGGTGCGAAGTTGCTGCTGGCCTCTGGGGTGGCGCCGGTGGGCTCGCTCGGTGATCCCGACCTCGACCGGGTGGTCGCCCGCGACGTCGAGGGTGAGCTGGCCGCCGGCATCACCCGGGTGCGCCGCTACGGACCCCACGGGGAGGCCCGGCGCGACGACGTCTCGGTGTTCATCGAGTCGTTCGTACCCCCGCCCCGGATGCTGATCTTCGGCGCGGTCGACTTCACCGCCGCGCTGGTCCGGGTGGCCAAGGTGCTCGGCTACCGGGTGACCGTGTGCGACGCCCGGCCGGTCTTCGCGACCAGGGCCAGGTTCCCGTTCGCCGACGAGGTGGTCGTCGACTGGCCCAACCGGCTGCTCGACAAGGTCGGCCCGGAGCTCACCCCCCGCGACGCGGTCTGCGTACTCACCCATGACGCGAAATTCGACGTACCCGCGATCGTCGGAGCGCTGGCCACGCGGGTCGGCTACCTGGGCGTGATGGGCAGCCGGCGGACCCGCGCCGACCGGGACGCCCGCTTGGTCGAGGTCGGGGTACGGGAGGCCGACCTGGCGCGGGTGCACGCGCCGATCGGGCTGGACCTCGGCGCGCGCACGCCGGAGGAGACGGCCGTGTCGATCTGCGCCGAGATCATCGCCGTGCACACCGGCCGCCGCGACGTCCGCCCGCTGGGCGACACCGACGGTCCGATCCACCAGCAAGGCGCCGGCTAGCAGTTTCCCCGAACCGGTGGCGGCGCGCGCCTGATCGCGACAGCATCGAGACACCGCGCCAACGAAGGGGGTCAGGCATGCGCGACTCACGAACTCCTGACGAGTCCGGCAGGGACACATCGCATGACAGGGACGACGGCGTCGAGCCGGGCACCTGGTCGAAGGGCCCGTACGGCGGCGATGACGACGACACCACCGAGTCCGGCGGTTCGCACGAGTCCACCGGAACCGATGGCGGGTCGGACGGCCGACTGCGGTGAGCGTCGACGAGGCGCCTGGCGGGGCGCGTACGTCAGTGCCGGCTGAGGCAACAGAGCCGTCCCGCATCGCCGACCCCGTGTGGTTCAACAAGGACCCGCTCGGCTACGGACCCGGTCTGGCCGGCTTCGGCGCCGTCGCGGCCCCGTTGCTTGCCGGCTTTGCGCTGACCGCGGTCATCGAGCTGACCGGACGGGATCACATCGGGGTGCGTGGCGGCCTGGCCATGCTCGGCTTCACCTACTCCGCTGCCGTCCTCCTCGTGGCGCTGCAGAGCGCGCTCTCCGCGACCTTCTGGCAGGTACCGCCCGCCGATCGCCTCGCCCGATTCCCCGAAGGCCGGCTCGACCCGGAGTGGCTGGCCTGGATCCGTCAGCAGCAGTGGCGAGACGAGAGGGAGCAGCCACGGGCACCGAGGTCCTGATCATGGTCGACAAGGGCCCGCAGAAAGTCCGCGACCGGCTCATGCCCGGCGCCGCGCCACTGGCGGGGCGGCCGGTGCGCGTGTTCGACGTGGGCGAACAGACGATGCCGGCCCTGGACCGGGAGACGCTCAACAAGCTGCTGTCCGAGACGTAGAAGCGCGAACGCACCGGGCCGGCGGTTTCCGTAGGTCACAGCGTTGCGGGGACCCCCTAGCGGACTCAGGCGCAGACTGGTCAAGGTCTCCGCCGGGCGTACGTCAGGTTCAGCGTCCGGTACGCCGAGTGGTGGACCTCTCCAGGGTGACGTGGAGAACGGATGTGCCCCACCGTTGGATGACGGCCAGCCACTCGTCGGTGGCCTCGGTGACCATCTCCGAGCAGTCCTCGCAGGCGCCCCCGTTACGGCAGCCGTGTATCCGCATCAGGTACGTCAACAGCGCGGAGCGGAGCGCCTGCGCCGGGGTCTCGGCGCTCGGATCGCGGCTCACGTCGTGGTCGAGTCGCCTGTGAGCACCCGCACTGCGGCGAGCGCGACGGCCGGGCCGACGACGGTCTCCAGGGCGAGGCGGGCTGTTTCCTCACTGCCGTAGCGATCCCCGTGGGTGAGCCAACACACCACCGAATCGACCAGTGCGGCTAACTGCCGTTCGGGGGCCGGGCTGGCGTCGTTGACCATGTCGTAGGCGACCATCTTGGCCCCCGAACGGATCTCCCGCGTCGGCCGATGGTCGCCGGCGAAGAAAACGCGGGTAGCGCGGCCCTCCAGGCGCTCCAGCTTGCAGGCCAGGGTCTCGGTGTCTCGTTGGGTCATGTCGCCGAACGTATGGCCGTATCCGTCGCGGGCGAGTAACCCTCCGTTACCCGTGCTCCTGCTACGGAAAACACCCACTGAGCGCGGCTGTCGCGGCCGTCGTCCCACATATGAAGGGTAACGGCCTGTTACGGCACCTAGTCTGAGTTCCTTGCCGCTCCGCCGTCAGGCGCGTCGGGCGGTGCCAGGGGGTCGATCCCCAACCGCAATGCCAGGTCGCGGAGTTCGTCGCTGCCCTGCCGCTGGCTGTCACGGACCATTTGCCCGACGATCTCGCGGACCGCCGGCCGCGAGCGAATCGCCTGCGGTGCAATCTCGTCAGCGAACAGGAGAGCCCGTACGGCGGCCTTGTTCTGCCCCGCAAGGTACAGACCGCGGGCGCTGTCGGTGTACAAGCGGATACGCCGGTCGACGGTGCGTAGCTGCGCTTGATCGACCTGCCGGGCGAGTTCCGGTGCCCTTCCGTGCTCGCCGTTCTCCAGCGCCACGCCCACGCGCCAGACTCCAACGTTGGCGGGGGTGAACTCCATCCGCCACGGGTCACCGGAGACGGTCGGTGCAATCTCGGCTGCCTCGGTCAGGTGGGCGGCAGCGGTATCCGACTGGCCGACGGTGGCCGCTGACAGCCCGGCGTGCAGGTGCAGCATCCCGTACCAGGTGCGCCCTTCGTCGTCGGTCGCGTCCGGCTGGAGTTGTTCGGCTGCGTTCTCTGCTACCGCGAGCGAACGATGCCGGCTGCCGCCCGCGAGCACGGCCTGGGCGACGACGTACTGCGCCGCCGCCTTGTGGACCGGATTTCCGAGCTGTCGCGCGTAGGTGGCCGCACGCTCGGCGAGCAGCCGGGAGAGATCGATATGGCCGAGTGGCTTAACCGCGAGTGAAGCGCAGAAGCACGCCTTGACATGCAGCCCGACAGCCTGCTCGCCGCCCGTCTCGGCAAGAACTGCCGTCTCGGAGATCAGACCGGGCAGGATCTCCAACTGAGTGGCCCAGTCACCAGCCATCCCCGCGCTTCTCATCCAGTCGGAGATGTCCTCCAAGTGGGCGAGGGAACGCGGTTCGACCGGCACCTCACCGTCGAGGGCCTGCCGGATCGCCGGTGCCGCACTGTAGGCGCTGCGTTCGACGGCGCTGCGCGGCGGGATCGGCTGGCCGGTCAGATCGGTGACCGACACGCCGAGTGCGGCTGCGAGGTCGTACAGCAGGCTGCGCTTGGTGACCGCGCGTTTGCCGTTCTCGATCATCGAGACGTATTCGCGGGACACGCCGATCCGGTCCGCGAGCTCTTGCTGCGTCATGCCGGCGATATCGCGCCACCGGGCAACCCGTAGGCCGATCCAGTCGTCCCGCACGGCGCGCCCCCAGTCGCTCGGGAAGGTTGGGGCGCCGAGCGACCGGCGCTCCCCTCCTAACGGTAACCCGCGACGCCCGCGGGCTGCATCGACCTGATAGAGAGGCGGGTCGATCCGCGAAGCCGGCCGGACCCATCCAGCCAGGTCTCGCACAGGTCATACGCAAGTTCGGCTGCGGAGGGCGCCGAGACGAGCACCAACATGGGCGCACATCGTCCCGGCAGGAACAGCCACATGCGGTGTGTGGCACTCCAGTCAACCGGATCGTTCAGCCGAGTCTGCGAAGATCACTCACAAACGCGACGACCCGAAAACACCGGTTCTCGCCGGCAGCCACCCGCATGGGGGTCAGCCTTGTTTGCCAGCCGTCGCCTCGTCCGGGTGGGTGTGCCAGGAACGGTACAGCTTGAACCGCGTCTCGCAGACGGTCAGACGATCATCCCAGTCTTGGACGAGGGGTACAGCCCCCTTGAACTCGATCACCCACCTCACGGCCTGTTCGAATGATGCTCGCGGCATCGGCATGTGCGACTTGGAGTCGATGGGGGCGTCATCGCGCAGCAACTTGTCGCCGAGGTGGAAGTGCGGCAGCTTCTCCAGGCTGTTGCCGAGGGGATGCCAGTAGAGGGCGAACAGCTCGTGCGCGCCATCGGCCAGCTCGTACATGTACGCGTCTGTCGTCGCACGGAAGGGGCCGCAGCCCTCGCGGTCATCCCGGATGATGCGGTACCGCATCCTCGCGCTGAGCACCTGCCCGTGACCCAGATCCGCACCACGGTCGTTGTTGATCGTCCACGAATGAGGGACGTCCACGGAATGGCGACCGCCGGGCGAAGTGATGATCTTCGCCCGCGCCACACATGACAAGGCCTCACGGATGGGGGCCAAGAACGCATCGGTCGCTTCGGATGGTGACTGACCGGGCACGGTCCGAGGTTAGCCGCCGAAGGGCAGGAGCATCGCGACTTCCGCCACACCCAGACGCTCGGGTTCGGCGTCAAATTCGCCCGCGTCCCATGCGCGCCGGAAGTCGTCGCCAGACATGCCGAGCAACCGCTGCGCGGCCTGGTCGAGTAGTTCACGGCCCTCTTCGGGTGAAGCTTCGGCCACTTCGACCTCACCTGGTGCAGCGAGCGGATGACTCATCCGACTCTCCCTCGGTCCCCGATGCTCACTGAAACCACCGTACACATCCAGCTTCCCCTGACACTGCACATCATGAATGCAACATCCGACAATCGCTTGGCCAGCATGGTGTATTCGGGCAGTCCTGCACCGATGAGGTGCACAGGTATCTGGCGGTAACGCCACGTACCTGTCCGAATTGGCCCGGGACGCCGCGAACGGATGGAGCGGGCGCTGGGGGACGACGCGGAATCATCTGGCCACCACTGCCAAGGGTATGGAGCTTGCAGACCCGCGCCTTCGCAGGTCACAAGCTGGAGCCGCCTATCGGAATCGAACCGATGACCTATTCATTACGAGTGAATCGCTCTGCCGACTGAGCTAAGGCGGCGTTTGACGTGCCCGCGGAAGTGTACCCAACGTCAGGTGCCCGGCGGGCCGCCGATGGGTTGCTGCGCCGACGGGCTCGCCTCGTACTCTTGCCGGCTGCCGCACACGCTGGCCCGGCTGCACGAGCACCGGCCACCGCCGTCGTCGAGCCGGACGACCACCGAGTCCGAGGGCACGTTGTGGGCGATCACCTGCCCCGGGCCCTCGGGCGAGTCGACCTGCTCGCCGACGGCGGGAGCGGCGGCCTTGAAGTCGGTGTAGAGCGGATGCTCGTACTTCAGGCAGCACATCAGCCGACCGCACGCGCCGGAGATCCTCATGGGGTTGAGCGGGAGGTCCTGGTCCTTGGCCATCCGCAGGGTGACCGGCTCGAAGTCCTTGAGGAAGGTCGCGCAGCACAGGTCGCGCCCGCAGGAGCCGATGCCGCCCTGCACGCGGGCCTCGTCGCGGGCCGACAGCTGCCGCAGCTCGACCCGGCAACGCAGGGTCGCGCCGAGATCGCGGACCAGGGAGCGGAAGTCGACCCGGTGCGGCGCGGAGAAGTAGATGGTGGTCCGATCGTCCGAGGGCAGGTAGTCGACGCCGACGATCTTCATCGGCAGGGCGTGGTCGCGGATCAGCCGCCGGGCGGCGACCTTGGCCTCGGCCTTGCGCCGGCGAACTTCCGCCTCCCGCTCCAGCTCGTCCGGCCCGGCCATCCCGGCCAGAACCGGCGCGGCGATCGCGTCGTCGACCCACTGTGCCGCCCACACACACTCGGCGACCTCGGGCCCGTCATCGGTGGGTACGAGGACCTTGTCACCCACCCGCGGCGAGTAGGGGCCGGGGTCCAGATAGTAAAGGCGGCCGTACCGCGTGAAGCTCACGGCGCAGAGCATGCCCATGAGCCGCACGCTACGCCGAAGTCCGGAAACCTACGGGTGTACCAGCCGGTAGCCACTGCCGCGAAGGCCAGACGTTGCTCTGGGCCCGCGCAGGTGGCTGACGACCAGCTCCGTGGCGCTGGGGGGCCCTCTCATCGGTGTCTCCGGACCTCGATAGCCATCGGCACCGGCGATGAGACCCGGCTCAGGCCGGGATGAGAGTGTTCTCGGGCAGCCGGTCAGCCCGCCCGCAGGGCGATCGCCATCGCCTCGACGGCGATCTTGGGCTTGACGTTGAGCTCGACCGCCTCGCGGCAGCCGAGCACCGCCTCGAGCCGGCGCAGCACCGACTCGGGTGGCCAGGCCAGCGCCGCCCGGCTGATCACGTCGGGGATGTCGGCGTGCACGGCGGGCACCCGCGCACCCAGACGTACGGCCAGGACGTCGCGGTAGAACGCGGCGAGGTCGACCAGTGCCCGGTCGAGGGCGTCGCGCTGGGCGCGGGTGCGGCGGGACCGCTGGACCCGGTCGAGCTCCTTGAGCTGGCCCGCGGTTCCCCGGGTGGCGGCCGCCGCGCCCTTGCCCGTGCCGCCGGCCCCCAGGGCCTGCTTCAGCGCGTCGGTCTCGGTGGCGTCCAGTGGCTTGGTGAGGGCGGCGGCCTCCTCCTCGACGGCGGCGATCAGCTCCTCGGCCGCGTCGAAGCAGGCGCCGAGGCCGGTCAGCGATCGCGGCAGGGCAAGGACGGTCTGCCGGCGCGCGCGAGCCTGCTCGTCGCGGGCCAGCCGCCGGGCCCGGCCGATGTGGCCCTGCGCGGCGCGGGCGGCCCACTGGGCCATCGCCGCGTCGATGCCGTCCCGGTGAATGAGCACCGCTGCGATGTCGGCGGCGCCCGGGGTACGCAGGGACACCAGCCGGCAGCGCGACCGGATCGTCACCGAGACGTCGTCGGGGTGGGTGGAGGGGGCGCACAGCAGGTAGATGCTGCGCGCCGGCGGCTCCTCGACCGCCTTGAGCAGCGCGTTGGACGCGGCCTCGGTGAGCCGGTCCGCGTCCTCGACGAGGATGACCTGCCACCGGCCGCCCATCGGCGACTGCGCCGCGCGCAGCACCAGCGCGCGCATCTGGGCCACCGGGATCGACAGGCCCTCCGGCACGACCCGGCGGACGTCTGCATGCGTGCCGGTCAGCACCTGGTGGCACTGCGGGCACGCGCCGCAGCCCTGGTCAGGGCACTGCAGGGCGGCGGCGAACGCCCGGGCGGCCACCGATCGGCCGGAGCCGGCCGGACCGGTGAACAGCCAGGCGTGCGTCATCGCGCCACCCGCGCCGGCCTGCCCGGCCACGATCCCAGCCGCTGCCGCCGCCGCCTCGGCCAGCGTGCGCACGGCCTCGGGCTGGCCGACGACCTCGTCCCACACGCTCACTCGGACACTCTCGCAGCGTCGCGGTCGGGCGGCTCGGCGGGGGCCGGGGCGGTACGCGGGGGGGGGCGCGGGGGGGGGGG
>QHCA01000338.1 GCA_003244095.1 Pseudonocardiales bacterium | reverse complement strand
GGGTGCGAGCACGGCGTGTGCGGTTGCTGCACGGTCCTGCTCGACGGCCGGCCGGTGCGCTCGTGCCTGGTCTTCGCGGTCTCCGTACGCGGCCATGAGATCACCACCGTGGAGGGACTCGCCGCACCCGACCGCACCCTGAGCCCGGTGCAGCGCGCGTTCGCGGAGTGCCACGCGCTGCAGTGCGGCTTCTGCACCCCGGGGTTCCTCACCACGGTGACCGCGTTCCTGGCTGAGCATCCAGATCCCACCGCGGCCGAGGCCGTCGAGGCGATCGCGGGCAACCTGTGCCGCTGCACCGGCTACCAGAACATCGTCAAGGCCACCCTGCGGGCCGCCGAGACCCTGCGCGGAGGGCGACCGTGAGCGGGCGGCTGTTCGGCGCGGCGGTCCAGCGCACCGAGGATCCGCGGCTGATCGCCGGGCGCGGCGCCTATCTGGACGACCTGGGCCACGGCGCGCTGGCGGCAGCCTTCGTACGCAGCCCGCACGCCCACGCCCGGATCACCGACATCGACGTCACCGACGCCCTGGACGTCGACGGGTTGATCGCCGTCTACACCTGGGAGGACCTGCCCGGCCGGGTCGCCGAACCGCTGCCCATGCTCATCCCGCATCCGGCGCTCACCCACCCGCGCACCGGCTACGCCCTGGCCCGCGACACCGTCAACCACGTCGGCGAGGCCGTCGTCATGGTGGTCGCCCGGGACCGCTACGTCGCCGAGGACGTCTGCGACCTGATCGGAGTCACCTACGAGATCCTGCCGCCGGTGGTCGGCATCGAGGTCGCGCACCTGGCCGAGGCCCTGGTCCACGCCGACGTGCCCGGCAACGTCGCCGCGCACCTGGTCCAGGAGGTCGGCAACGCGCCGGCCGCGATCGACGCCGCTCCACACCAGTTGGAGTTGCGCCTGTCGGTCGAGCGCAGCGCGTCGATGCCCCTGGAGGGCAAGGGCGTCTACGCCCGCTGGGACGGCACCGACGAGAGCATGCGGGTCTACACCTCGACGCAGACGTCGACCTCCGTCCGGGCCGCGCTGGCCGTCCGGCTCGGTCTCCCACTCGGCAAGGTCGAGGTGGTAGCGCCGGACGTCGGCGGCGGCTTCGGCGTCAAGATCATGCACCCGTGGCCCGAGGAGGTGCTCATCCCGTGGGTTGCCCGGCTGCTGGGCCGCGAGGTCAAGTGGACCGAGGACCGCCGGGAGCACTTCGTCTCCTCCGCGCACGAGCGGGGGCAGCTGCAGGCGGTGCGCGTGGGTTTCGGCGACGACGGCCGGCTGCACGGCCTCGACGTGGAGATCCTGCACGACAACGGCGCCTACACGCCGTACGGCATCATCGTCCCGATCATCACGGCCAGCCAGTTGCTCGGGCCGTACAAGCCCGGCACCTACCGGGTGGAGTTCACCAGCCTCTACACGAACACCGTGATCGTGACGCCCTACCGGGGGGCCGGCCGGCCGCAAGGCGTCTTCGCCATGGAACGCACCATGGACCGCATCGCGGACTACCTCGGCCTGGATCGCACGATCGTCCGCGAGCGCAACCTGATCCGGCCGGAGGAGATGCCCTACGACCAGCACATGACCTTCCAGGACGGCCGGCCGCTGATCTACGACTCCGGCGACTTCCCCGAGTCGCTGCGCCGGATCAAGAAGCTGGTGGGCTGGGACGCCTTCGCCGCGGTGCAGGACGACGCGGCCGCCGAGGGGCGCCGCCTGGGCATCGGCATCGCCTGCTACGTCGAGGGCACCGGGGTCGGGCCGTACGAAGGCGGCCACGTGCAGGTCGACCCGAGCGGGTGCGTGCTGGTCTCGACCGGCCTCACCTCGCAGGGGCAGGGGCACCAGACGGTGTTCGCCCAGATCGTCGCCGACGAGCTCGGCGTGCCGATGTCCGACGTCACGGTGACCACCGGTGACACCCGCCGCTTCGGCTACGCGGTCGGCACCTTCGCCTCACGGGCCGCGGTGATGAGCGGCAACGCCGTGGCGCTGGCGGCCCGCGCCGTGCGGGCCAAGGCATTGCGGATCGCCGGTGACGCGCTGGAGGTGTCGCCCGGTGACCTGGAGATCGTCGAGGGCATAGTGCGGGTCAAGGGCAGCCCGGAGGTGTCGCTGGGCCTGGGCACCGTCGCCGTGCTGTCCAACCCGCTGCGCTACGCCTTCGACGACGCCGCCAAGCTGGCCACGCAGTTCGTCGTCGGCGACACCGCCGGCCCGCCGGTGCCCGAGGGCGACGAGCCCGGGCTGGAGAGCCGGGCGTACTACTCCCCGACCCAGTCGACGTTCGCCAACGGCATGCACGCAGCCGTCGTGGAGACCGATCCCGACACCGCCGAGATCACGATCCTGCGCTACTGCGTGGTCCACGACTGCGGCAACCTGGTCAACCCGGCGATCGTCGAGGGCCAGGTGCACGGCGGGGTGGCGCAGGGCGTGGCGGGCGCGCTGTACGAGCGGATGGTCTACGACGGCGCCGGCCAGTTGCTCAACGCCTCCTTCATGGACTTCCTCATGCCGTACGCGAGTGAGATCCCCACGGTGGAGATCGACCACCTGCAGACGCCGTCACCGCTCAACCCGCTCGGGATCAAGGGGGCGGGGGAGGCCGGCGTCATCCCGGGCATGGCGGTGATCGCGGCGGCGATCGAGGATGCCGAAGGATTCCGGATCACCTCGATGCCGATCTCGCCGAGTGAGCTGTTCGCCCTGCGGGCGCGCTTCGCGGCCGGGGAGATCGAGCCCGTCGATCGGCGGCACCGATGAAGGGGCAGTCATGAAGGTGAACGGCGAGGCGACCCTGCACGCGCCGGTGGAGCAGGTGTGGGACGCACTGCGCGATCCCGCGGTTCTGGTCCGGACGATCCCGGGCTGCCAGCGGCTGGAGGCGCTCGCGGAGGACGAGTACCGGATGACCGTGACCGCCGGTGTGGCGTCGATCAAGGGCACCTATCAGGGCACGGTACGGCTCACCGATCCGCTGCCGCCCACCTCCTTCGTGCTGCGCGCCGCCGGCTCGGGAGCGCCGGGGACCGTGCAGGTCGACGTCCTGGTCACCCTCGCCGAGGACGGTGAGGGAGTCACCCGGCTGACCTACGACGCCGACGCGGTCGTCGGCGGCACCGTCGGAGGTGTCGGCCAGCGGATGCTGTCCGGGGTGGCCCGCAGGACCGCCGGTGAGTTCTTCCGCGCCGTCGACGACGTCCTGTCCGACCGGACGGAGCCGGTTGCCGCCCCGGTGCCGGGCCAGCCGGTCGACCTGGACCGGCTGCCCGCCTCCGACCTGCGTCCGCCATCGGTGGTGACCACGTCCTCACCCGGGCCGGCCGTGTTCACCCGGCCCGTCGCGCTGTCGGGCACCCCCGAGACGCAGACCTTGGTGCTTGCGGCGGCCGCCGGAGCCGCGATAGCGCTGATCGGGGTCGCCGTCGGCGCCGTCCTGACCCACCTTCGCAGGCGATAGCGTGGGAGGTCCGCCACACCTGGGAGGGACTTCGTGGTTCCCTTTGTCGCCGCTGCCGTGCAGGTCGCCCCGCGGCCGGGGCCGCTGACCGCCGAGACCGTCAAGGCCAACCTGGCCCACGCCGCCGAGTGGACCACCCGCTGTGTCGAGTCGACCGGGGCCGAGCTGGTCGTGCTGCCGGAGACCGCGACCACCGGCTTCACGCCGGGGATGGGCGCACCCGACCTGTGGGAGCTGCTCAGCGAGGCGCCCGGCCCGGTCACCGAGCCGCTGGCCGAGGTGGCCCGGCATCTCGGGGTGCACGTCGTCCTCGGCACCTACCTGCGCGGCCCGACCCGCGGCACGGTGCACAACGCCGCCGTCTTCCTCGGCCCGACGGGTGAGGTCATCGGCGTCTACCGCAAGACGCACCTGTTCACCGGCGAGTCGGCGGTCAACCAGGGCTGGGTCACGCCGGGTGACGAGGTCGCGGTCGTCGACACGCCGCTGGCCAGGCTCGGCGCGGTGATCTGCTTCGACGGCGACTATCCCGAGCTGGCCCGGATCCTGGCCGTGCAGGGCGCCGAGGTGATCGTGCGGCCCTCGGCACTGCTGCGGTCGGCCGACATCTGGGAGCTGACGACGCGGGCACGGGCCTACGACAACCACGTGCACGTCGTGGCGGCCAACGCGGTCGGTGCCGACCCGGGTGGCCTGCTGTACTTCGGCAACTCCCTCATCGTCACGCCGATCGCCGACGTGATCGCCAGGGGCACCACCCACGAGGGCTGGGTCGCCGCCCGGCTCGACCCCCTGGCGATGACGCAGATGAGCCCGGGCTCCAGCCGGCCGCAGCGCTTCGACCATCTGGCCGACCGCAACGTCGCCCTCTACGCGAAGTACGCCGACGAGCTCACCCGGCCGGCGGCGACGCCGTACCCGCATGGGTGAAGGCCGAACGATAAGGATCGGGATCGACACCGGCGGCACGTTCACCGACGTCGTGGCCCTCGACGAGGGTACCGGGGAGATGGTCACCACCAAGACACCGTCGACGCCGCACGACCCGGCGGAGGGCTTCCTGACCGGCGTGGCCAAGGTGCTCGACCTGATCGGCGCCGACGGCGAGCAGGTGTCGGCCGTCTGCCACGGCACCACGGTGGCCACCAACCTGTTGCTCACCGACGACATCGGCACCCTGGGTTTCATCACCACCGAGGGTTACGAGCACATCTTGGAGATCGCCCGGCAGTCGGTGCCCGACGGCTACGGCAACTCCTACTTCTGGGTCAAGCCGCCGCGGATCGTGCCCGCCCACCGGGTGTGGACCGTCGGCGGCCGGCTGGACCACACCGGCGCCGAGCTGCGGCCGTTCGACGAGCACGGCGCGGTCGAGGCGGCCCACGCGCTGCGCAGGGCGGGCATCGACACGGTCGGCGTCTGCTTCCTGCACTCTTATGCCTCTGACGCGCACGAGCGGCGGATGCGCGACGTCCTCGCCCGTGAGCACCCGGCCGCCGTCGTGTCGATCTCCAGCGAGGTGCTCCGCGAGTACCGCGAGTACGAACGTTCGGTCACGACCCTGGTCGATGCCTCGGTCAAGCCCCGGGTTGCCCGCTACGTCGCCGGTATAGGCGCCCGGCTCTCCCGGGTCGCGCCGCACGCGTCGTTCTCCGTGATGAAGTCCAACGGCGGCATGCTGTCGGCCGAGGAGGTGGCCCGACAGCCGATCACCACGGTGCTGTCCGGGCCGGCCGCCGGCGCGCTGGGCGCCGGGCTGATCGCCCAGCACGCCGGCTTCGACCGCGTGCTGACCCTGGACGGCGGGGGGACCTCGACCGACGTGTCCGTCGTCGTCGCCGGTCGGCCGACGCTGACCACCGAGGGCAGCATCGGCCGCTACCCCTCCAAGATCCCGATGGTCGACGTCGTCACCGTGGGCGCCGGCGGGGGGTCGGTGGCCTGGGTGTCGCCGGAGGGCAGCCTCAAGGTCGGCCCGCGCTCGGCCGGCGCGGACCCGGGCCCGCTCTGCTACGGCGGCGGCGGCACCGAGGTGACGGTTACCGACGCCCACCTGGCGCTCGGCCGGATCCCGCCGCACCTGCTGGGTGGCGAGATCCCGCTGGATTCCGATGCGGCCCGCAAGGGTGTCACCACACTGGCCGTCGAGTTGGGCCTGACCGTCGAGGAGGCGGCCCGCGGCGTCCTGGAGATCTCGGCGTGGAACCAGGCCAACGCGATCCGGCAGGTGACGGTCAAGCGCGGGCTGGACGTCCGCGACTTCGCGGTCGCGACCTTCGGCGGGTCGGGCAGCCTGCTGCTGTGCCGCCTGGTCGACATCCTCGGCCTGCCGGTGGTCCTGGTGCCGCGCGACCCGGGAAACACGTCGGCCTTCGGGCTGCTCACGGTCGATGTCCGCAACGACTACGTCCAGACCGCGGTGGCCCGGCACGACAACCTCGATCCGGTACGGGTGACGACCGGCTACGCGGCCATGGAGGACCAGGCGGCTGCCGCGCTCGACCGGGAGGGGTTCGCGCGGGCCGACCACCGCTACCTCCGCAGCGCCGACCTCCGCTACACCGGCCAGGCCTTCGAGGTGCGGGTCGACGCGCCCGGGGGAGAGGTGACGGCAGAGTTCGCCGCGGCGGTGGTCGCGCTGTTCCATGACGAGCACGAGCGGCTCTACGGCTACAGCTACCGCGATCAGCCGCGGCACGGCGTCGAGTGGGTCAACCTGCGCGTGTCCGGCGTCGGGCCGATCACCCGGCCGGTCCTGCCCGTGCTGTCGCAACGCGACGGCGGCGCCGAACGGGCGATGAGCGGCCGGCGCCAGGTGTGCTTCGACAAGTGGGTCGACACACCGGTCTACTGGCGGCCCGACCTGGCGCCCGGTGACGTGATCGAGGGACCGGCGATCATCGAGGAGTACGGCTCCACGGTTCCGCTGCACCCGGGTTTCGGCGCGACGGTCGACCCCTACGGCAACCTCCTGGTGCGCCGGTGACCGCCGACCCGGTGCTGGTCGAGATCGTCGAGGGGACGCTGGCCTCGGTCGAGCGAGAGGTGGAGACCGCCATCGCCCGGACGGCCCGCTCGCCGATGATCCGGGACGCCCACGACTTCCGGGCCGGCATCCACGACCGAAAGCTGCGCAAGCTCACCGGGCGGTCGTACTCAGCACTCGTCCATCCGGTGGCCCGCGACTTCCCGCTCGACACCATGCGGCCCGGCGACGTGTTCTTCCACAACGACGTCTACACCTCCGAGGGCGGCATCGGTCACCTGCCCGACCTGTGCGTGACGGTCCCGGTGTTCCACGACGGTGCCGTGGTGGCCTTCGTGCAGGCCTTCGGCCACCACGACGACATCGGCGGCTCGGTGCCCGGCTCGATGCCCAGCCATGCCACCAGCGTCTTCGAGGAGGGCCTGATGGTGCCGCCCATCAAGCTGTGGGCGGCCGGCGTTCCCAACCAGGCGGCGCTGACCATCCTCACCCGCAACACCCGGCTGCCCGACTCCCTTTCCGGCGACCTCGACGCGGAGTGCTCGGCCTGCCTGATGGGGGCGCGGCGGCTGGCCGAGGTGTTCGACCGCTACGGCCGCGACGCGGTCGAGTCCTGCTTCGAGGCGATCCTGGCCGGCACGACACGTACCTTCCGTACCGAACTGCTCGCCAAGATCCCGGACGGCACGTACGTCTGGGAGGACTACGCCGAGCACGACGGAGTCGAGGAGCCCCGGCTGCACCGGCAGCGGATCACGCTGACGATGGACGGTACGGCTGCCGCCCCGCTGACCATCGACTTCACCGGCACCTCACCGCAAGCCAAGGGCCCGATCAACCACGTCGGCGACGCGGCCGACGGAAATTTCCTGAAGAAGTGGCTGGCGCCGATCCTGCGCAACCTGGCCGACTCGCCGGAGCGGATGGCCCAGCTCGACGTCAACGAGGGCGTCGTGCCGCTGATCGCGATGCGGTTCCCGCCACCGGGCACGCTGCTGACCCCGGTGTTCCCGGCACCGACCAACGCCCGCACCTTCGTGATCCTGCGGCTGCTCGGCGTGCTTGCCGGGGCGCTCGCCAAGGCCGTCGACGGGCGGATGCCGGCCGACCAGGAGACGATCCGCTACACCGGCGTCTACGGCACCGACGCGGCCGGGGAGCCGTACCTGATGCGCGAGGTGCTCGGCGGCGGGTCCGGCGGCCGGTGGTACGCCGACGGCGAGGACACCATCCACGTCGTGCCCGACTCGCGCAACCTGCCGACGGAGTTCACCGAATCGCGGTTCCCGTTCGTCGTGGAGCGGCTGGGGCTGGCCGTCGACTCCGGGGGGCCGGGGGAGTACCGCGGCGGCCTCGGCTACGACAAGTGGATCCGGATGCTGCGTGACGCCTCCTTCATGTCCATCGCCGACCGGTCGATTTTGGCCTGCTGGGGCGTGAAGGGCGGCCGGGCGGGGCAGCCGTTCGCCGTCACCATCGACCCGGGTGGCCCGAACGAGCGGTACATGGAGGGACTGGTCGACGGCGAGCCGGTTCGCGCGGGTGAGCTCATCCGGATTCGCACCACTGGTGGTGGCGGGTGGGGCGACCCGCTCGACCGGGACGTCGACGCTGTCCACCGCGACGTACGCGACGGCAAGGTGTCCAGCCTCGCGGCGAGCGTTGACTACGGCGTCGTCGTGATGGGCGAGCCCCGCGCGGCAACCGTCGATCTGCCCGCGACCGTGGCACTTCGGGAGCGACTGCGGGCCGCGCGGCCTTCCGGCCGGCCGTTCTTCGACCGCGGCCCGGGTTACGCAACGCTCTCCGGCGGCGCACCCCACGCCGACGTCGACCTGTTGCCCGACGACGAATAGCCCGATCAGTCCGGGTACGTGCCGCTGCACGATGCGTCACCGCCGGTTATCGGGCGTAATGT
>QHCA01000337.1 GCA_003244095.1 Pseudonocardiales bacterium | reverse complement strand
GCGACCAGGTGATCGGCCGCTGGAAAATTATCGGCATGCGTGGCGATCGCACGGTCCCAGTGGTTGGCGGCGAGTTTCAGCTCCAGCCCGGCCGCGACCAGGCCGATGCTTGATCCGCCTGCGCCGCAGAAGATGTCGGTGAAGTCCAGGCTCATGCCGCCGCACCGCCTGTCGCGCTCTGCGTGGGTTGGGCGGCGCTCTGACCGTCGGCGGTGTAGCCGTAGCCGGGGACACCGGCCTTCTCCAGGACTGACTCGATCCAGTCGGTGCGGAAGCTGCCGTGATCACCGACGTGCCCGTCGAAGTCCAGGGCGGTGAACTGGTCGTTGGTCGCGGCCCAGTCGGCGTCGGACAGCGTCCGTTCCAGGTGGGCTTCGACGGTGGGCCGGTCGACGTAGGCGAGGCTGGCGGCGAGGTGGTCGCCGAGGTCGCGTAGCAGCCGGTAGGTGTTGCCGTCGTAGGCGGCGACCAGCTCGACGATGGTGCGGCCTTGACGGCCCAGCTGGGCCACGCGGCGGGTGAACAGGATCGCCTCGTCGGCGGCTTGCACGATCGCGGCGTCTTCGTCCATGCCCTGCGCGATGAGTGCCCGGGCGCGGCGCTCGCTGTGATCGGCCGCGTCGGCGAGCAGATCGGCGGTGATCTCGGCCGGGTCGGTGATCGGCGGGGCGGGCGGGACCGGTCCTGTCGCGTTGACGTCCCGCATGGACCAGTTGCGGTCGTCGCTGCTTGCCCGGTAGGTGTCGCAGTCGATCTCGTCGAGCAGGTCGTAGTTGTCCTCGACGGGGCCAGCGGGGCTCCAGTTCTCGACGTCGGCCAGTAGGCCGGGTACTGCCGCTACCGGGACGTCGAGTAGCGCGGCCAGGCGAGCGTGGGTGAGTGTGATCTCGTAGCTGACGGTCTCGGTCATCGTGATCGTCACGCTGTCGGTGGCGGCCATCAGTAGATGACCTCGTCGGCGACGGCGACCTGGAAGACGTGGTCGGCGATGATCAGGTGGATCTTGTCGGCGTGGCGGGCGGGGATGATCTGGATCTCGGTGATGTCGGTGAGCTGCCGGGTACGGGCGTCGGCGAGGGACTCGCTGATCGCGTGCAGCTGGTCGAGGTCGATGCCGGAGTCGGGTGCGGCGCACTGCTCGGGCGCCTCGATGAGCTTGGTGATCGAGCGTTGGATGTCGTCGAGGTCGACGTGCCACAGCGAGCGGTCATCGACGGTGTCCAGGCCCTCGGCGCGGACCTGCTCGGGCGGGCAGTCGACGGTGAAGCCGTGCACGCGGGCCCAGTGGTTGATGCCGCCGTTGACGGCGGTGAGCAGGACGCTGCGCGCCAGGGCCCGCTCGGGGGTGTAGGTGAACTCGTCGGTCATGTCTGGCTCCTTGGTGGCGTCGTGGTCGCGGGTGATCGCGCTCAGGCGACGCGGTTGCGCTGGTGGCGGGTGAGGGGGTGGCTGAACTCGGCGAGCACGTAGATGGCTTCGGCGTCGAGGTCGAGCAGGTAGCTGCGGGTGCCGAGGGTGTCTTCCAGGCCGATGAGCTGCCGACCGCCGTTGAGCTGGGCGACACCGACCAGGTGGAGCTGGTCGCGGCGGTGGTGGAAGACGGCGTTGACGATGGCGCGGACGGCGGGGCCGTCGAGGTAGGGCGGGCGGGCCGGGGTCTCGGTCCAGGTCATCCGCTCGATGGCGGCGAGGATTTCCTCGCGCTGGGGCTCCTCGGCGGTGTAGCCCATGTGGACGCCAAGCTGGGTCCAGGACAGCCGCTCGTCGTGGGTGCTGAGCGTCATCGCGCACCGCCGAGTGCCGTCAGGAACGACGAGGTGCCTGAGGAGGTCCAGATGTTGAGGACCTCGCCCATCCCGCCGTCGTGGGGGTCGGTGCGCACGACGTACTCGACGCCGTCGTTGATGTGGTGGATCGCGCTGATCCGGCCGGGCTTGGGCTGGCCCTTGTGCTGGATTTGCACGCGGTCGCCCACGAGCCATGGGAGGGTCTTGGTGCTGGTCGGTGTGGCGGCCATGTCGCTCGCCTCCAGTGGGTGAAAATGGAGGTGCACGTGTCGTGCACTGTACAAGTAGTGTACTATACGAGTCGTACAGTGCGCAAGACGCTTAGTGCACGAGTCGGTTAGGATTTGGGAATGAGCGACTACCCGCCCGTCGTGGCGATGGCCGAAATGACGTCGATGCTGGGGATCAGTCGCTCGCGCCTGGTGCAGTTGCTCGTGACGTCGGAGTTCCCGAACCCAATCGCGACACTGACCGTGGGCCGGATCTGGTCCACGAAGGACGTCGAGGCGTACGCCCAACAGACCGGCAGGACCCTGCAGCCACTCCCTGTTCGGTGATGGCTTGTGGCTGTACGCGTGAGCAGCGGGCCGCGGTGCGAACGGCGACGGTGTTAGGTCGCTGAGCTTGCCTGCGGACGCTCGGCCGGCGTCGGCGCTGCCACTCGTGTGCTCCATGCCTGCTCCCGGTAGTGAGAGGTGCTCTCACTAGGGGCAGGTGAAATTTCTGGTCCGTTAGTGCCACTTTTGGCCGAAGAATTTTCCGGCGGGTTGTCCTGGGGCGGCTGCATGCTGGAAATTCGCGAGTTTCAACGCCGCGGACCCGGCCGGTACGGGTCCGGGTCCAGGCTCGGCGGGGGCGGTGGCGGTGCTGTGCGGGGCGCCGGGTCGGGTTCGGCGTCGGTGCGCATCCGGGCGGGGGAGTGCAGGTCAGGGACGACGTCGGCGACGCGGTAGGCGAGGCTGCGGGCCGGGTGGTCGTCAGGCAGGGCGTTGTCGGCGGTGACCTGGTGCAGGACTGCGCCGATGTCGGTGCCGGCAGCGGCGGCGCGTTCGAGCTGCGCGGCCAGGGCGGGCCAGTGCGGGTCGGCGGTGATCCGCTCGTCGACGGCGTCGCACAGCGCGGCCCACTTCGGTGCTGGGGTCTCGCCGGCCGTCGGCGCCTGGGCGGGTGGCTTCGTCTCGACTGGGCTGGCGTCGGCGAGGCTGACGTGGCTGATCGCGGCGACCCGTTTGGTGCCGAAGGGCGACTCGACGGTGACGTGGTGCGGGCCGGGGTAATCGACCACGACACCGCGGCCCAGACGCCGGCCCGGGCCGTCCTCGCCGACGGCGTACACGGTCAGTTCGGTGCCGAGCGGGTAGCGCTGGGCCGACAGGTAGCTGCTGGTGTCGCGGCTGGTCGGTTGGACGCGGTCGGCGTCGGTCCATCCGCCGGGCGGCGCGAGTTCCATCGCGGTGGCTGGGTTCGCGGTGCGCGGTGTCTGCTCGGCCGGCTCAGGGTGGGCCGTGGGGGTTTCGGGGCGGGCTCGGGCGGCGGTGAGCGCGTCGCGGGCCGCGTGCGCGGTTGTGTAGTGGGTGCTGTCGTTGTGGACGTGGCGTAGCTCGCGTTCGATGCTGGGGCGGTCCATCTGCTGGATGGGGACGCGGGCGGTGAAGGTGCAGGCGGCGGTGTCGCGCGCCATCTGTGCGTGCTCGTCGGGGCTGCGGGGTGGCTGCGCGGTCCAGTCTCGACCGGAGGACTTCGGATAGGTGGGCGACGCCTCGAGGGAATCCGCGGTCTGGGTGGAGGCGCGGCCGTGGTCGGTGGCGGGTGGGCCGTCGGCGGTGCGGCGGTCGCGGTCTCGCTCGGCGAGCTCGCTGGTGAGCTGGGCGCTGCGAGCCCGGGCGTCGGCCAGGGCCACGGTGTGTGCGAAGGGCTGGCCGTAGTCACTGCGAGCCCGGTCAGCTTCGGCGGCCACGTCGTGTTCGCTGGCCTGGATGCGGTCACGGGTGCGTTCGAGGTCGGCTGCCCGGTTCTCCAGCTTGACGACGATCCCGAGGGGTCGGTCGCTGCGCAGTTCGTCGTAGGCGACGGAGAAGCTGCTGCGCGGGACGCCGTCGAGTTCGAGGTTCAGGTGCGGTTCGAGGTAACGGCGCGGGGTGGCGATGACGTCGAAGCCGGCGACGGTGGCCACCCGCACGGGCTTGTCGTAGCCGCGCTCGCCGACCGGATGCACGGCGGCCAGGGCGTTGCGCAGCGCGATCGCGGCGTCGGCGCGGCTTGACCACCGGGTGCCGTTGACGCTCATGCTGAACCGGTCACCGGAGGTGTCGATTCGTCGGGTGATCGAATCCTCGACGGCCTGGCGTTCGGCGGCGAGCTTGGGCAGGTCGGTCTCGGCCTTGCTGATGGTGCCGGACAACACCCGCTGATTGCGGCCATGCGAGCGTTCCAGACGCTCCAAGCGTGTCAGCTCGGCGTCGATGCGGGCTTTCTCCAAGATGCGGGGGTCACCGGTCGCCAAGGCCTTGACCTCGCTGTAGGACAGGGCGGTGTCGCCGATGTCCTCGATCTCGCGCACGTCGAGCCGCCCGCGCATGACCTGGCCGATGAAGCGGGCTTTGCGTTCCACGGTCTGCCAGAGGTAGGCGTCGAAGGAGCCCTCGGAGACGTAGCGGATCACCTCGACCTCGGGGTTGAGATTGCCCTGGCGCAGCAGACGCCCCTCGCGTTGCGCGATATCGGCCGGCCGCCACGGGCAGTCCAGGTGGTGCAGTGCGATCGCACGGGCTTGCACGTTGGTGCCGACGCCCATCTTCTCCGTCGACCCGAGCAGGACGGAGATCCGCCCGTTGCGCGCGGCGGCGAACATCTCGCCCTTCTCCTTGTCGTTGCGGGCCTCGTGGACGTAGCGGATCTTCTCCGCGGGCACGCCCCGCTCCACGAGCAGCTGCTTCAGCTCGTCGTAGGCATTCCAGCCGGCGGACAGAAAGCTGGCGCTGCGCGAACGAGCCGACGGGGTGCCCAAGTCGCAGAAAACGATCTGCAGCGACCCAGCAATGTCGGAGTCGGGGTAGGCATGGTCGGCGTTGGCGTGGTGGATGCCCGCGATGCGGGTCGCGGCGGCGGCGAGCTTGGCGTCTTGTCCGGGGTCTCGGCCGAGCAGCCGCAGGTCGAGTGCGGCCATCCGGCCGTGGGTGGCGATCTTGAGCATGTTGTCTTCCTCAGGCGGCACAGCCCGGGATTGGACTTTGTCGGCCCGCGCGGATAGCTCGCCCATGAACGCGGTCAGTTCCTCGGTCGCGGGAACGACGACGGTCTCGGCGTGGCCGCCGCGCAGTGCCGGGGTGGGTAGCTGCAGGTCCTCGGCGGTCTTGATGTCGGCCGAGACGTGCCACATGCGCAGCAGCTCGGGGACGTTGCGGAACTTCGCGAACCGGGACTGCATCCGGAACCGGGAGCCGTCCGGGGCCAGCTCGAGGTCGGTGGTGACCTCGCCGAACGTGGCGGCCCAGGTGTCGAAGTCGGTCAGGCCGGCGGCGTCGAGCAGGTCCGGGCGCAGGAAGCGTTGCATGGTGAACGCCTCGGACACCGAGTTGGCGATTGGGGTGGCGGTGGCGAAGGTGGCGACGCGGCCGCCGTGCCGCTCGCGCAGGTAGTCAAGCTTCATGTCCAGGTCGGAGGCTCGTTGGGAGCCTTCGATGCCGACGCCCTGGATGTTGGAGACGGTGCGCAGGTTCTTGTAGGCGTGGGCCTCGTCGACCATGAGGTAGTCGATGCCGGTTTCCTC
>QHCA01000336.1 GCA_003244095.1 Pseudonocardiales bacterium | reverse complement strand
GTCGGCGAGGACGTCGAGAACATTCTCCTCAAGCTGATCCAGGCGGCCGACTATGACGTCAAACGGGCCGAGACCGGGATCATCTACATCGACGAGGTCGACAAGATTGCCCGTAAGAGCGAGAACCCGTCGATCACCCGGGACGTCTCGGGTGAGGGCGTCCAGCAGGCCCTGTTGAAAATCCTCGAGGGCACCACGGCCTCGGTGCCGCCCCAGGGCGGCCGCAAGCACCCGCACCAGGAATTCATCCAGATCGACACCACCAACGTGCTGTTCATCGTCGGGGGGGCCTTCGCCGGCCTCGACAAAATCATCGACGGCCGGGTCGGCAAGAAGGGGCTCGGCTTCGCAGCCGAGTTGCACGGCAAGCAGGAGGTCAACGTCGACGACGTCTTCTCCAAGGTGATGCCCGAGGATCTGCTGAAGTACGGCATGATCCCGGAGTTCATCGGCCGGCTGCCGGTCATCACCAGCGTCAAGAACCTCGACCGCACCGCCCTGATCCGGATCCTCACCGAGCCGCGCAACGCCCTCGTGCGGCAGTACCACCGGCTCTTCGAGCTCGACAACGTCGAGTTGGAGTTCCAGCCCGATGCCTTGGAGTCCATCGCCGACCTGGGAATCCTGCGCGGCACCGGGGCCCGTGGCCTGCGGGCGATCATGGAAGAGGTCCTGCTGTCGGTGATGTATGAGATCCCGTCACGTCGAGACGTGGCCCGGGTCGTCATCACCCGCGAGGTCGTCATGGAGCACGTCAACCCGACGATCGTGCCGCGCGAGCCGGCCAAGCGTGAGCGCCGGGAGAAGTCCGCCTGACCTGCGCTACCTCGCCGGGGCGAACGTGAACTGCCGCGCCGCATCGACCAGCTGATAGCCGATCCGCCGGTAGATGGAGTTCGACGTCGGATTGGCTGCGTCGGTGTAGAGCATGCAGCGCACCGCTCCACCGTCGAGCGCACGCTGGCTCGCCGCGGCGGTGCATGCCCCGCCGTAGCCGTGCCGCCGTTGCGCGGGCGGCGTGTACACCGGCCCGATCCGCGCGACCCCCGCCGACGGGTGTGAGGCACCCGCGAAGCACACCGGGCGGCCCTCGACCTCCCAGATCAACTGCTCGCCGTCCACGATCCGCCGGGCGGCAGTGTCGGCGATGCCGTCGAGCGGCTGGTCCGGCACGGCCTCGGCGTGAAAGGCCAGTGCCCAGTCGACGATCAGGTCGTGATCGTCCGCCGTGGCGACGCGCCCCCGACCAGGGACGCCCGCCGGCAGCGCGACCCGGTCCGTCTCGTAGAGCAACTGCGCCATGGCCGGCACGACACTCGCCCCGGTGAGCTCACCCCAGGCGAGGGCGAACGCCTCGGCGGTCTCCGACAGGCCGTTCACCCCGCTCAGGTCCGGGCGAAGGGGAGCTACGGCGCGGGCGAGTTCGCGCGCAGCCGCCGGCGGCATCGGGCAGATCAGCAGACCGTACGGCGGGGTGTGATGTGCCACGCCGACGGTCTCGCCGTCGTCGACCACGGTCAGCCACAGGGCGCCGTCGAAGGTGCGCCGGCCGTCCCGGGCGGCTTCGACGTTGGTGGCCAGTACGTTGTGGACGACCGGAGCGTGGGCCACCCACGGCAACACCCGCTCGGCGAAGCGGTGGACGTCGGTCTCTACGAGCGCCTGCATGGTTCCAGCCTTGTCCGTCAGCCCGCGATGCGCCACACGGTTTCCCTGGGCCCACGCCAGCTCGCCGTAGTGATCATGCACGTATGCCGCCGCGACACGCCGTAGCCCGCAGCAACCGTGCATGATCACCGAGTTCAAAACGGTTGGATGGGACGAGGCCAGGCGCCCTACAGGGTGACTTCCACCTTGAGCTCGTCGGTGCCGTTGGCGAAGGTCAGCTCCCCGACGCGCCCGGCCGCCCGCAGGTCGGGAGCGGCCAGCTCGACGAGGTCGAGCAGCCGTTGCGGCCCGCGTACGACCACCGAGGTGATGCCGGCGCGCATCGACAGCTTGGCGTCCGACTTGGCCCGGCGGACCCCGGACAGGGCGACCGACGTGGCCTTGAGGGCGCCGGCGTCCGCATCGCCGGCCAGTGCCCGGACCTCGTCGGCCGAGGGCCACGCCGCGCGGTGGATCGACCCCTCCTGCCACCAGGACCACACCTCTTCGGTGACGAAGACGAGGAACGGAGCGAACAGCCGTAACAGGACCGACAGTGCCGTCGTCAGGGTGGCCAGCGCCGAAGCGGCTTCCACCTCGCCGCGGCTGCCGTAGGCACGCTCCTTGACCAGCTCCAGGTAGTCGTCGCAGAAGGCCCAGAAGAACGTCTCGGTGACCTCCAGTGCCCGGGTGTGGTTGTAGGCGTCGAAGGCGGTGGTCGCCTCCGCCACCACGTCGGCCAGCCCGGCCAGCAGCGCTCGGTCGATCGGCTCGGTGATCACCGCGTCGGTCGCCGGCGCGGCAAAGCTGAGGACGAACTTGCTGGCGTTGAGCAGCTTCATCGCCAGCCGACGGCCGATCTTGAACTGGCCGGGTTCGAACGCCGAGTCGACGCCCAGCCGGCCGCTGGCCGACCAGTAGTGCAGCGCGTCGGAGCCGTATTCGTCCAGCAAGTTGATGGGGGTGATGGCGTTGCCCTTGGACTTCGACAT
>QHCA01000335.1 GCA_003244095.1 Pseudonocardiales bacterium | reverse complement strand
GCGAGGTGCGCGACCTCGTCGCGGGTTATCGGCACGCTTGAGAGTCTAGGGGCGGGCACTGCCGCACCCCACAGAGGTTTCCGCAGGACGGCTCGCGGCCGACCATGGTGGGCGCCGGTCAGGCGATGTCGATGTCGGACAGCACGGTGAGCGGGGCCCGGTGCCGCTGCAGCCAGGCAGTCATCTCGGCCGCGGGCAGGGCGGGTGAGATCCACCAACCCTGGGCGTCGTGACAGCCCAGGCCGGCCAGTTGCCGCCACGTCGCGACGTTCTCGACCCCCTCCGCCACCACCCGCAGACCCAGCGCGCGGCCCAGCTCGATCATGGAGCCGACGATGGTCGCGTCGTCGGCCTCGGTCTGCATCCGCGAGACGAAGGAGGCGTCGATCTTCATCTCCTCGACCGGCAACCGGTGCAGCTGCGACATCGAGGAGTAGCCGGTGCCGAAGTCGTCGAGGGACAACGACACCCCGAGCCGCGCGAGTGCCTGCAAGGTGGTCAGTACCGAGGCCGGGTCGACCATGAGGGCGCTCTCGGTGATCTCCAACTGCAGCCGGGTGGAGTCGACGATGTGGTAGCGCATGCGTGATGCCACATAGTCGGCGAACCCCTCCCGCTGCAGGTCGGTGGCGCTGACGTTGACCGCGACCCGCAACTGCTGGCCGCAGCCGGCCCATCGGGCGCTCTGCGCGAGGGCCGCATCGATGACCCAGTACGTCAGCGAAGCCATCAGCGCGGTGTTCTCGACCCTGCCGATGAAGTCCTCCGGCGGGACCAGGCCGCGCACCGGATGCCGCCATCGCAGCAGCGCCTCGACCCCGACCACCCGCCCGCCGCTGAGGCTGACCTGCGGCTGGTAGTGCAACTCCAACTCGCCGTCGGCAGCCTCGATCGCACGGCGCAGGTCACTCAGCAGTGTGAGCCGGCCGGCCGATCCGTTCACGAACTCCACCGAGTAGGTCTCGTACGGGCTACCGCGCCGTTTGGCCGAGTACATCGCCAGGTCGGCGTGCTGCAGAAGGCTGTCGAAGTCGGCACCGTGGTCGGGTGCGAACGCGATACCGAGGGAGCTCTCCACGCTGAGCAGCACGCCGTCGAGCCGGATCGGCTTCCTGACCGCCTCGGTGATCCGGGCGGCGACCGCACGGGCCGTGTCGTCGTCGACCACGTCGGGCAGCAGGACCGCGAACTCGTCACCACCGAGCCGGGCAACCAGGTCGCCCGGGCGCACCGCCGCGCCGAGGCGGTCCGCGAGCACCTTGAGCAGTCGGTCGCCCGCGTGGTGGCCCAGCGTGTCGTTGATCTCCTTGAACCGGTCCAGGTCGATCACGAAGAGGCCGATCCTCGCGCGCTGGGCCGCCAGCGAGGCGAACACTTCGTGCGCCCGGTCCAGCAGGTAGATGCGGTTGGGCAAGCCGGTCAGCACATCGTGGCCCGCCTGGTGCTTCAGGGCGATCGAGTCGACGTTGCTCCGGTAGACCGCGTACAAGGGAAAGAGCAGAAGTGGCACGAGCCACGGGCTGCGCTCGGCGGTAAGGACGACGAGAGGGGCCAGCGAGATCGCCGCACCGTCCTTGAGGGCCAGGGGGGCGAGGTTGCCGGTGAGCTCGCGCCACCACGGGGCGCGCGACCTGAGGGCGTAGGCCGTGGACGTGACCAGGAAATTGACGGTGAACCACGCGACGCCGGCGGCGAGCAGGGCCGGCAGGGTCGAGACCTCGATCGCCGCCGGGTGAGCCAGTGACGCCTGCTTGCCGAAGGCGACGAGAGCCAGCTGTGCCGCGCCCAGGCAGACCGCGGTCAACCCCACGTTGCCTGCGGTGCGCCACGCCGCCTTGCGATTGAGGGCGCCCTGCAGGATCAGCGAGGAGGCGTGCCCGACGATGGCGACCGCCAGCCCCCAGTGCACGAGCAACGCGAACATGAACATCAACGACGACGACAGCCCGTAGACATCGTCGGAGCGGCCACGGAACAGCGGACCCAGTTCGAGCAGCAGCAGCAGGGCCCAGATGACGAACAGGGAAGCGTCAGCGGGGTGCACCTCGCGGAGGTTGGGCACGGACAACGCCATCACGACCGCGCCCGTGACCGTCACCAGCCAGAAGCAGGCCCAGTAACGCCACTGCGAAATCGGCGGCTTCCTGTTGAGCCCGCCCAGCGCTGACACTCAGTCCCTCCCGCCCACTCCCCACCAAGTGGGTGATGACGGATAAGCGTCTCCCACGGGTGCAAAGACCGCAAGACCAGTCAAATCACGCGCTGCGATGCTGTGCTCACGGCCCGTCAGCCAGCAGTGCGGCGAAACCCGCCTCGTCCAGGACCGGCACGCCGAGCTGAACCGCCTTGTCGTACTTCGAGCCCGGCAAGTCGCCGACCACGACGTAACTCGTCTTCTTGGAGACCGACCCGGTCACCTTGCCGCCGCGGATCTGCACGGCCTCGATCGCGGAGTCGCGGCTGAACCCCTCGAGCGACCCGGTGATGACCATGGTCAGCCCCTCGAGCGGCCGCGGCTCCTCGTCGGTGACCTCCTCCGCGAGGCGAACCCCGGCTGCCCGCCACTTGTCGACGATCTCGCGGTGCCAGTCGACGGCGAACCACTCGCGGACCGCGTCCGCGATCGTCGGCCCGACCCCCTCGGCCGCGGCCAGCTCCTCCTCGGCGGCCCCGGCGATGCGATCGAGCGATCGGAAGTGTCGCGCGAGCTCCTGCGCGGCGGTGGGCCCGACGTGCCGGATCGACAGGCCCACCAGCACCCGCCAGAGCGGTCGCTCCCGGGCCGTGGCGAGGTTGGCCATCAGCTTGTGGGCGTTCTCGGTCAGCTCGCCGTCGTCGCGTACGAAGAATCGACAAGATTTGAGCTGATCGGCGGTCAGGGCGAACACGTCGCCCTCATCGTGCACGAGGCCGCATTCGAGCAGCGCCGCGGCCGCCTTGAAGCCGAGCACCTCGATGTCGAAGGCCCCCCGGCCGGCGACGTGGAACAGCCGCTCCCGCAGCTGCGCGGGACACGATCGGTTGTTGGGGCAGCGCAGGTCGGCATCACCCTCCTTCTCGTAGCG
This sequence comes from Pseudonocardiales bacterium, assembly GCA_003244095.1. Lineage (GTDB taxonomy): Bacteria > Actinomycetota > Actinomycetes > Mycobacteriales > QHCA01 > QHCA01. The sequence continues at coordinate 6,507 of QHCA01000335.1, read as the reverse complement.
CAGCTCTGTGCCGCACGCCGGGCACAGCGTGGGCATCACGAACGGCCGCTCGCTGCCGTCGCGCAGGGCCACCACCGGGCCGACGATCTCGGGGATGACGTCGCCGGCCTTGCGCAGCACCACGGTGTCGCCGATCAACACCCCCTTGCGGGCCACCTCCTGCTCGTTGTGCAGCGTCGCCATCGACACGGTGGAGCCGCTCACCTTCACCGGCTCCATGACGCCGAACGGCGTCACCCGCCCGGTGCGGCCGACGTTGACATCGATGTCGAGCAGCTTGGTGGTGACCTCCTCGGGCGGGTACTTGAATGCGATCGCCCAGCGCGGCGCCCGGCTGGTCGAGCCGAGCCGGCGCTGCAGCGAGATCTGGTCGATCTTGACCACCACGCCGTCGATCTCGTGCTCGACGTCGTGCCGGTGCTCGCCGTAGTGCGCGATGTAGGCCCGGACGCCGTCGAGGTCGGGCACCACTCGCACGCGGTCACTGACCGGCAGGCCCCAGCCGCCCATGGCCTCGTAGGCCGCCGACTGCGACTGCGGGTCGAAGCCGCGACGGGCACCGAACCCGTGGACCACGTAACGCAGCGGGCGCGACGCCGAGATCCGCGGGTCCTTCTGCCGCAGCGAGCCGGCCGCGGCGTTGCGAGGATTGGCGAACGGGGCCTTGCCGGCCTCGACCAGGCCGGCGTTGAGCTCGGCGAAGCCGGCGACCGGGAAGTAGACCTCGCCGCGCACCTCGACCAGCTCGGGCACACCGGCCCCGGCCAGCCGGGTCGGGATCACGTCGATGGTCTTGACGTTGTTGGTGACGTCCTCGCCGGTGCGGCCGTCGCCGCGGGTCGCCGCCCGCACCAGTCGCCCCTGCTCGTAGACCAGGGCGACCGCCAGGCCGTCGATCTTGAGCTCACACAGATATGCGGCGCCCTCACCGACCTCGCGCTCTGCCCGCAACGCCCAGGCCGCCAGCTCTTCGTCGGTGAAGGAGTTGTCGAGGCTCTGCATCCGCTCGACGTGGTCGACCGGCGTGAACAGCGTGGAGTAGACGTTGCCGACCTTCTGCGTCGGGGAGTCGGGGGTGCGCAGCTCGGGGTGCCGCTCCTCGATCGCCTCCAGCTCGCGCATCAGCTGGTCGTACGCCGCGTCGCTGACCGTGGGCTGGTCGAGCACGTGATAGCGGAAGGAGTGCTCGCCGAGGATCTGCGTCAGCTCGGCGTGCCGGTCGCGCTCGTCAGCCGAACGCGTGGGAGGCACCGGCTCGTCAGGCACCCGCCAACTCCTGCGCCGCCTCGCGACACCGGGCGAGGGCTGCCCAGGCGTAGGCCGGGGAGGCGCCGGCCAGCCCGCAGGACGGCGTCACGGCGACCGTCGTCGCCAGGTCGTCGGCCAGAAAGCCCAGCCGCTGCCACAGTGCCCGCACGGGTGCGACGGTAGCCGCCGGTGCCGACAACGGTGCGTCAATGCCCGGTACGAGACCCAGCAACAGCCCGGCACCGCCCTCGACGGCCGGCCCGAGCTCGTCGTCGTCCTTCGTGCTCAGCATTGCCATGTCGAGTGACAGTGCCCGGGCCCCGGCCCGCAACAGCAGGGCGATCGGCGCCCGCGGGGCGCAGCAGTGCACCAGGCCGGGAACTCCCGCGGCGACGAGGATCTCGTGCAGCGCGAACTCGGCCTCGTGCTCCTCGATCGGCCGGAGCACGTCGAAGCCGCTCGCCGTCGGCACCCGGCCGGCCAGGACCACGGGCAGCGACGGCTCGTCGAGCTGCAGCAGGACCTCGGCGCCGGGCACCCGCCGGCGCACCTCGGCGACGTGGTCGCCCACCCCCTGTGCCAGCGCCGCCCCCACGTCGCGCCGCGCACCGGGATCGGCCAGGGACTTGTCCCCGCGGTTGAGCTCCAGGCCGGCCGCGAGGGTCCACGGGCCGGCGGCCTGCACCTTGAGCGGCCCGCTGTAGTCGCCGGCGGCCTCTTGCAGCGCGTCGAGGTCGCGGGCCAGCAGGTCCCGGGCGCGGTGCAGGTCGCGGCCCGGCCGGTCGACCAGCCGCCAACCTGAGGGCTGCAGGTCCACGGCCAGGCCGGCCAGCAGGGCAGCGCCCCGGCCGATCAGGCCGGCCCCTGGCCCGCGGCAGGGCAGCTCGGGCAGGAAGGGCAGGTCGGGACACGCCTCGAGCACCCGGCGCAGCGCGTCGGCGAAGTCGTCACCGGGCAGGGAGCCGACCCCCGTCGACGCCCCTGCGGGCCAGGACCGGTCGGTCATCCCGTGGCGTCGACGGTGGCCGAGCCGACCACCCGGTCGTCGTCATACAGCACGATGGCCTGACCTCTGGCCACGCCGCGGACCGGCTCGTGCAGGCGCACTTCCAGCCGCTCCCCCGCCATCTCCGCGGTGCAGGGCACGACGTCGCCGTGCGCCCGGAGCTGAGCCAGGCCGGCAGACGGGCCGGCCGGCGCCGCTCCGCCGGTCCACACCGGCCGGATGCCGACCACCCTGTGGACGTCGAGGGCCTCGGCCGGCCCCACGGTCACGGTGTTGGTGACCGGGGAGATGTCGAGGACGTAGCGCGGGCGGCCGTCCGGCGCCGGCCGGGCGAGGGCCAGCCCGCGGCGCTGGCCGACCGTGTAGGCGAAGGCGCCTGAGTGCCGGCCGACCTCGGCTCCGTCGCCGTCGACGACAGCACCCTCGGCGGCCCCGATGCGATCGCGCAGGAAGCCCGCCGTGTCACCGTCGGCGATGAAGCAGACGTCGTGGCTGTCCGGCTTGTCGGCCACCGCCAGCCCGCGGGCCGCGGCCTCCGCGCGCACCTGCGTCTTGGTCATCCCACCCAGCGGGAAGATGGCCCGGGCCAGCTGGGCCGCGGTGAGCACCGCGAGGACATAGGACTGGTCCTTGGCGAGGTCGACCGAGCGGCGCAGCACGCCGCCGTCGAGGCGGGCATGGTGGCCGGTCGCCACCGCATCGAAGCCGAGCGCCACCGCCCGGTCGAGCACGGCGGTGAACTTGATCCGCTCGTTGCACCGGAGACAGGGGTTGGGGGTGCGGCCGGCGGCGTACTCCGCGACGAAGTCGTCGATCACGTCGGCGGCGAAGCGCTCGGCGAGGTCCCAGACATAGAAGGGGATGCCGATCACGTCGGCCGACCGCCGGGCGTCGCGGGCGTCCTCGGCCGTGCAGCAGCCGCGCGCCCCGGTGCGCAGGGACGCCGGCGTCCGGGACAGCGCGAGGTGCACGCCGGTGACGTCATGGCCCGCGTCGGCCGCATGCGCCGCGGCAACGGCCGAATCGACCCCGCCGGACATGGCGGCCAGCACCTTCATCGGCGGGCAGTCGCCAGGCCGGCCCGCCTGGCGCGGTCGACCACCGGGGCGATCGCCTCGATCAGGACGTCGACATCGGCGGTCGTACTGGTGTGCCCGAGGGAGAATCGCAGCGACCCGCGGGCCCGCTCCTCACTGGCACCCATGGCCAGCAGCACGTGGCTCGCCCGGGCCACCCCGGCCGAGCAGGCAGAGCCGGTGGAGCACTCGATACCGCGGGCGTCGAGCAGCATCAATAGGGCGTCGCCCTCACAGCCGGGGAAGGAGAAGTGGGCGTTGCCAGGCAGCCGGTGCGCGCGGTGACCGTTGAGGACCGCGTCGGGCACCTCGTCGCAGACCCGGCGCACCAGGTCGTCGCGCAGCGCGCCCAGGACGACCGAGCGGTGCGGCTGGTCGGCGACTGCCTCCTCGACCGCGACCGCCAGCCCGAGGATGCTGGGCACGTTGAGGGTGCCCGAGTGCACGTCGCGCTCTTGGCCGCCGCCGTGCAGCAGCGGCGTACAGGAGGCCTCGCGGGCCAGCAACAGCGCACCGACGCCCAGCGGGCCACCGAACTTGTGGCCGCTGATCGTCATCGCGTCGGCACCGCTGGCCGCGAAGTCGATCGGCAACTGCCCGACGGACTGCACCGCATCGGTGTGGAACGGCACGCCGTGCTCGCGGGCTATCCCGGCGAGGTCGGCGGTCGGCTGCACCGTGCCCACCTCGTTGTTGGCCGCCATGACCGTGACCAGGGCGACCTCGCCGGCGTGGTCGGTCAGGGCGTCGTTCAGGGTCTCGGGATGCACCCGGCCGGTGGCGTCGACCGCGAGCCAGGTGGCCTCGGCGCCCTCGTGGGCCACCAACCACTCGACGGCGTCGAGGACCGCGTGGTGCTCGACGGCGCTGGCCAGGATCCGCCGGAAGCGGGGGTCGTCGGCCCGCCGGCTCCAGAACAGTCCCTTGACGGCGAGATTGTCGCTCTCGGTGCCACCGGCCGTGAAGACCACCTCGGAAGGGCGGGCGCCCAGCGCGGCGGCGAAGCGCTCGCGCGACTCCTCGACGCTGCGTCGGGCCCGCCGGCCGCTGGCGTGCAGCGACGAGGCGTTGCCGATGTCACTCAGCGCGGCGGCGAGCGCCTGGGCGGCGTCGGGCAGCATGGGCGTGGTCGCCGCGTGGTCGAGGTAGATGTCTGTAGGGTTCATGGCGCTGTCTTGCTCCTGTAAGCGGTCAGCCGTCAGCCGTCAGCCGTCAGCCGAGATTCTTCGCTGGGCTCAGAATGATATTGACAGGAGTGGCTTTTTCGGGTATGATGGTCTCACTTCGATATTGTTCTTCGGAACCTGTATTGGAGTAACGAAGCCGGATGGTTCGCGACGAATGGCATGGGTATAGTTGGGTAGAGGAGACTGGCCGTACGCACAAAACGGTGTGCCATGCGCCCGGCGTGCGGGAATGGGCGCGCAATGACGACGGGGACGGGATCCGGGCCGGTACCTGGCGGACTTCGGCTGGATGCACAACCTCAAACGCGCCACCCTGGAGTTTGTACGCATGATGCTCATCCCTTGCACCCCTGATCCCACATGAGCCAAGATATTTCAGGCGGTGTAGTACACACAGTTCCAGCGGATTTACGGGAAGCTTTGACTTCTGACCCCGAAGCTCTCAAAGCATGGGAAAGCCTTACACCGCTTGCGCGCAATGAATGGATTTGCTGGGCGACCTTCGTTAAAAAGCCAGAAACCAGAAAACAGCATGTTGAAAGAGTGTGCACAGAACTTAAAGAAGGAAAGCGTAGACCTTGTTGTTGGCTTGGCTGTATTCACCGCACAGATAAGCCGATCAGCCCCTCGGTGCAATATGTACTTAATAAACAGAGAATAAAAGATAAGGAAGCAGTAGGTTAATTGTTGTTAGCGGTATTCGTTCTTATCACATATCTACGGACGATTCTCGGTAATACTCTTGCTCCGTCGGTTCTTGCCGGTCTTCTTCCTATTGGTCTCCACTTAAGTAGTAAGAGACAATTCCAGCCCTTATAGCGAATACCTAGCACCAACGAGAACAGGTCAGTTGTGCGTCACAGCGTACAACGGCACCTGCTTTATGCTGGTCTCCACCACCAATCAGACATTGCAGTTTGATTTCGGCTTTCGTTTTGTCCTCATCGTCGCGGAGCGTTGCCCTGCCGCTCGATCACGAGCGCCGCGATGAGCGCGCTCAACCAGGCGAGGCTCGTGCAGATCAGCATGACCACATTGAAGGCGGAGACAAAGGCGAGCTTGATACTCTGCTGGACGGCGGCGGCCTGTGCGGGCGACAGGCCCGCGGGCACCCCGGTCCCTCCGAGCTTCGCTGCCTGGGCCTGGAGCGCGGCGCGGGCCGACTGTGCCAGGTCGATGCCGGCGGTGCGATCCGCCAGCGCGGTCGAGAATATCGCCAGCACCAACGCGCCTACGACGGCTATCGCCAGGACCGAGGCGCTGCGCGCCACGGCGTTGTTGATACCCGACGCCGTGCCCGACGCATCCCCCGGCACCGCACCCATCACGGCTGTCGTCAGTGGGGCGACCGTGACGGCCAGCCCCAGGCCGAAAACCACGACGCCGGGGAAGAAGGTGGTCCAGTAGGCGGCGGGGCCGGAAGTCAGGCCAACAGCAGCAAACAGAAGAAAGCCGCATCCGGCCAGCGCGGGGCCGATGACCAGCGGCAGGCGCGGCCCGAACCGGTCGATCAGCCCACCCGCCCAGCGGGACAACCCGGCCAGGAGCAGCGCGAAGGGGGTGAAGGATAGCCCCGCCTCCGTCTGGGTGTAGCCTTGAGACTGCACCAGGTTCAACGAGAGGAACAAAGTGCCCACGCCGAGCGCGCCGTAGAGGAGCAGTGTGACCAAATTAGCGCCGAGGAAGGTGCGCGAGCGGAACAAGCGCAGTGGGACCATCGGCTGCCCACTATGTTGCTCGACGACGATGAAGGCCGCCAGCGCAACGAACCCGACGATCAGCGCGCCGGCTACGCGCGGGTCGCCGAATCCCAGGGCGGGCGCGGAAATGAACCCGTAGGTGATCCCGGCCAGACCGAGCGCGACTAGGCCGGCGCCGGGCAGATCGATTGGCCCCGTGGCGGCGGGGTTGCGGCTCTCGGCGACCTTCGTCCACAGGATCAGCAGCGCGGCGATGCCGATCGGCAGGTTGATCAGGAAGATCCAGCGCC
>QHCA01000334.1 GCA_003244095.1 Pseudonocardiales bacterium | reverse complement strand
GACCTGGGCCGACGACCGGGTGCTTGCCGCACGCGCGAGCGACTCCCCGAGCCCGTTGAACGCCAGTCCGGCAATGACGATCATCAGCGCCGGGCCGAGGGCCGACCACGGCGTGACGTAGATCCGTGGCAGCCCCTCGTTGAGCAGGCGTCCCCAGTCGTAGTAGGGCGGTTGCAGGCCGAGCCCGAGGAAGCTCAGGCCCGACACGGCCAGCAGCGCGTAGCCGATGGCGATCGTGGTATTCATGATCAGGGGCTCGGCGACGTTGGGCAGCACGTGCCGAAAGAGCAGTCGACGGCGGGGCACGCCGAGGGTTCGCGCCGCCGCAATGTAATCCGAGCCGGCCACCGACGCCGCGAGTGTCTGGGTGAGCCGCGCGAACCCCGGACCGGACGACACACCGATGGCGAGTACGGCCGCCTTCGCTCCGGCGCCCAGGATGACCGCGGTGAAGATCGCCAGCAGCACGCCCGGGAACGCCACCGAGAAGTCGATGAAAGCGTTGGCAAACCGGGCGGCCCGGCGGCCCAGCACCGTGGGGACGGCGCCGACCGGGATGCCTATCGCGGCCCCCACCAGGGTGGCGAGGACGGCGAGCAGCAGCGAGAATCGGGTGGCCACCAGCAACCGCGCGAGGATGTCGTGGCCGAGATTGTCGGTGCCGAGCGGGTGCTTGCGGGAGGAGCCTTCGAGCAGGTGCGCGACGTCCACGTGGGAGGCTTGGTGGCCCCAGATCGTCGGGGCCAGCACCGTGATCGCCGTGAGGGCAGCCAGGACGCCCAGGGCGAGGAAACCCGTCGGCGTGCGAAAGGCAACACCGAGACGTCCGGACCGACGGGCTGGTTCGTCCATGGGTTCGGCTAGGCCTCCTTGATGGTCGACCGGGGGTCGAGGAGGCCAAGCGTCAGGTCGACGACGAGGTTGATGATCAGCACGGCGAAGCCGAGCAGCAGGAGCACCGCCTGCGCCAGCGAGTAGTCCTCCTGCACGACCGACTGGACCACTGTGGTGCCGAGCCCCGGCCAGGCGAACACTGTCTCGACCAGGATCGTGCCGCCGGTGAGCCCGGCCAGAACCAGCCCCCCGATGGTCAGCGTCGCGGTCAGCATGTTCGGCAACGCGTGGCGGATGTAGATCAGCCGCGCCGGCAGCCGCTTGCTCCGCGCGGTGCGCATGTAGTCCTCGTCGAGGACACGGAGCATCTCGACGCGGACGATCCGGGCGAGCGCGGCGATCGAGCCGATGGACAGTGCGGCGACCGGCAGGACGAAGGACTCCGGGCCGGACCGGCCGGCTACTGGTAACCACCCCAACGTGACGGCGAAGACGTAGACCAGCGCGACTCCCAGCACGAACTCCGGGATCATCGCCAGCACGCTGGTGCCGCTGACGAACACCAGCTCTGAGCTGCGCGCCAGCCGGCCCTCGCGGGTAACCACCGCCCCCAACACCCCGAAGGGCACGGCGACCGCCATGATAACCAGAAACGAGATGCCGACGAGTTGCGCCGTGTTCGGCAGCCGGTCGCCGATGACCTGCGAGACGGGCAGGTTCGACACGATCGACGTACCAAGGTCACCGGTGACCACGCCCTTGACGTAGTGCGCGTACTGCTGTGGCAGCGGCCGGTCGAGGTACAGCTGGTGCTTGCGCACGTCCACCACGCTCTGCGGCGCTCGCGGGCCGAGCGCCGCTCGAACCGGGTCGCCCGGGATGAGGTGGATCATCGCGAACGTCAGCGTCACCAACACCGCAAGGGATATCACGAGGCGGCCCATCCGGCGCACGACAAACCACAGCGTGGTGTGCCGGGCACGCCAGTTGGCGTCGGATAGAGCCGTCGGCCACGTTGGCAACCGCCGCCGACTCTTGGTCCCCGCGATCGAATCCTCCCTTTCAGGCGTCGGTTGCCGGCGCGGTGTCGCGGACCTTCGGTGTGGCGCGCCCCCCCAGGTGCAGGTACGGCGAGCCGTCGGCCAGTCGATAGAACACCGCCGGCGTCCACGTGACTCCGGTGTCGTCGATGCGGGCGAGGAACACGTCGTCGCTCACCGCCACGATCTCGAGCTCCTTGGCGGGGTCGTCGTCGCCGATCTCCGCGAGCTCGCCGGACGGGATGATCCGACCGGACAGTCCGCCGTCGTGCTCGGCCAGCTCCAGGCGTACTCCCAGGCGCTCGTACACGCCTGCATGGCGGGCGGCGTCGACTCGGGGTGACGAGCTGGGCGGTGTCAACGGCGGAGGCATGTCGATGCCGCAGAGCGCTTCCATCAGCTCGGGGAACAGCTCGCGATAAAGATCCTCTGCGTGCCCACCATTGGTGAGCAGGCACACCGCGACGCTGGAGTCGGGCACGATCCGCAGGAACGCGGCTTGCCCGATGGTGGCGCCGTCATGGCCGATCACCCGGCGACCGCCCCAGTCGTAAAGGATCCAGCCCAGCCCCCAGTGGCTGCCCAGCGTCCACCGGTCGGGCAGCTCGACCTGCGGCGACTGCATCGCTGCCACCCCGGACGTGGACAGCACCTGCTCCTCCCCGGACCGTCCGCCGTCGAGGTGCAACCGTGCGAACTCCAGCAGGTCGGCGGCCGACGCGGTGATCAGACCGGCCGGCCCGCACGATCGCGGCAGCATCCATCTGGGGGCCAGCTTCGGGGCCGTGTCCTTCTCGACCACGTGGCCGTAGGCCGTGCGGAAGCGCAGCGCCTCCTCCGGCAGGGTGACCGTGCGGGACAGGCCCAGTGGCTCCACGATGCGCGCGTGCAGGGACGCGTCCCATGAGCGGCCGTCGAGCTTCTCGACGAGGCGACCGGCAATGTTGTACCCGGTGTTGCAGTAGGACATGGTGGCGCCGACCGGGTGGGAGAAGCCGACCCGTGCACAGCTCGCGACGTAGCGCTCAAGCGCGTCGTCACCCCGCCCGGTGTCCTTGAAGTGGTCGCCCTCGATGCCGCTGGTGTGGCAGAGCAGGTGCCGGGTCGTCACCTGGGCGGCGGCGTCGTCGTCGGCGAGCTTCAACTCGGGCAGCAACGAGACCACAGGCGCGTCGAGATCCACCCGGCCCTCGTCGACCAATTGCATGACCATGGTGGCGGTGTAGGACTTGGTGATCGAGCCGATCTGGAACACCGCGTCCGGGGTGGCGGCGACCTCGGTCTCGACGTTCAGCGACCCGGTTGCCATCGCAGTGACGGCACCGTCCTGCAGCAGGCCGAGCACCGCACCGGGCACCCGGTGAGCCGCGGCGAGCTTGTCCAGTCGCTCCTGCCAGTGCCCCATGTCGAGAGCCATTCCTGCCTCCTTGTAGTCGGGGCGCCAGCCCCTGCGATTCTGTCCTGTTCGCGAAGCGCTCCGGGTTGTGTCGGCCGACGAAGGTCGGCCCGGCTTCTGGTGCCGACGGCCAGAGTGCCCTGCTCGCTCAACGTCAGAACCGGATCCACTCCGTGTCGACGGTGACCTCCTCGAGCCGGTGCGGCAGCGGAGCGACGCCGAGGCCCGGGCCAGTGGGCACGTCGAGGTGCCCGTCACGGAGCACGAACGGTTCGGTGAGGTCGGCGGCGTAGTAGCGATTCGACCCCGACGTGTCGCCGGGAAGGCTGAACCCGGGCAGTGCGGCGAGTGCCACGTTGGCCGCACGACCGATGCCGGTTTCGAGCATTCCGCCGCACCACACCGGCACGTCATGGGCGCGGCAGAGCTCGTGGATCCGCACCGCCTCGAGGTAGCCGCCGACCCGGCCGGGCTTGATGTTCACGATCGAGCAGGCGCCGAGCATGATCGCGTCGGCGGCGTCCTCGACCGACTCGATCGACTCGTCGAGACACACGGGTGTGCGTATCAGGCGAGCCAGCTCGGCGTGGCGACGCAGGTCGCCGGCGGCGAGTGGCTGCTCGACCAACAAGAGGTCGAACTCGTCGAGCCGGGCGAGCTGTCGAGCGTCGGCCAGGGTGTAGGCCGCGTTGGCATCGACCTGGAGCAGCACGTCATCGCCGAAGCGCTCGCGCACCGCGCGGACCGGCTCGACGTCCCACCCGGGCTCGATCTTGAGCTTGATGCGCAGGTAGCCCTCGTCGAGGTAGCCGTCAACGGCGTCGAGCAGCTCCGGCAACGAGTCCATGATGCCCACAGACACCCCACAGGGGACGCGATCGCGCACCGCGCCCAACCGCCCTGCCAGCGAAACGCCGTCGAGACGCAGCTGTGCGTCGAGCATCGCGGCCTCGATCGCGGCCTTCGCCATCCGGTGGCCCTTGACCGGCGCCAGCACCGCCGCGACCCCGTCGGGGCGCAGGTCCGGCCGGGCGGCGATGGCGGGGACGAGGAAGCGGCGCAGTACGTCCGCGCAGCCGTCGACGTACTCCGAGGAGTACAGCGGGGAGGCGTCCGCGACACACTCCCCCCAGCCCTCCGCGCCGGGGGTGACCGCGCGGACGAGAAGGACCTCACGCACCGTCGTGGTCCCGAACGAGGTCCGGAAGGGTGCGACCAGCGGCATCTCGATGCGTCGCAACTCGACGCCGGTCAGCTTCACGGCGCCTCGCGGCTCACGACGTACCAGCCGGCCCGGGCGAAGCCGGTCACGGCGGCGCCGTCGGCAAGCAACCCGCCCAGTACGTCGCGGACGGCGAGGCGCCATGCGAGGGACATGCCGCGATCGCGGGTACGCAGTCGCTCGATGTCGGCCGGCACCGCGACGAGCAGCACGGCCGCGTCGCGGCTGCCCGGCGCGGGGGCGCCGGACGCGTCGCGGTCGAGGGCGATGATCGCCCCCTCGGCCTGTAACGCCGCGACGTCTGGCTCGCATGGCTCACCCGCACCGCAGCGCAGCACCAGAGGGCTGTCGAGGTTCCATTCGGTCTCCAGCCGGTCGGTCTCGTCGCCGGCGTTGATGGCGTCGTTCATCGGGCCGTAGAAGTTGACCAGGTAGCCGCGGGGGCGGGCCCCGAGCTTGGCCAGGTTGAAGTAGGCGTTGCGTCCGATCAGCGGATCGAAGGTCCAGCTGATCCGCCGCAGGCCGCGGGCGAGCGCCCACGCGCGCTGGTGCATCTTGAGGGCGAATCCGACACTGCGGCCGCGCGCAGCCTCCGTGACGCCAGCGATGTGCGAGTGCAACTCCCACCCGTCGATCGCGGAGAAGAACCCGACGCAGCCGCCGACCAGGGTGTCACCGTCGTAGGCCGTTCTCACGTAGTTGCCGGTGTGGGCCAGGGCATGGAGCACGACCGGCGTTACGGAGGGGTCGTCGAGGTCCTCCTGCCACACGCCGCGGAAGAGCTCGCACAGCAGCGCGAAGTCGACCGGCGCGTGTGGCTCGCGGATCGTCACCCCGGCGGCCCGGGCGCTCGCGTGGGCGTCAGCCTGCGCCGCGGCAGCCGCGGTGCCCGAGGCGCGGAGTTGCCCGGACGGCGCGGCCGCCATGGTGCCCGAAGCGAGGTCTGCCATGTCCGTATCCTGCTGGCGGAGGTGGGTCGCCGTGTTGGTGGCCGGGCCAGATTCATGCCCGCCATCTTCGTCCGGCCGAACGACGTGTGCGATGCCCCTAGCCGCTCTGCCGCGTTCTCTCGTCGTCCGGCGCGGCCAGGATGGAGCGGACGAGCGCACACACCAGCGCTGCCCGGCCGGGCAGGGCGGCGACGCGCACGTGCTCGTCGGCCGCATGGGCGCCCCCGCCGACGGCGCCGAGACCGTCGAGGGTGGGGATCCCGAGGGCTGCGGTCCGGTTGCCGTCCGACCCGCCGCCCACCATCGTCCCCCGGAGGGGTGCGAGCCCGAGCGATGTCGCCAGCGCCTGAGCCCGCGCGAACAGATCTGCTGACGAGGCCGCCTCGAGCGGCGGTATCGACATGGTGCGCAGGACCTCGACGGTGGCGCCCGGTGTGACGGCAACCAGCTCGTGCAGCGCTCGTTCGACGGCTTCCTGCTCGACCCGGTCATGCGCGCGTACGTCGACCACGAGGCGACCGTCGGCGGGCACGGTGTTCCCGGTGCTGCCGCCGGCCAGCAGCGTGGGAGTCACCGTCGAGTGCACCCATCTCGGATTCAGTGCGGCCACGGCCAGCACTTGGTGCGCCAGCTCGACTACGGCGTTCACCCCGCGTTCGGGGTCGAGCCCAGCGTGCGCGGCCACGCCGCGCACCGTCACCTCGTAGGATGCGATGCCCTTGCGCGCCGTTTTCAGCGCACCGCCGTCGGCGCTCGGCTCGGTCACCAGGACCGCCAGGCAGCCCCGGGCCTCGGCCTCGATCAGCCGGCCAGCGGTAGGGGAGCCGAGCTCTTCGTCGCCGGAGACGAACACGGTCACCCCGTCGAGGTCCGCGGCGTCGATGCCGCCCAGCGCGGCGAGGGCGTGCAGGACGAGCACGAGGCCCGCCTTCATGTCGAAGCACCCGGGCCCGCGAGCGATATCGCCGTCGAGCGACCACGGCATGCGGGCGAGCGTGCCGAGCGGCCACACCGTGTCGTGGTGTCCGAGGAGCAGGAGCCGTCGCCGGCCGGATCCGAGGCGCCAGCGCAAGTGTGTTCGGCCGGCCTCGACAAGGCGCTCCGGCTCGGCGCCCAGGAGCGCGGCGCCGACCGCGGCCAGCACCTCGGCGCTGGAGGCGAGGGCGGCCGGCTCGGTCGCCGGCGACTCGGCCTCGACCAGGCGGCGCAGGTCGGCGAGCATGTGCGGCAACGCGCCGTCGAAGTGCGCGACGGGCACCGGTCCGCGCGGAGCGGGTCGGAGCGGCGGCATCATGGGGTGATCGTCGTCCCCGCGGCGCGCGCCCGCGCCGTATGCCGGGACGGAGTGGCGGCGCCCACTCGGTGCGGGTGCACCTAGGCACGTGGCCGTTTTCGGCCGCTGGGACAGGGTCGGGATCCGGCTCGCGTGGCACGCTCGCCTCCGTGGATGCAGCGAAGCGCCTCGCGCCCCTGTTCGCAGACGCCGGCGTGATCGGTCACCTTCATGCCCTGGACGTCGCTACCGGGACGTGCGTCGGGTACGCGGCCGACGAGCCAGTGGTGCCGGCGTCGGTCTTCAAGATCGGCATGCTGGTCGAGATGTTCCGCCGGGTAGATGCCGGCGAACTCGACCCCGCCGAGCCGGTGAGCGTACCGGTGGGTGGGCGCACCAGCCGGCTCGCCGTCGATCTCCTGCGATCCTCGCGATGATCTCCCTGGTCATTCACGGTGGCACCGTGTACGACGGGAACGGCGGCCCAGGCGTCGCCGGCGACGTCCTGGTGGACGGCGATCGCGTCGCGACCGTCGGGCCACGTCCGGACGGCCTTGACGCGGACATCATCGACGCGACCGGTCTTGCGGTGGCACCTGGCTTCGTGAACGTCCTGAGCCATGCCTGGGACAGCCTGCAGCTCGACCCGAGCGGCGCGTCGGATCTCCTTCAGGGGGTGACGACGGAGGTCTTCGGGGAGGCACTCTCCCTCGGACCGGGGGGGCCGGATCTTGCCGAGTACGTCGGGACCTGGGATCTCCGGGGCGCGGAGGTGGACTTCCCGCGGCTGTCCGACGGGCTGGCGTACCTCGAGCGGCGAGGCGTCGCGCCGAACGTCGCGAGCTTCGTGGGCGCCCACAACCTGCGCATCCTCGGGGCCGGCTTCCAGGACGGCCCGATGGAAGCGGCAGCCCTCGATCGGATGTGCTGCCTGCTCGACGAGGAGATGGCCGAAGGGGCGCTCGGGATCGGCACCGCGCTGATCTATCCCCCGGGCAGCCACGCGGGCACCGCGGAACTCGTGGCCTTGTCCGAGGTCGTCTCCCGTCACGGTGGCATGTACATCTCGCACGTGCGAAACGAGAGCAGCGGGTTGCTCTCGGCCGTGGAGGAGGTGATAGAGATCAGTCGCCGAGCGTCGGTGCGCGCCGAGGTCTACCACCTGAAGTCGGCCGGCCGGGAGAACTGGCCGATGATGACGCAGGCGATCGAGCGCATCCACACCGTCCGGTCAGCGGGCGAGCCCGTAACAGCGGACATGTACCCGTACACCGCAGGTTCTACGGCGCTGGCGGCCGCCATCCCGCCGGAGTACCAGATCGGAGGGCCGAGACAGCTGATGTCCCGACTCGGTGACCCCCGGGAACGTCAGCGGATGGCCGCCGCCATCAGGGCGGGGTCCGCGGACTGGGAGAATCTCTACCGGGCCTCGGGGGGTGGGACCGGCGTGCTGCTTCTCGCCGACCTCGCCGACGGCACGCCTGCTCGGGGCCGTCAGCTGTCCGAGGTTGCGGCCGACCTCGATCTGGACGAGGTCGACGCGCTGCTCGAGATCGTCGCGCGCGATCCGTCGATATCCGCCGCCTACTTCCTGATGGACGAGAGCAACGTCCGGCTCGGCCTGCGACAGCCCTGGGTGTCGATCGGCTCCGATGCGAGGGCGCATCGGGCCGAGGCTCCGTGGACCGACGAGGCAGCGCATCCGCGCACGTACGGGACCTTTGCCCGGGTGCTCGGCCACTACTGTCGCGACGTCGGGCTGTTCTCGCTGGGGGAGGCGGTCCGGCGGATGACCAGTCTGCCGGCCGACAACCTGTGCCTGCCGGGTCGCGGTCGGCTGGAGCCCGGCAGTGCCGCCGATGTCGTGGTCTTCGATCCGGCGGCCGTCGGGGACCACGCGACGTACGCCGAACCCCACCGCTACGCGACGGGGATCCACCACGTCCTGGTCAACGGCATTCCCGTCGTGCGCGGGGGTTTGCTCACCGGACAGCATCCGGGGCGGCGACTTCGTCGGGGCGGCGGATGAACCCCGGCCGCCCTACCCCCGGCTTCCCCAACTCGGCCCGGAACAGTCGCAGCACGTTGGCGCCCAGCACCTTCTCGACGTCGTCAGCGGAGAAGCCGGCCCTCAACAGCTGACGGGTCACCAGTGGAAGCCCACGCGGCCCCTCCAACCCGGGGATGCAGGCGCGGGTATCCACGCCTTCGACGCTGAAGTCCTCGCACCAGGGAGGGGTCAGCTCGTCCTGAACCTCCCTGAGAAAGTCCGGGCCGAGTCCGACGTGATCGCTGCCGGCCACCGTCACCAGGTGGCCGATCTGCTCGACCAGGCGCTCCAAGGTGTGCTCGGTCTCGTGTACGAACGGGGCAAAGAAGTTCACGCAGACCACGCCACCGCCGGCTGCGATGCCCCGCACCTGCTCGTCGGTCAGGTTGCGGTGGTGCTCGCAGAGCGCGCGGGCGCTCGAGTGCGTGGCTATCACCGGCCTCGTCGCGAGGTGCAGCACGTGTTCGACGCCGGCGGCCCCAAGGTGGGAGACGTCGAGCATCACGCCGATCTGCTCCATGAGCCGCACCGCATCGATGCCGGCCCGGGTCAGCCGCCCTCCGGTCCCGTCCTCACCGCTGCCGTCAGCCAGCGCCGTTCGGCCGAAGTGCGCCAGAGAGGCGATTCGCACGCCGAGCCGGTGCAGGGTCTGGAGCAGTTCGACATCCGTCCCGATCGCCGGGCAGCCCTCGACGGCAAGCACGACGGCGGTTCGGCCGGTTGACACGGCGCCGTCGATCTCGGCACCGTCCCGGCAGAGGGCGACCGCGTCGGGGCTTCCTTCGGTCAGGCGATGAGCGGCCTCGATCATCCGCAGGGTCTGGCGCAGCGATCCTTCCGAACGCTCCGGGCCGTCCACGAAGACCGGCAGGACCTGGATGTCGACGCCGCCCTCGACGAGTTGCGGCAGCCAGCGCTCGCGAAAGAACCGAGCCCACAGGTGCGGAGGTCGCTCCACCACCGTCATCAGCAGGTCGTTGTGGGTGTCGGCCACGACCGCCCTGGTGTGCAGTTCCCGCGCTCGGTCTCCGGTGACTGTCGGAGGTCGGTGGCCGTATCCCGGACCTGTCGCCATACTCAGTTGGCCACCAGCGCGACAAGGAGCGGCTGGCCGTCGGCGACGCCGTTGCGAAGCGTGGCTTTCTGGAGATAGCTCACTCCCTTGACCGCAGCTACCGGGATGACATCGAAGTTGCCGAACAGGGCCTGCTCCGACTTCGCCCAGAGCTGGCAGCCCGCCTGCCCCGTCGTGCGCTGTGCCTGGTCGATCAGTCGCGGGTAGTCGGCGTTGGAGACGGCGGAGAAGTTCTGGCCGCCGGGGGGCACGGCGCCGCTCGCGTAGGGAGCGAACTGGTTCGGGTAGGTCAGTTGAACCCCGAGCAAGGACACGTCCCAGGTGTTGCCGCCGAACAACTCCGCCACGAAGGCGCTCGGGGCAACGCCCTTGAGCTTGACCGGCGCGCCGAGATCCTTCCACCACTGGCTCACCAGCTCCATGCCGGCGGCTACCCCGGAGTCACCCGACGGGTAGAGCAGGGTGACCTTGAGTTGCCGGCCTGCCTTGGCCCGGGTCCCACTTGCACCGGCGACCCAGCCGGCCTGGTCGAGGGTGTGCCGCGCGGCGGTCATGTCGCGTGTCGGCAGCTGGCCCTTGACGGTGTCGATGCGGCAGGGGCGGGGCGCCAGGAGCGACAGGCTCTCCGGGCGGGTGCCGCTGTTCTGGGACACGACCTTGACCAACTCGGGGAGGTCGAGCGCCAGGGTCAGCGCCTTCCGTACGGCCAGGTCGGCGGTTGGCCTGTCCTTGCGCTGGTTGAAGAACATGTCGTCGGGGCCAGCGAGGGCGGCCTTGGTCTCGAAGCCGTGGCCGTTCAGCCGGGCCTGGTCGAGCGCCGTGGCGGCGACGTTGTTGAGCTGCCCGGACAGGAAGAGGTTCACGGCGGTGGTGCTGTCCTTCACCACCTTGAGCACGACCTTGGCCGGAGTGCCGGGCTCGTTGGTCCCGAGACCCCCGGGACCCCAGCGGTAGTCCTTGCGCACCGCGAACGTCAGGTGGTCGTCGGCGACGTTCTCCTTCAACGTGAACGGCCCCGTCCCGTACGTCGTGCGGGCCATCAACTTGGGATCCGCGAGGCCCGCTGGGCAGACGATCGGGACCGCTCCTGCCCCGACGAGGAGGAACCCGTAGGGATGGGGAAGGGTGACCGTGACCGTCCCAGCCGCGTTGTCAGACGTGACGGTGAAGTCGGTGCTCGGTAGCTTGCCGCCGATCTGCGACGAGGCATTCTTCGGATCCTTGATCCACTCGAAGGTGGCGGCGACTGCGCGGGGGTCCAGCTTGCTGCCGTCGGAGCAGGTGACATCCTTGCGCAGGGTGTAGGTCGCGGACGTCGGGGTGGTCGTCCACTTGGCAGCCAGCCCCGAGACGACGTTGCCCTCCACGTCCAGGTTGATCAAGGTGTCGTAGGCGAACGCGACGGCGTAGTTGGCCGTGCTCGTCTGCGCGATGAGCGGGTTGAGGTTGCCCGGGTCCGCGCTGATCGACGACGTGTACGTCCCGCCCTGCACGTACTTCACCCCCTTGCCGCCGTGCTTGTCCCCGGTGTTCGCTGTACAGGCGGTGAGAGCGAGCAGCAGTGCGCCGCACAGTACTGCCAGCTGCCTCGTGGTTGTCCTCATGCGTTCCTCCCGGGGCTGGGTTGATGCTGGGCCAGCCTCGCGCCGCGTGGCGCCCGCGGCATCGTCGTTCTGGACGGGATGGGGCGCCAGAAGTTGTTCCGGACGACTGAGACGGCCCCCGGGTCGGGGCGATCGTCCGCGCAGGGATGCCCGCATCCGTCACGTCAACGGCCTAGACGGGACGCACCGGTTCGTGGCCTCGAACGAATTCGGCGCGACCCGGTCCGTACCATGGCGCGGTGAGGCGAGTAGCCCTGTTGGCGGTGGCAGCGCCGCTGCTGCTCGTCGCCTGCAGCGGCGACTCCGACAAGGGGATCACCGTCCGCGCCGCGCAGGTCGCGACCGTCAGCGAGATCGTCGACGCGCCGGCCACCGTGACCGCTCGCGCCATGGCCACGGTGACTTCGCCGGCCGACGGGCGGGTGGCCAGCCTGCTGGTCAAGGACGGCGAGGGGGTCAACGCCGGCACGGTGCTCGCGGTGGTCGACTCGCCGTCGGCGCAGCAGCGTCTCGCTCAGGCACGTCAGGCGGCGGCCGCGACGAGCACCGGGGCGGTCCGGATCCCCCGGGTCAACCTGGCCGGTACGCAGGCCCAGACCGACGGCGCCGCTGCCGCCGCCTTCGCCCAGTCGCAGGCCGCCATCGCCCAGATACCCGACCCGGCGGCGCGCGCTCGTGCGCAGACGCAACTGGCGGCCAGCCGGGCGCAATACGCCGCGACACAGGCGCAGGCGCGCGACGCGGTGCGGCAGTTCGACGCCGGCCTGGCCGGGCTCGGCACGGCGCTGCGATCCCTGACGGCCGCCCAGGGCGTGCAGGCCCAGGCGGCCGTCGCGGCGGCCCAGGCGACGGTCGCCGCTCTGACCCTGCGGTCCCCGATCAAGGGCACGGTCCAGCTCGGCGGCACGTCGGCGGGCGCGTCCGGCAACCTCTCGGACCTGCTCGGCTCACTGCCCGGCGGCGGCGCGGGTGCGGCGGGTGCGGCGGGTGCCGCCGGTGCGGCGGGCGGCGCGGGCACGCCGGCACCGAGTGCCGCGGGCGGCGCGGCCGGCGCGGCCACGCCGAGCCTGATCACTCCGGGCGCCCTCGTCGGCCAGGGCACGGCCGTGGCGACGATCATCGACGTGTCGGCCCTCGGCCTGCAGGCCGACGTGGACGAGACCGACATCCTGCTGGTCAAGCCCGGTGTCCGCGCCAAGGTCGAGCTCGATGCCGTCCCCGGTGCCACCTACGAGGCGGCCGTCGCCGCCGTCGACCTCTCGCCCACCACCTCCAGCCGGGGCGGGGTGAGCTATCACGTGCGGCTCACCCTCGGCGCGGGCCGCGACACCGCCGGCGCCGTCGTCGCGACCCCCCGGCCCGGGATGAGCGCGGTCGCCCACCTGCTCGTGCGGACCGCCCGCGACGCGGTGGCCGTACGCGCCTCGGCCGTCGTCCGGGTCGGCTCGCGCAACGCCGTCTGGGTCGTGCAGGGTGGTACGGCTCGGCAGCGGTACGTGACCGTCGGCACTCAGGGCGAGGACCTGGTCGCGATCCTGGCCGGGGTACGCGCCGGGGAGCGGGTCGTGGTCACCGGTGCCGAGCGGGTCCACGCCGGCCAGAAGCTGTGACAGCGCCCGCTGCTGTGACGGCGGCGCTGGAGGCTGTCGACGTCACGCGGACGTACCAGCTCGACGGCGTCTCCGTCGAGGCGCTGCGCGGGGTGAGCCTGCGCATAGCGACGGGCGACTTCGTCGCCGTGATCGGGCCGTCCGGCTCGGGCAAGTCGACCTTGATGCACCTGCTCGGCTGCCTCGACCGGCCCTCGACCGGCCTGCTGCGCGTGGCCGGCCGCGACGTCGCCGAACTGACCGCCGACGAGATGGCCGCGGTACGCAACGCCACGATCGGCTTCGTCTTCCAGGGCTTCCAGCTGCTCACCCGGACCTCCGCCCTCGACAACGTCGCGCTGCCCCTGGTCTACCGGGGGGTACGGGCGGGTGAGCGCCGCCGGCGGGCCGCCTCGGTGCTGGAAGCGGTCGGCATGGGCCACCGGCTGGAGCACCGGCCCAACCAGCTCTCCGGCGGCGAGCAGCAGCGGGTGGCCATCGCCCGGGCGCTGGTCACCGATCCGCAGGTCCTCCTGGCCGACGAGCCGACCG
>QHCA01000333.1 GCA_003244095.1 Pseudonocardiales bacterium | reverse complement strand
GAGGCACGCGAGGCCGGATTCACCCCGTGTGCACAGTGCCGGCCCGATTCCCACATCCTCGGCGACGCCTGGCGCTCAGGCTCTGCCCGCTAGATCGCACGATTGGCCCGGAACGGGTCCCTGATCGGCGGCCGGGCGGGGCCGAGCCTGCTGGAGTTGATCGACATCCTGGCCGCCGCCAGCACCCGGTGCAGGATGCTGGCCGTGGCCTCACCGGCCGCCGCTCCCGCTGCGGTGACGATCACCCGGAAGATGGTGGCGAAGCCCTGCCCCGGCGTGTCGAAGTTCCAGTCCACCGACCCCAGGTGGGCCAGGGGGCTCGCCGGGTCCGCGACATGGCTCGGCGGAGCGTTCCAGACCTGCACGCCTGAGGCGCTGGCCGACAGGACACCACCGGCGGCGGTGGCGCCCGGTCCGGCAGCGGCCAGCACATCGCTGGTCTCCGGTTCCGGCAGCACCAGGCCGGGGGACAGGTGGCTGGACGGGGCCGGCACGCCGACGGCACCCGCGACGAGGTGCAGTCGCACGTAGGGCGCGAGAGCAAGCGTCGTCATGGACACGACAACCTCCGGCTGGTCAGTGCGGTCGATCGCGGCATCACCGATGGGGTCCCCACGCACACCTTTGACAGTTCGGCCCACCTTGACCGCGCCGGAGGGTGACAGAGGCTCGACTAACGGCCGGCTGCCCGCAGCCAGAAGGTGAGCCCGAGCTCGCCTCCCGAGTGCGGCCTGATGTCGGCGGCGGGCCGCCCACGGGTCACCGAAACAGCGAGTACCTCCGCCGCGACGAGCGACTCGTGTTCGGTGACGGCCTCGGCGGCCTCGCCGGCCACTTCACCGGCAACGGCCGTCCACCACAGCTCGATCCGGTCGGTGACGTCCAGCCCGCTCGTCTTGCGGGCGTCCTGGATCAGGCGCACCACCTCGCGGGCGTAGCCGGCCCGGCGCAGTTCGGGGGTCATCCGTACGTCCAGCGCCACCGTCAGCCCGGTCTCACCGGCGACCGTCCAGCCCTGCCGGGGTGCCTCGGTCACCGTGAAGTCATCCGGCTCCACCACCACGTCGTCGGCACCGACCCGCACCGTCGCTCCTTCGACCAGCAGTGCCGTCACGTCCGCTTCGGCGATGGCGCCGGCCACCTCCTTGGTCCGCGGCCCGAACCGGCGGCCCAGGGTCCGGAAGTTCGGCTTGGCGACCCGGTCGATGATCTCCGTCAGCCCGTCCAGCGTGGCCTCCTCGACGACGTTGAGCTCCTCGCGGGCCAGGGCGCGCAGCTCCCCCGGCAGGTCTGACCAGCCCGCGGCGAACACCACCATCGCCTGCAGCGGCTGGCGGGTCCGGATCGCTGCCCCGGCCCGGGCCGACCGGCCGAGGTCGACCACCCGGCGCAGGAGCGCCATCTGGGCCGAGAGCTGCCGGTCGACCAGGGCTCCGTCGACCCGGGGCCACGGCGCCAGGTGCACGGAGTCGGGCTGCTCCGGCCACACCGGTCGGATAATCGCCTGCCACACCCGGTCGGCGATGAAGGGCGTGAACGGCGCCATCAGCAGCGTGAGGACGTGCAGCGTCTCGTGCAGCGTCGCGAGCGCCGCGGGGTCGCCGTCCCAGAACCTCCGGCGGGACCGGCGGACGTACCAGTTGGAGACCTCGTCGATGAACTGCGCCAGCCGGCGGCCGGCAACCTGCGGGTCGAAGTCCTCCAGCGCAGCGTCGACCTCGACCACGAGGGCATGCAGCTCGGAGATCAGCCAGCGGTCCAGCACCGGCCGGTCCGCCAGGTCCGGCCAGGGCCCCTGCAACGGCTCCCAGCCGTTGACCCGGGCGTAGAGCGACTGGAAGGCCGCGGTGTTCCAGTACGTGAGGAGCACCTTGCGGACGATCTCCTCCAGCACCTGGTGCCCGATCCGGCGGGCGCTCCACGGCGAGCCGCTGGCGAGCATGAACCACCGCAGCGCGTCGGCACCGTGCCGGTCCATGAGGGGCATCGGCTCGAGGATGTTGCCCAGGTGCTTGCTCATCTTGCGGCCGTCCTCGGCCATCAGGTGCCCGAGACACAGCACCGTCTCGTACGACGACCGGTCGAAGACGATCGTGCCGATCGTCATCAACGTGTAGAACCAGCCGCGGGTCTNNATCGCCTCGCAGATGAACTGCGCAGGGTAGGCAGCCTCGAAGTCGGCGTTGTTGCGGTACGGCGCGCCCCACTGGGCGAACGGCATCGAGCCGGAGTCGTACCAGCCGTCGACGATCGGCCGGACCCGGCTCGCGGGCAGGCCGCACTGCGGGCAGTCGAAGCCGACCTCGTCGATGAACGGCCGGTGCGGGTCCATGCCCGTCAGGTCGCGTCCGGCCCGCTCGCTCAGCTCCACCAGCGAGCCCACACAGGTGACGTGGTCGTCGGCGCAGCGCCACAGCGGCAGCGGGGTGCCCCAGTAGCGGTCGCGGGACAGCGCCCAGTCGACGTTGTTGCGCAGCCAGTCGCCGTAGCGGCCGTGCTTGATGCCGGCCGGATGCCAGTCGGTCTTCTCGTTCTCCTCGATCAGCCGGTCCTTGACCAGGGTCGTCTTGATGTACCACGACGGAAGGGCGTAATAGAGCAGTGCGGTGTCGCACCGCCAGCAGTGCGGGTAGCTGTGCTGGTAGGCCTCGTACCGGTAGAGCAGCCCGCGGGCCCGCAGGTCCTCGACCAGCCCGGCGTCGGCATCCTTGAAGAACTGGCCACCGACGACCGGCAGGTGATCGTCGAAGCGACCGTCCGGGCGGACCGGGTTGATCACCGGCAGGTCGTACTGCCTGGCAACGGCCAGGTCCTCCGCGCCGAACGCCGGCGCCTGGTGCACCAGCCCGGTGCCGTCCTCGACGGTGACGTACGTGGCCAGCCCCACGAAGTGCGCCCGCCGGCCGTCGAAGTCCAGGAAGTCGAACGGCCTGCGGTATTGCGTGTGCTCGAGCTCGGCTCCCCGCAGGCGTTGCAGCACCTCGACGGGTGCCTCGCCGGCCACCCGGGCCAGCAGTGGCTCGGCGACGACGAGGACCTCGCCGCCGATGCGCGCCACGGCGTAGGTGACGTCCGGGTGCACGGCGACGGCGGTGTTGGAGACCAGGGTCCACGGGGTCGTGGTCCAGACCAGCAGCGCCGCGCCGAGGTCGGCCAGCGGGCCGGCGGTCACGGGGAAGCGGACGTAGGCCGAGGGGTCGGTGACGGTCAGATAGCCCTGCGAGACCTCGTGGTCGGAGAGCGCCGTGCCGCAGCGCGGGCAGTACGGCGCGACTCGGTGATCCTCGACCAGGAGACCGGAGTCCCAGATCTGCTTGAGCGACCACCAGACCGACTCGATGTAGGTGGTGTCCATCGTGCGATAGGCCTGGGACATGTCGACCCAGTAAGCCATCCGCTCGGTCATCTCCTCGAACGCGTCCACGTGCCGCTCGACCGACTCGCGGCACTTGGCGTTGAACGCGGCGATCCCGTAGGCGTCGATGTCCTTCTTGCCGGTGAAGCCCAGCTCCTTCTCCACCGCCAGCTCGACCGGCAGGCCGTGGCAGTCCCAGCCGGCCCGCCGCGGGACGTGATAGCCCTTCATCGTCTTGAACCGCGGGAACAGGTCCTTGAACACCCGGGCCTCCACGTGGTGGGTGCCGGGCTTGCCGTTGGCGGTGGGCGGGCCCTCGTAGAACACCCATAGCGGGCCGTCCCGGGTCTGCTCCAGGGATCGCTCGAAGACCTTGTCCGCCCGCCATCGGGCGAGCAGCTCGTGCTCCATGGCGGGCAGGTCGACCTGGCTGGGCAGTGCCTCGTACAACGTCCCTGTCCTCTCCAACGCCTCCGTGTGCCGCTGGAAGGACGACCGTGGGTCAGACGGCCGCGGTACCACCCTCCTTGAGCCCCCCGCAGGGCGCCCCGCTCTGGTGTCACGGTGCCGGATCTAGTGGGGCGCGTCTGGCACGCCTGTTCTCCCGGCTGGCTCGGGGTGATCCTCACGCCGGCCAGGCCCCCGGGCTCTCACCGTCCCCGGGTCGCTGTGGGCTGCGTCCGGCGCTGACTGTCCCGTCAACGCCGGATTCATCCTAGCGGGGCCGTCCGGGTACGCGCCTGGGCATTGCCGCCCGGCCCGGCCCGGCCCGGCCCGGCCCGTTGATCATGTACGTTTGCAAGCGACACGCCGAGAGATCCCCGCGAATGTGCATGATCACGACAAGGGGCGACAGATCTCGGCGGAGGCGGCCTGTCTCGTAGGCGCTGCGCGGACAAGCACGTACGCTGTGTCGCTAGTCGTGCCGCCCCCGCTACCGCGGAGGCACTGACGAGATTGGGGACGCGATGGCCGAGCGAGGGCGGATAGGCGAGCGCAGGCGTGCCCTGTCCACCACCCGCGCCTCCAAGCGGGCCGGGGCCGCGGGGGGTGCGGCGGCGACCAAGGCGACCGCGAGGCCGGCCAAGAAGTCGGCGGCTTCGCCCAAGGTGGCCGTCAAGTCTCCGGCGAAGTCATCGGCGAAGTCACCGGCGGCCAAGGCCGGTCCGGCCAAGGCTGTAGCGAAGAAGGCGCCCGTCAAGAAGGCAGTTGCGAAGAAGGCGCCGGTCAAGAAGGCCGGGGTCACGAAAGCGGCCGTGAAGAAGGCGCCCGCCAAGAAGGCGCCCCCCCAGCGGTCCGTCGCCAAGGCAGCGCCGGCCAAGAAGGCCTCCACCGCGCCGGCCAAGGCGACGAAGCGGGCCCCGGCCCACGCCGCCGCCCTGAAGGGAGGCCCCGGTAGGTCGTCCACAACGAAGGCAGCACCCGCACAGGAGCCGGCCGCACAGGCGCCGGGGGCCGCGCCACGTGCCTCCGCCAAGGAGTTCGCCGGGATCCGGCGCTCACTGGAGGAGCGGCTCGGTGAGCTGCGCGAGGAGTACGACCGCGCGATGTCCGACATCAACGACCTGCAGCGTGATCGGGTCGGCGACATGGCCGGCGACGACCAGGCCGACACTGGCACCAAGACCTTCGAGCGGGAGCAGGAGATATCCCTGGCCAACGGGATCCTCGACCGGCGATCACAGGTCGAGCACGCGCTGGACCGCCTCGACCTGGGCACCTACGGCAGGTGTGAGCGGTGCGGGAACCCGATCCCGAAGGCCCGGCTCGCGGCGTTCCCGTGGGTCACCCTGTGCGTGAGTTGCAAACAGCACGAGGAGCGTCGCTGAACGAGTCCACGGGGACTCCGACGGACCGCAGCGTGGAGGGTGCCTCCCCGCGGGTCGCGAAACGGATCCGTCTCCTGACCGGCACGGCCATCCTGGTGATCGGCCTCGACGTCGCGACCAAGGCGACCGTCGTGGCCATGCTCGCAGGCAGGCGCCCGGTGCGGCTGCTCGGCGGGCTCGTCTACTTGGTGCACACGCGCAACACGGGCGCTGCGTTCAGCATCGCCGAGGGGCAGACGGTGCTGCTGTCCCTGGTCGCGCTCGCAGTGGTGATCGCCATCGCCCGCACGGCGCGTCGGCTCGGCTCCAACGCCTGGGCGGTGTGTCTCGGGCTCATCCTCGGTGGCGCGGTCGGCAACCTGGCCGACCGGATCTTCCGGGCACCCGGGCCGCTGCGTGGAGCGGTGGTCGACTGGATCGACCTGCGGGTGTGGCCGGTGTTCAACCTTGCCGACTCCGCTCTCGTCGTCGGGGTGTGCCTGGCCGTGCTCTTCGAAGTGCAGGGTCGGCGGATCGACGGCAGCCGGGCCACCAAGCGTCGTGGCTGACCGCCGCTCCCTGCCGGTGCCCGACGGACTCGACGGGATGCGCCTGGACGCGGCACTCGCGCGGATGTTCGGGCTCTCGCGTACGGCCGCCGTGGAGATCGTCGAACGCGGCGACGCGACCGTCGACGGTGCGGTACGCGGCAAGTCCGACCGGTTGCGGGCCGGCGCCTGGCTGCAGGTCGTCCTGCCGGCGCCGCCCGAGCCGTCCGTCCCGGACCGCCGCCCGGTCGACGGCCTGGTCGTGGTGTACGCCGACGACGACGTGGTGGTCGTGGACAAACCGGTGGGTGTGGCGGCCCATCCCAGTCCCGGCTGGGACGGCACGACCGTCATCGGCGGGGTGGCCGCGATGGGCCACCGGGTGTCGACCAGCGGTGCGGCGGAGCGCCAGGGCGTGGTGCACCGCCTCGACGTCGGCACCAGCGGGCTGATGGCGGTCGCCAAGAGCGAGCGTGCCTACACCGCGCTGAAGACGGCCTTTCGCGAGCGCACGGTCGACAAGGGCTACCACGCGCTGGTCCAGGGCCATCCTGACCCGACCCGCGGCACGATCGATGCGCCCATCGACCGGCATCCCGCCGCCGACTACCGGTGGGCTGTCGTCGCCGAGGGCCGGCCGAGCGTCACGCACTACGACACCATCGAGGCGTTCCGGGCGGCGACGCTGCTCGACGTCACACTCGAGACCGGCCGCACACACCAGATCCGGGTGCACATG
>QHCA01000332.1 GCA_003244095.1 Pseudonocardiales bacterium | reverse complement strand
GCTTCCTCACGAGTGTCGCACCGCGGAGGGCGTCGGCATGGCTGTGCCGGGCGTGGCGGGGCGCAGCTGGAGGCGGCGGGTGTCAGTACACGGTGTCACGCTCAGATTCCGTACAGGACGACTGAGAGGTGGTCGAGCATGACGACGATGAGCGTGAGCCTGCCGGCGGGCGCGCAGCCGCGCCGCGCTGGCCACTTCGGCGCCTGGCGTGCGCTAGCCGCGGTCCCGGCCATGGTCGGCAGTTTGTTAATGCTGCTCGTGTTGTTCGGCTGGATGGGCCAGTGGGAAGGCGCGGTGCTGCTGGGCTGGATTGGATCCGGCGCAGCCGTGTTTACGCGGCTTGGGGAACGTGTCGCGGGCCGAGTTGGGGCGGGTTTCCGTCGGCCGAGCAAGGCGCAAGTTGCGTTGCTGGCTCCGGCGTGGGCGGCGGCGCTGGTCCGGGCCGGGCTGGCCGCGAGCGAGGTGGATCTCTACGTGCAGCGCAGCCGTGAGCCGAATGCGTACGCGGCCGGTGGGCGCAGTGTCGCGGTCACGACCGGCGTACTTGCGAAGTTTCAAGCACACAGGAGGGGCGAGGACTATCTGGTGGCCATCCTGACCCACGAATTGGGCCACCACGCGACGAGAGGGACGAAGTTCGCGTTGGTGACGATGTGGCTTGCCTTGCCGTGGCGGTTCGCCTCGCGGCTGGTGATCGGGATCGGGCTGGCCACGGTCGGGCGGCGGCAACCGCTGCGGCTGCTCGCGTTGGTCGTGCTCGCCGGGGTGGTGATCGCGGTCGTGCAGGCCGTGCAGCAGCGGCAGTGGGCGGTCGCGGTGGTGCTGAGCACGGTGGGGGTGTGCGCGGTGCTCTGTCCGTTGTCCGATGCCGCGGTGAGTCGTCGTAGCGAGTACGCGGCCGATCGGTACGCGGCGTCTGCGGGTCTGGGCGCGCAGCTGGTGGCGGCGTTGCAGGTCCTCGACGGGGGGCAGCGCGGGCGGCGAGTGGGTCTGGTGGCTCGGCTGCTGAGTCGCCACCCCGAGGTGGGCCGGCGGATCGAGGCGCTGGGCGGTGTGCCCGGTCGCGGCTGAGCTACCGGCCCCGGCTGGGTGCCGGGGGTTTGGGTGGGGCGTACCCGGCCGCTGCGGCCATCTCCTGCGCCCGGGCCGGCGAGGCGGCAACTGGCACGGGTGCTTCGGTACGGGCGGGCCGGGGTGCGGGCGGTGCGGCTGTCCGGCGTCCGGCGTCACGGGTGATGGCGGCTGGCTCGGTGGCGCGGGCGGCGAGCATCGAGGGCAGTTCGGTGGCGACGTCGATGCCGTCGGCCGTCGCGGTGTCCAGCACGGTGGCGTACTGCGGCCAGTCCTCGCTGTGGGTCATGGCCGGGTTGATCGACGCGGCCAGGCCGCGCCACCGATCGAGGGCGGGTTGCTCGGTGGTGGCGGCGCGCTGATCGTGGATCTCCAGGTGTAGCTGCACGATCCCGATGCGCTCGCCCA
The DNA here is from genome assembly GCA_003244095.1 of Pseudonocardiales bacterium. Classification (GTDB taxonomy): domain Bacteria; phylum Actinomycetota; class Actinomycetes; order Mycobacteriales; family QHCA01; genus QHCA01. The sequence goes on along the minus strand of QHCA01000332.1, from coordinate 10,396 downwards.
GTTCCTCGAGCTGGCCGGCGATCGTCTGCTTCTGCTCGTCGGTGCCGAACACCGCTCCGGTTCGTGCCCACGCTTGGCCGTGCTGCAGCTTGTCCAGGTCGTCGAGTGCGGCGACCTCTCGGTCCGCCCCGACGGTGCCGCCGGCGGCGACGGTGAGCAGGGCGCGCATCGGTTCGTAGTCGCCGTTGGCCGCCGCGACCGCGACGTGGACGTTGCGCTCGGGCGAACTGCGGGTCCAGTCCGGCTCGTGCCCGGCCTCGTGGGCGAGGTCCTCGAGCCAGAGCCGGACGGTGCGGCCGTTGCCTTCGCGGTAGGGGTGGGCGTGCAGCATGGCCGCCCAGTAGTAGGCGGCGCGGTCGGCCCATTGGCCGGGGTCGGTGCGGGTGGTGAGGTTGTCCTCCAGCCTCAGCTGCTGGGTGACGACGGAGGTGTAGGTGTCGATCCATCGGTGGTGCAGGAACGGCTCGCCGGTCTGGCCGGGCTTGGCGGTGTCGACGTAGCGCAGCGCACCAGCGAATGGGTACACGTCGGCGAACAGCCGCTCGTGGATGTCGTTGAGGTGCGCGAGGTCGAACGTCTTGGGTCGGTCGGTGTCTTGCCGTAGCGCCGTCTCGGCGTCAGCGGAGACGATCCGCTCGAAGATCGCGACGGCCGTGGGATCGGAGAGTTCGGCGACGGTGCGCAGTACGTCAGTGCCGGGCATAAAATACGACCGCCACTGCGGCGAGTCGTTCGGGTCCTGGACCGGCTCAGACATGGCCCGGGTCCGCCTTCGCCTCGGCGAGCGCCCGTGCCGCCGCGAGGAACTCGTCGCGGGTCAGTTCGCCGCGCTGGTGCCTGCGGATCAGGTCCTGCTCGTCGGGCTCGACGCGGATGCCCTCCAGGGCAGCGTTCGCTACCGCGGCCGCGATCGCTGCCTCGCTCGTGTCGTCGGCGTCCTTCTGCACGAAGATCAGGTTAGGCGAGGGTGGATCACATCACGCCCTTCCTAGCGATACGCGGTAGATGCGCGCTCTCGACGAGGCGGACTTTGCCGAGCTTCGCATTAACTGGCTCGCGCGTTCGCTACGACGTCGGGCCTTCGTCGCTGGGCAGCGCGTCTGCCAGCCGGTATGACGAATCATGGTCGCCGAATGGGGTGTCGAGTACGGCGGTGAGGTCGTCTGCTGGCGGCATCGCGGCGCGTTCGGCGGCGGGCAGGCTGTCATAGGTGTAGTCGGCGATCGCCATCGGCGACGCAGCGCTGCCGAGGGTGTATCGGACTACCCGCTCATTGCGCCCGGCACACAAGAGAATGCCGACAGTTGGTGCGTGACGGTCGGGGCGTCTGAGCACATCGTCGACAAGAGCAACGTAGAACCCGAGCTGCCCAGCGTAGTCGGGCTTGAACCTGCCGATCTTCAGTTCGACTACGACGTAGCGCATCTGGTCGACGTGGAACAGCAGCAGGTCGACGATGTAGGTGTCGCCGTCGACGTCGAAGTGCATCTGACGGCCGACGAAGGCGAACCCGCGTCCGAACTCGAGCAGCGTCTGCTGCAGCCGGTCCATCAAGGCCTGTTCGACGTCGCGCTCGGCGGCGGTGTCAGAGAGCCCTAGAAAGTCAAACACGTATGGGTCTTTGGTCAGCTGTTGCGCGAGCTCGGAGTCGGCTGCGGGCAGCCGATGCCCGAAGTTCGACGGCGCAGCGGCGGTGCGCTGGTGGAGCCGGCTCATGATCTGATTGAGCAGCACGTTCCGTGACCAGCCGTGTTCGGCGGCCGCCGCCGCGTACCAGTTGCGCTCGGCCCCGTCGTTGAGTTTGTCCAGCAGTACCGTCAGGTGGCCCCACGGAAGTTGTCCAACAGCTTGTTGGACGATTGCCTCGCGCGGCCAGGCCGCCGCTAGCGCCCTCATGTAGTGCACGTTGCTGCGGCCCAGCCCGCGCATCTCAGGGAACTCCGCCCGCAGGTCGTCCGCGAGACGGTTGATCACCCGCGTGCCCCAACCCTCGGCGGCCTGGCGGTCGAGGATGGCCTTCCCGATGGTCCAGTAAAGGACGAGTAGCTCGGCGTTCACGACTCGGTGCGCGCGCAACCTTGCCGTGCGAACCTCCTCCTTCAGCGTGGCCAGCAGCCGACCGTAGCCCGCTGGTAGGTCGGCTGCGCTCACTTCTGTGGGGTCCGGGCGGCCTTGGCTCATGCTGAACATGTTTCCCGGCGCCTGTGACAGGCCACTCTGTCGACAGGCCGGGCACGTCTGCCGAGACTCATGACCAGCCAGGCTGCGGCGGAGAGTGATCGTGGCGGTGCGCTCTCTGGTGACGCCGTGGCGTCCGTCGATCGTCGGTGCCCGCCGATAGGATCACGCCATGTAACTCCGCCTGGACCGCCTTGGTCTTGCTGCCGGGCTGCCGTGTTCCAGGAAGGACGAGCCGTCTGATGCCTCGCCTGACGTTGCCGCAGCTGGAACGGCATCTGTTCGCTGCCGCTGACGTGCTCCGCGGCTCCATGGAGGCCTCGGCCTACAAGGAGTACATCTTCGGGATGCTGTTCCTGAAGTACGCCTCGGACCAGTTCGAGACGGAGCAGAAGCAGGTCATCGCCGACCAGCGATCACGAGGGCGAAGCCGGGCCGAGGCCGAGCAGCGCGCCGAGTCGCCGTCGTTCTATAAGACGTTCTACGTGCCGCAGCGTGCCCGCTGGGACCAGATCCGTGATCATCTCCACAAGGCGGTCGGAAGCGGCCTAAACAAGGCTTTGGAAGAGCTGGAGCACAGTAACCGGTCGCTTGATGGGGTGCTGCAGCACATTGATTTCAATCGCAAGGTCGGCCAGTCGTCGATGTCGGACAAGAAGCTGCGTGAGTTGATCATGCACTTCAACAAGGTGCCGCTGCGGCAGCAGGACTTTGAGTTCCCGGATCTGCTGGGCGCTGCATACGAGTACTTGATCCGCGACTTCGCCGACTCGGCAGGCAAGAAGGGCGGGGAATTCTACACGCCCCGCGACGTCGTCCGTCTGATGGTGCAGATCGCCGACCCGCACCCAGGGATGAGTGTTTACGACCCGTGCACGGGCTCGGGCGGCATGCTGATCCTGTCCAAGGAGTATGTCGAGGAATCGGGTGGCGATGGCCGCAACCTGGCACTCGCCGGCCAGGAGAAGGACGGCAGCGTCTGGGCCATCTCCAAGATGAACATGTTGCTGCATGGCATCCCTGATGCAGACCTCCGCAACAACGACGACGGCACCTTGGAGGATCCGGCCCACATCACCGGTGGGGAGCTGCAGCGCTTCGACCGGGTGATCACCAACCCGCCGTTCTCGATGAACTACGTGGCTGACGCCATCCCGTTCCCCGAGCGCTTCCGCTACGGCTACACACCCGAGAAGGGCAAGAAGGCCGACCTCATGTTCGTCCAGCACATGCTGGCGGTGACCCGGCCTGGCGGCATGGTCACGACGGTCATGCCCCACGGTGTGTTGTTTCGTAGCGGGGACGAGGGTCGGATCCGTACCGGCTTCCTGAACGACGATCTCATTGAGGCTGTGATCGGCCTCGGCCCACAGCTCTTCTACGGCACGGGCATCCCGGCCTGCATCCTTGTTCTTCGTCCGGTCGGGTCAAAGCCTGCGGTGCGCAGGGGCAAGGTGCTCTTCATCAATGCCGACCGGGACTACCGGGAGGGCAGAGCACAGAACTACCTGGAGCCCGAGCACATCGAGAAGATCGTCTCGGCCTATCGATCCTTCCAGGACGTCCCTGGCTTCGCGCGCGTTGTTGATCGCGCCGAGTTGGCCGAGAACGATGACAACCTCAACATTCGCCGCTACGTCGACACCACGCCGGACCCCGAGCCGCAGGACGTTCGGGCGCACCTGCATGGTGGCATTCCCGTCAGCGAGATCGCTGACAAGGCGGATCTCTTCACTGCTCACGGTCTCGCTCCCGATCGCTTCTTCGTGCCCAAGGATGACGACTACGTCTTGTTTGCCGATGTGGTGTCGGAGCGGCGTGATCTCAGGCGTCTGATCGAGTCCGACCCCGGTGTCGTCGCGGCCGAGAGCGCAGTGGATGACGCGATTGACCTTTGGTGGGAGGAGCAGGAGGGGCGCTTCGACAAGCTGCAGTCACCGGGTGACCTTGTCGATCTGCGTAAGGACCTCATCGAGACGTTCCGAGACGCGCTGGCCGCGACGCCACTGCTCGATCCGTTTGCGATTCGCGGCATCATCGCCTCGTGGTGGGGCGAGAGCTTGCCCGACCTCAAGGCACTGGCGACGCATGGCTACCAGGGACTCATTGAGGCCTGGGTAACCACCGTTCTCGATGCTCTCGCCGAGGAGAAGGCAAAGGTCAACCCACTCGACCACAAGGTCGCACGGGCACTCCTGCCCGAGTACCTCGACCAGCTCACTGGCCTCGAGGGCGATGTCGCCGAGCTGGATAGCACGATCAAGGCGGCCACTGCCTCTGATGATGAGGAAGACGGCGACGAACCAGCCGAGGAGGCCCTCTCGTCGACCGAGCTCAAGAAGTTGAAGAGCAAGCTGACGGCCACCAAGAAGCAGCTCAAGATCGAGAAGGCGGCGTTCGCCGACCGTCTCGCGGCAGCGAGTTCGGCGCTTGACGACACGTCGGCCCGCCAGATCGTGCTCGACGCGTTGGAGCATGACCTGTTGGCCGAGGCCAACGACCGAATCACCAGGCACCGACGAGCCGTGATCGCGGCCTTCGACACATGGTGGGACAAGTATCGGACGCCGCTCTCGGCGTTGGAAGTCGAGCGCGAGGCTGCCGCCGCGAAGCTGGCCGGGTTCCTGAAGGAGCTTGGCTATGCCTGAGCGTCCGTACGGACAGAAGGCTCGTGGCTCCGGTCGTGTGCTCGACGACTACGTCACCTGGCAGTCGGGCGGTACTCCGTCAAAAGCAAACCAAAGATATTGGGCGGGGAACATCCCTTGGGTGACTCCGAAAGATATGAAGTGGTTCGACCTTAGGACAACGACGGATTATCTCACCCCTGCTGGCGTAGCCGCTGGGTCGAAGATGGCGCCCCAAAGTGCCACCTATATCGTTGTGCGGGGGATGATCCTGGCCCACACCTTTCCGGTGAGCCAGATGTCAACACCCGCGGCTTTCAATCAAGACGTAAAGGCTGTAGCCCCCGGCCCTGAGCTAATCTCGCGCTATCTGGCTTACTGGTTCAAGGCTCACGCCGGGGACTTCCTGCGGCTCGTCGGAGAATCGACTCACGGCACGAAGAAGCTTGATCTTCCGGATCTTCGTATGTTCCCCATGGATCCGCCGAGCCTAACCGAGCAGGCCAGGATCGTAGAGATCTTGAATTCGCTAGATGCTCAAATTGGCTCTACGAAGCAGATTATCGAGAAGTACAGGCTTCAGAGAATCGGCCTCGCCGATCACTTTGTGATGAATGCAGCCAACCGAAAGGGTGCCGGGATTCTATCGCTTGGTGAGATCGTGAACGGGCGCGGTGGATTCATCCAGACGGGACCGTTTGGTAGCCAACTGCACTCATTCGACTATGTGGACGACGGTGTACCTGTCGTAATGCCCCAGGATCTCGCTGATGGGCACGTGAATCTCGATTCAATCGCGCGCGTGTCCGAAAGCAAGGCGAGAAGCCTGGGCCGTCATCGCATGCTGCCCGGTGACGTCGTCTTCGCTCGGCGCGGTGATCTCGAACGCTGTGCCGAGATCACCGCACGGGAACAAGGCTGGCTCTGTGGTACCGGATGCCTCCTTGTCCGCACACCACGAGGCGTACTGAGCGCCGCCTGGCTCACTCTCGTCTACGGACATGATCTTGGACGGCGGCATGTGCGCGCGAATGCGGTGGGCTCGACGATGGCCAATCTCAACACCAGCATCTTGGGGAGTCTGCAACTACCAGTTCCTCCGATGGCAGACCAGGAAGCTGCCATTTCCACGATCTCGGCCGTTGATCACGAAGCTGCAGCGGAACGTAAACGACTGGCCAAGCTTCATGCGCTGAAGTCCGCTCTCATGACAGACCTCCTCGCGGGTCGCGTCCGCGTCCCAGAAGAGGTTGTTGCATGAGTACCGGCCCGGAATACACCGAGGTCGAGAAGCCGCTTCTCGACCAGCTGTCCGGTCTCGGCTGGCAGGTGATCGAGGGGTCGAAGTCGGACCCGTCAGTCACTGAGCGGGAGTCGTTCCGCGGTTCCATCCTTGAGGATCGGTTGCGGGCAGCGCTGCTCAAGATCAACTGCGGCCCGGACGGCGCCCAGTGGTTGGACGAGGCCCGCCTTGCCGAGGTGGTTTCGTCGCTGACGCGATCTGAATTAGGCAAGCTCATCGAGCTCAACGAGCGGATGACTGAGCGCCTTCTTGAGGGCGTGTCGGTGTCGGGACTCCCCGATTGGGACCAGGGGCGGTCGCAGCGCGTCCAGTTCATCGACTTCGACCACCCGGACCACAACGACTTCCTGGCGATCAACCAGTTCCGAGTCGATGAGCCTGGCGGCCAGGCGAAGAAGTTCGTGGCCCCGGATGTCGTGCTATTTGTGAACGGTATCCCGCTGGTCGTCATCGAGTGCAAGAGCCCGTACATCATCGACCCGATGGCAGAGGGCATAAACCAGCTACGCCGCTATGCCAACCAGCGTGCACTCGGCATGCCCGAGGGCAACGAGCAGCTGTTTTGGACAAACCAGTTCGTCGTCTCGACCTACGGTGACAAGGCACGCGTCGCGACCTTCACCGCCGGGCCCGAGCACTTCCTCGAGTGGAAGGATGCCGCGCCGCTCTCGCGCGATGAGCTGGCGACCCACCTCGGCAAGGCCGCGGCGGAGCTGACAGGCCAGGAGCTTCTGGTGGCAGGCATGTTGTCGCCGGCCAATCTGCTGGACATCGTCAGACACTTCACGTTGTTCACCGAAGCGAACGGGCGGCGCATCAAGATCGTCGCCCGCTACCAGCAGTACCGCGCAGTCGGCCGGGCACTGCAGCGGCTCCGAACTGGCAAGACGCGCGCTGAGGATGGCGAGAGCGACCGCCGTGGTGGTCTGATCTGGCACACCCAGGGCTCTGGCAAGTCGCTGACGATGGTCTTCCTAGTGCGCGCGATGCGTTCAGATCCGGTGCTTCGGGCCTTCAAGGTCGTCATCGTGACCGACCGGACCGACCTGGAGAAGCAGCTGTCCGAGACGGCCAAGCTCTCCGGCGAGGGGGTCCAGCGCACCCGGCGCACCAGCAAGCTCAAGACGATCTTCACCGAGAAAGGCCCGGCGCTCGTCTTCGCGATGATCCAGAAGTACCGCGACACAGACAGCGCTGCCACCAGCGAAACCCGGCTGGCTGGTGACGATACGAACGAGTCGCTCGGAGTCCTCAACACCGACGAGGCCATCGTCATCCTGGTCGACGAGGCCCACCGCTCGCAGACGTCGACCCTGCACGCCAACCTCATGGCCGCACTGCCCAATGCCGCCAAGATCGGCTTCACTGGCACGCCGATCATGCGCGAAGGCAAGAAGCGAACGGACGCCATCTTTGGCCCGTTCATCGACAAGTACACGATTCGCCAGGCCGAGCACGACGGCGCAGTCGTGCCGATCTTTTACGAGGGCCGAACCGCCAAGGGTGCGGTCGCCGGCGGGAGCGACCTCGACGAGCTGTTCGAAGACATGTTCATCGAGCACACGCCTGAGGAGGTAGAGAAGCTCAAGGCGCGCTATGCCACAACCGGCGCCGTCCTGGAAGCGCCGAAGCTCATTGCCGCCAAGGCGAAGTCGATCCTCTGGCACTACGTGTCCACGGTGCTACCGGGCGGCTTCAAGGCTCAGCTGTCCGCCACCAGTCGTCTCGCGACGGTTCGCTACCGCGAGGAGCTCATCGCTGCCCGCGACGACCTCGTCTCCCAGATCGAGCGGTTGCCAGCGCACCTGGTGCGCGGCGCAGCCGATGGCAGCCTCGACATCGACGAGCTTGATCGGCGCAGACAGGTGCTTGTTCGCGCGCTCCCGCACCTGGGCCTCATCCGCATCCTCGACTTCGTTCCGGTCATCTCCGGCAGCAACAACGACGACCCGACCTGGCTGCAGTGGACCGACAAGGCTCGTCAAGACGCCGTGATCGCCGAGTTCAAGAGGCCGCTTGGTCTGCCTGGTGAGCACACCAGCCCTGTCGCCTTCTTGCTGGTGCGCACCATGCTGCTGACCGGCTTCGACGCGCCGGTCGAGCAGGCCCTCTACCTCGACCGCTTCATCCAGGACGCCGAGCTGCTGCAAGCCATCGCCCGCGTCAACCGCACAGCTCCCGGGAAGGCAGCCGGCCTCTTGGTCGACTACTTCGGCGTCGGCGCTCACCTGCAGAAGGCGCTCCAGGCCTACGCGCCGGAAGACGCCGAGGATGGGGTGGGCGCGCTTGCGTCCATCACCGATGAGGTGCCGAAGCTACGAGATCGGCACGCACGAGTGGTGGCGCTCCTTGCCCAAGCTGGCATCGAGACCTTCGACCTCGACGAGGACATCGAAGCATGCGTTGATCTGCTGTCGGACGACGCCCTGCGCGCCCGGTTCGGCGTGCTGCTCAAGCAGTTCCTCTCCACCCTCGACACGGTGCTGCCTCGCCCGGAGGCATTGCCGTTCGTGGTGGACGGCAAGCGGTTCGGTCTGATCCAGAAGATCGCCAGGCGGCGCTACCGCGACGATGGCCTGGGGGACTTTGATGCCTCGCTCTACGGCGAGAAGGTCCGCGCGCTGATCGACGAGCACGTCACAGCATTGGACATCGCCACCAAGATTCCACCGGTCTCGATAACGGATCCGGACTTCCTCGCCAAGGTCAAGGGGCTTACCTCGGATAAGGCCAAGGCCTCCGAAATGGAACACGCGCTGCGGTTCCATATCCGCAAGAACTTCGATGAGGATCCGGCCCGCTACACCAAGCTGTCCGAACGTCTCGACGAGATTCTGAAGACCCTGACTGGTAAGTGGGATCAGCTCAGCCTCGCTCTGGAGGTGCTGCTCGGTAACGCCACCGACGAGTCCAGCTCGTGGCGAGTGCACGAGGATCCGTTGGTCGCTCGGTTCTATGGGCTCCTGGAGAGTGAGTTCGCGACGGGTGCATCCCTGCCCGACGAGGTCCGAGTCGACATCATGCACCTGGCTGAAAACGTCGTCGTCGAGGTGATCCAGCACGCGGCTATCGTTCGTTTCTGGCAGAACCCGCACGCCCAAGACGAGCTGCGCAAGGAAATCATCCACGCGCTTGACGACCGCGACCTGTTCCCATTTTCCGAGCAGGCTTCTGTCGCCGACCGGCTCATGGAGCTGGCGCGCGCCAACCAGTCGTTGATCACGCAGCAGGTCAATGCACGGGGGCGGTCGTGAGCGCCGTCCTCCATCTTGACGATCTGCGGGTGCCCGTTGAGACCGGCGGCGGCAGCCGCAAAGCCCGCCTCACGATCGAGGCTGATGGGTCGCTGCGGCTCCGTGCCGCCGAGGACGTCGCGACCGATGAGCTCCGACAGTTCCTTGCCTCAAAGCGCGAGTGGGTTTACCGCAAGCTGGCAGAGAAGGAGGTACTGCAGCACGAGCCCGTCACTAAGGAGCTGGTTGACGGTGAGGGCTTCCTGTACCTCGGCCGCAGTTACCGGCTCAAACTTGCCGAGGGCGCCGGAGCTGTGCGGCTCGACCGCGGGCGACTCGTACTGCCAAGCTCGCTTGCGCCGACCGGCGAGGCGCACCTGATTGCTTGGTACCAACGGTGTGGCGAAATGTGGCTGCGTCCCCGCGTCCGCTCGTGGGCGGAACGCCTGCGGGTCGAACCGGGGGTCATCGAGGTGGCTGATCTTGGCCATAGGTGGGGCAGCGCCAACGGCGGACGACGGGTGCGCATCCACTGGGCAACCCTGCAACTCTCACCACAGCTGGTCGACTACGTCGTGGCCCACGAGTTGGCGCATCTGCGCGAAGCCCACCACGGCCCGGCCTTCTGGCAAGTGCTCGCCCGCGCCATGCCCGACTACGACGAGCGCAAGCGCAAGCTGGCTCAGCGCGGTGCGCGGCTGTGGTTCGGCGGCACTTTATGACCAATCCAAGCGCTCTGTCGCTCTGGTCCGACGACGGTGCTCGGGCTTCCAAGCCCAGCCGTGCGACGGCGGGTTCCTCTAGGCCGCGTCGATGAGCGCTGCTGGGCTGAGCAGCAAGACGGCCGACTCGCTCTCGCCCTCGACGGGGTCGAGTTCGACTCGCACTTGGGTTGGGGATGCCGGATCGCCCCAGACCTCGAGGACGGTCGCCGCTCGTGGTACGTCAAGACCCCAGAGCACGCGCACTCGCGAGCCGGGGCGCAGCTTAGTTGCCGTACTCATGCCCAAGGCTCCTTTCCAGTCGCTCTCACTAAATGGTCCCATACCAGCATG
>QHCA01000331.1 GCA_003244095.1 Pseudonocardiales bacterium | reverse complement strand
AAGCCGTTCAAACTCGAGGAAGTGAAAGAAGCGCTCGCGGAGCTCGGCATCGAAGGAATGACGGTGACGGAAGTCAAAGGCTTCGGGCGGCAGAAGGGCCACACGGAGGTCTACCGCGGCGCGGAGTATGCGGTGGACTTCGTGCCCAAGGTCAAGATCGAGGTGCTCGCCGACGACAGCGAGGCCCGCAAAGTGGTCGACGTCATCGTCGAGGCGGCTCGGACGGGCAAGATCGGCGATGGGAAGGTGTGGGTCACCGACGTCGACGAAGTGGTCCGCGTGCGCACCGGTGAGCGCGGCTCCGACGCGCTCTGAGCGAGCGGCCCTGCTGGCTCGTCCCGATCTCGACGGGACGGGCCGGCGGGCGGCCCTGACGGCCTGGTACGACGCCTGGCTCTCGGGGCTGGCGCCACACCTGCCGGAGATGGCCGGAGTGGCGCTTGTGGCGGTCGGCGGGCTCGGTCGCAGCGAGCCGGCGCCCTATGGTGACGTCGACCTCGTGCTCCTCCACAGTGGACAGAAGTTCATCGGTGAGCTGGCCGAGTCCATCTGGTATCCCGTATGGGACACCGGCCTGTCGTTGGACCATTCCGTACGTACGATGCACGAAGCGCTCACGGTCGGCGCCCGCGACCTCAAGGCCGGTGCCGGCCTCCTCGACGCACGGCACATCGCGGGCGACTCGCGCCTGACCGGCGAGTTGCTCAAGTCGGCAAGGGCCGCCTGGCGCAGCAAGGCCGCGGCCCGCCTCGCCGAGCTGCGGGAGTCCTGCCAGCGCCGCTGGGCCGCCAACGGCGAGGTCGCGCACCTCCTCGAACCGGACCTCAAGGAGGGCCGCGGCGGCCTGCGCGACGTCGGCGTCCTCCGGGCCATCGCGACCGCACAGGTCGTCGACGTGCATTGGCGCGACGTGCGGGCTGCCCATGTCAACCTGCTCGACGCGCGCGACGCCCTGCACCTGGTCGCCGGGCGGTCGCAGGAGCGGCTGCTGCTGCAGGAGCAGGACGGGGTGGCGACCCTGCTCGGCCTGGCCGACGCCGACGTGCTGGTCCATGCCGTTGCCTCATCGGCCCGGCGGGTCGCCTTCGCCCTCGACACCGCCTGGCGGGCGGTCGAGCGGTGGTCGAACAGCCGCAAGCGCGGCTGGTCCTCGCGCACGCCACTTGTCGTGCGCCGCCCGCTGGCCGACGGCGTCGTCGAGCAGGACGGCGAGGTGCTACTGGCCCGCGAGGCCGCGCCGGCGACCGATCCGGTGCTTGCCCTGCGGGTCGCCGCGGCCGCCGCGCGAGCCGAGGTGCCCATCGGTCCCTACGCGCTGGAGCGGCTGCAGGTCGAGCTGGTGGCCATGCCCGAGCCGTGGTCTGAGGAGGCCCGCAACACCCTGGTCACCCTGCTCGGGTCGGGACCGGCGCTGGTCGGCGTGTGGGAGGCGCTCGACCAGCACGACCTGCTCGGCCGGATGCTGCCCGAATGGGAAGCCGTGCGGTCCCGACCCCAGCGCAACGCGGTGCACACCTACACCGTCGACCGGCACCTGGTGGCGACGGCGGTGGAGGCTGCTGCCTTCACCCGCCGGGTCGGGCGGCCCGACCTGCTGCTGCTCGGTGCGCTCCTGCACGACATCGGCAAGGGGGCGCCGGGCGACCACACCGTCAACGGCGAGTGCATGGTGGCCCGGATCGGTCCGCGACTGGGCCTGACCCCGGCTGACTCCGACATCCTGGTGGCGATGGTCCGCCATCACCTGCTGCTGCCGGACACGGCCACCCGCCGCGACCTGGAGGACCCCGCCACCATCGACGCCGTGGTCGAGGCGGTCGGGGGATCGTTCGAACTGCTCGACCTCCTGCACGCCCTGACCGAGGCCGACGCCGCGGCCACCGGTCCGGCCGCGTGGAGCGAGTGGAAGGCCGGGCTGATCGAAGACCTCGTCGAACGCGCCCGGGCGCTCGCCGGCGGCCACCCGCTGCCCGAGCCGACGCCCGTCGATCCCGACCTGTTCGCCCGGGCCCGGGGCGGTGAGACCGTGGTCGAGGTCGGGCCGGCCACCGTGGTGGTGAGCGCCGCCGGGGTGCCCGGCCTGCTCAGCCGCGCCGCCGGGGTGCTGACCCTGCACCGCCTCGACGTCCTCGCCGCGTCGGCGACCACCGTCGAGGGCACGACGTACATCCGGTTCGACGTGCACCCGCGGTTCGGCTCGGCCGCCGACCCCCTGCGGGTCCGGGCCGACGTCCGCCGGGCGGTGGCCGGCGACCTGCCGCTGGAGGAGCGGTTGGCCGAGCGGGAGAAGGCCTACCGCCCCGAGGCGCCGCCGGTTGCCACGGTGCCCGCGCCGCGCGTGCTGTGGTTCGACGACGCGGCGACCGATGCGCTCGTCCTGGAACTGCGTGCCGCCGACAGCCTGGGGCTGCTGCACCGGGTCACCGCCGCCCTCGAACACTGCGGCGCAGATGTGCGCTCCGCCCGGGTCGCCACCCTCGGGGGTGATGTCGTCGACACCTTCTACCTCGGCGGTGGTCTCGACCGGGTCGAGGCCGAGCGGGAAGTGATCGTGGCCGCCGGACAGTAGCGCTCAGGCACAGACCCGTGAATAGGTCCC
>QHCA01000330.1 GCA_003244095.1 Pseudonocardiales bacterium | reverse complement strand
ACGGCCGCGCTCGGGGGGTCCAGGAGGAAGATCGGCCGCCACCCCCCCGCCGTGACCAGCAGTCCCCCGAGCAACGGACCGGCGAGCAGGCCGCTGCTGGTGATGGCGGCCCACGTACCGATCGCTTTCGCGCGTGCCGACGGGTCCGGGTACAGCGACGCGAGCAGGGCCAGCGACGCCGGCACCATCCCGGCGGCCGCCACGCCGAGCAGTGCCCGGCCGCCGATGAGCAGGCCGACGGTCGGCGCGGCCGCGCAGAGCAGCGACACCACGGCGAAGGAGATCAACGAAGCGCGGTAGAGGCGGCGGGCGCCGAAGCGGTCCGACACGGCACCCGAGGCGAGCAGCAGGCCGGCGAAGACGATCGTGTACGCGACCGACGTCCAGGGGACCAGGGTGTCGTCGACGTGCAGGTCACGTTGGATGTCGGGCAGTGCGACATTCAGGATCGACGTGTCCAGCAGGACGAGGAAGTTCCCCGCGCAGATGCCGAGGAAGGCGATGCGCCGCCCTCGATCAGAGCGATCGGCGGGCACCATGGCCGGCGAGTGTGTCGTCGTCATCAGGCACCCACCCCGGAGGGCAGGACGCCCGTGCGCGCCCATTCGGTCAACGGGTCCGCAGCCTCCACCCCGACGTACTCGATCCGATTCCCGAACGGGTCGGGCGCGGTGATCATCGAGAACGGCGCGCTGTGCTCGTCCATCCGGAAGGCGGCTTCGACCCCCGGGCCCTCGGTCTTGAGCCACTCCCACCGCGACGCCATGTCCGGCTCCCAGTACGCGTGGTAGAGGATCTGCCCGCACTTGTCCGCCGAGATGATGCCGTCGCCGGATGCCTGGATGAGCTCCAGGTAGGGCGGTTCGGTACGGGAGAGGACGGCGGTCAGCTCGAACGGGTGCGGGTCGGGGTCCTCGAGCCGCGGGATGGCGAACACTCCGGGCTCGGTGAAGGCGATCCCGTACGTGTCGGCGTAGTACCCGACCGCCTGGTCGAGATCCGGCACGACGATCCCGGTGTGGAAGAAGGTCGCCGCCGCGGCCGAGGGAAACGCGTCGGAAAATCGGACCACCTTGGGCGGCTCGACCAGGCAGGCCACGAGCTGCGGGATGAACTCCGCGAGATAACTGGACCCGCAGTGCTGGGCGAAGGCGACCTCGTCGCGATAGGTCTCGATCACCAGCCGCCGCGACCTGTCGGCGTTGTCCACGACGTAGTCGAAGCGGGTGCAGCCCGGCTCATGCCGTGAGACATCGGCCATGAGGCGCGCCATCAGGGCGTCGACCTGCGCCTCCTTGCCGGGCAGGACGTGCTGTTCGGCCGTAAGGGTGATCATGTGGTCTCCACGTATGGCGTCATCGCGGTCGCGTCGGCCGGCGATCCTTCGGGGCTGGGACGCGTCGTCGCAGGGACGGCGAACGAGCGCCGGTCCCCGGCCCAACCAGCAGGGGGGACGACCTGCTCGAGGCGCTGGAGGTCGACCGGACCGAGGTGGACGTCGCCGGCGGCGATGTTCTCCGCGATCCGCTCCACCCGCCGCGTCCCGGGAATCGGGACGATGTCAGTCCCCTGGGCGAGCAGCCAGGCCAACGCGAGCTGACCGGGCGTGATCCCGAGGCTCACGGCAACCTGCTGCAGCCGGGCGACCTGGGCGAGGTTCCGGGTGAGGTTGTCACCCTGGAAGCGGGGGTCGACCCGCCGGAACTCACTCGAGTCGATACCGTCCCGCCCGAGTGCCGCGGTGAGGATGCCGCGCCCCAGCGGGCTGTACGGAACGAGCCCCACACCCAGCCGGCGCGCCGCCGGAACGAGTTCGAGCTCGGGCTCCCGCCACAGCATCGACCACTCGAACTGCACCGCGGCAATGGGGTGCACGGAGACGGCCGCCTCGAGCTGGTCGACGGTGACCTCCGAGACCCCGAGTTGGCGGACCTTGCCGTCGTGGACGAGTTCGGCCATGGCACCCACGGTTTCGACGATGGGCACCTCGGGGTCGACCCGGTGCAGGTAGTAGAGGTCGATGACGTCACGACCGAGCCGCGCCAGCGACGCATCGCAGTAGGAGCGGACACCCTCGGGCCTGCCGTCCAGATGCACGCCCTGCTCGCCGCGAACGATTCCGAACTTGGTGGCCACCTGAACGTGGTCCGCGAGGATGCCGGATCCGGCGAGTACCTGGCCGACGACCCGTTCGTTGTGCCCCTGCCCGTAGCTCATCGCCGTGTCGAGCATGGTCACGCCGAGCTCGATCGCCCGGCGTATCGACGCGGCGGACTCCGCATCGTCGGCCGGGCCGTAGCCCTGCGAGAACCCCATGCACCCCAAACCCAGGGCCGAGGTCACGAGTCCGCCGTTGCCGAGCTGTCGTCGCTGCATGGGCACCACGGTGACCGATCTCCTTCAATAAGTCCAAGACCCACTTGTGCTCGGATTCATCGCAGATGATTATGAATGGATGGAACTGCGGCAACTCGTCTACTTCGACGCCGTGGTGCGCCACGGCGGGTTCACCCGGGCCGCCGAGCAGGTGCACGTCGCCCAGCCGGCGATCTCCGCCCAGATCCAGCGCCTCGAGACCGAGCTCGGGGCCGTGCTGCTGCAGCGAAGCACCCGCAAGGTGTCGTTGACCCATGCCGGCGAGCTGTTCTGGGCACGGGCCCAGCGGGTGCTGGAGGAATTGGCGGCCGCGCGCGCCGACCTGGAAGAGCTGGCGGCCGTGGCGCGCGGACGGGTGTGCATCGGCGCCACCCAGGTCCTCGGGTCACTGGACCTGCCATCGACGATGGCCGGGTTCCGCAAGCGCTTTCCCGGCATCGCGCTCACGCTTCGCTCAGGGCTCGTCGACGACCTGCTGGACCTGCTCGACAAGGGCAAGGTCGACATGGTGCTCGGACCAGTCCACGCGGACATGGCCACCCGGTTCTCCGCCCACCCGCTCGTCGAGGAGAGCCTGGTCCTGATCGGCCCGCCCGGCCGGCGCCTGATCGACGGCAAGTCGGGCCTGCTCGCGGCCGCGTGTGACGAATGGTTCGTCTGCCTGCCGCCCGGCAGCGGCCTGCACTCGATCCTCACCAATGCCGCCGCCGCCGAAGGCTTCGTCCCGCGGATCGAGTTCGAGACCTACAGTCCGGCCAGCATCCGCGAGCTTGTCTCCGCGGGCCTGGGCGTCGCACTGCTGGCCGGCTCGGCGGTGCGCGCCCCGGGCCCCCCTGTCGACACCCATCCACTGACGACCGCCCCGCGGCACCCGGCCATCAACGTGATCACCCTCAGCAGCCGCAAGCTCGCGCCGGCGCCGCGCGCCTTTCACACCTACCTCCGCCGGTCGCTGCCACACGGACCCGGCGTCGACGGCCCGTGAGCCGGCGGGACTACCCGGCCGGCTCTCGGGCGGTCTGCCGGAGTCGCGGCCACAGGGCATCCATCGCCTCGGCGAGGGAGTCCTGGTGGAGCACCGTGGGCGTGCTCTCGCACAGCTCTCGGGCCAGGCCGAGAAGACCGGGTGCAGGTAGCTCGTGCGCGGCGGCCACGACGCCGTACGGAGAGCGCGCCAGCGCCCATGCCAGGGGCAGGACCGCCCCCCAGACGGCAAGGGGGCCGGCCAACGGGCCGACCCGAGCGGGCCAGCGCCGGGCGACGTGATCGTTGAGCTCTGGTAACCGCTCGAGGCCGTGCCACAGATGATCTGTCGCCGCATAGCGCACCTCGCCGACGTGGCAGTGCACAAGGGCAGCGGTGCACAGCAGGCAGGGCTCCAGGGTGGTGTACAGGACGTGCCGCTCGTAGTCACCGGGTGCCAGGCCGAGCAGCGCGTTGACCTCCGCGTGCGCGAGATAGCTGCCCGCGACCCGGCCGGGGGGTGCGTCGACTTCGGCGGACCGGTTGCGTCCGGCGGCGATCACCGCACCGGCCGGATCGACGAGCACAGCGCCGACGCCGAGGCTGCCCGCACGATGTGCTTCCCAGGCAAGCAGGAAGCTCTGCCGCCACGGCTCCGGCAGCGCGGCCCAGGTGATGGCGAAGTCAGTCTCGGGGTCCATCGCCCGAGTGTGCCCCAGGCACCAGGCGTGGGCGGGCCCCCTCGACGAGCGCGGCCGCCCTGCCTTCGAGGTAGTGCCGCTCGGGGACGCTGGCGGTACGACCGGCCGCCAACCGGTACGCGGCCTCAGCACCCTCGACGTCGCCGGCCATCTCCAGCAGGTGCGCCCGGACCGCGTCCACCCGGTGGTTGCCCGCCATCCGGGGGTCGGCGTCGAGCGGCTCCAGCAGCGCGAGCCCGGCGCGCGGCCCGTTCACCATCGCCGCGGCGACCGCGTGGTTGAGGGTGACCAGGGGGTTGTCGGCCAGGCGCCCCAGGACGCCGTACAGGGCCAGGATCTGCGGCCAGTCGGTCTCCGCCGCGCTCGCCGCCTCGTCGTGGCAGGCGGCGATCGCCGCCTGGATCTGGTACGGGCCGAGCACCGTCCGCGACATCGCGTCCGTCACGAGCCCGACCCCCTCGGCGACGGCCACCGAATCCCACAGCGACCGATCCTGCTCGGCCAGCGGGATCAGCCGGCCGCCCGGGCCGGTGCGCGCTGGCCGGCGGGCGTCGGTCAGCAGCATGAGCGCCAGCAGGCCCGCCACCTCGCCGTTGTCGGGCAGCAACCGGCGCACCAGCCGGGCCAGCCGGATCGCCTCCAGCGCCAGGTCGTGCCGCACGAGATACGGCCCCGACGTCGCGGTGTAACCCTCGTTGAAGACCAGGTACAGCACGTGCAGCACGGCGGCCAGCCGCCCCTGCACCTCCGCAGGTGGCGGCATCCGGAAAAGCGCCCCGGCCTCGCGGATGGTCTGCTTGGCCCGGCTGATCCGCCGGGT
>QHCA01000329.1 GCA_003244095.1 Pseudonocardiales bacterium | reverse complement strand
GTACCCGACGTAGACCTCGACGATGTTCGTCCCCGGGTCGTGGTCATAGCCCCACACGGCGCCCAGCAGCTGCTCGCGGGTAAGGATCCGGTTCGAATTGCGCAGCAGGTAGGCGAGCAGGTCAAACTCGCGTGCCGAGAGGCTCACCTCCAACTGCTTGCGCCTCACCGTGCGCTTGAGCAGATCCAACTCGATGTCCGCGCCGCGCAGCTCGGTCTCCTCAGCCGGGCGGCGTCGTAGCTGGGCGCGCACACGAGCGGCAAGCTCGGCGAACACGAAGGGCTTTGTCAGGTAGTCGATGGCGCCCCCATCCAGGCCGGCGATGCGATCTTCCACCTCGTCGCGGGCGGTCAGCATGATCACCGGCAGGTCCGCTCGGCCCTGCTGGATGGCATGCAGAACGGCAAAACCGTCCTGGCCGGGCAGCATGACATCGAGGATCACGAGGTCAGGGTTCTCGCGCAGAGCGCGACGCTCGCCTTCGATCCCGTCGCTGGCGTGCGTGATCGTGTGCCCCTCGTCTCGCAGGCCGCGCACCACGAAGTCCGCAATCGCGGGCTCGTCTTCAACGAGGAGGACGTGCACCTCACCATGCTAGGTAGCTGACCGCGCCGCCTTCCGCGGATGAGACAACTCTCATCGGCTTAGCTCGGCGGCCCGCCTAAGGGTCTTCTCATTTTCGCCTTAGGGACGTCTTACGCGGTAGCTGCAGAGTGATCGCGGTGAGCTCCCCACCGGTCAACCGCTTCGATGGGCTACGGCGTCTTGAGCCCGGCGCGGCGCTGCTGCCGCTGCGCGTCTTCTTGGGCGCGACGTTCGTGTACGCGGGGATACAGAAGCTCTCGGATCCGGGCTTCCTGCACAAGGGCGCGCCGAGCTATCTGGGCACCCAGCTGCACGGCTTTGCCAACGGGACGCCCGGTGGCTTCATCCTCAAGACCTTCGCGATCCCCCACGTCACATTGGCCGGCGTGGGGATCGCGTTCGCCGAGATCGCCATTGGCCTGCTCGTACTGATCGGACTCTTCACGCGTGGCGCGGCGGCCGCTGGCCTGCTGATCAACCTTCTCTTCCTGATCACCGCGAGTTGGAAGACCTATCCCTATTTCCTTGGCTCGGACGTCGTGTTCGTGTTCGCCTGGCTGCCCATCGCACTCACTGGCGCGAGCGGTCAGCCCGCGCTCGAGCACACGCTGGCCAGGCGAGCACGCCGACCACGGCCAGACGCGCAAGCAGCCGCCGGCGCTCTGGTCGGTGCGACGCCAGCCGCAGCCACGCGTCGGGAGCTGCTCGTCCGCGCCTCGGCGCTCACCGGCGTCGCCACCTTGGTACTGGGTGGGTTCTCTGCGCTGGCCAAAGGGCGCTATCGCGCTCGCACGAGCTCGCTCGACGCGACCGCCAAGCCACCCCCCACCAGCACCGCGGCGGCGCCGGCCACCGTCAAACAGCCCCCGCTGCCTTCGGGCGCTGTGCGACTCGGCCCCGCCAGCCGCCTCCGGGCCGACCAGGGCGCCACCTACCGAGACCCCGCCAACGGAGATCCCGACCTCGTGATCCGCCACCGCAACGGGACGCTGACCGCGACGAGCGCCGTCTGCACCCACGCCGGCTGCACGGTCGGCTATGAAGGAGGGCAGATCGTCTGCCCCTGCCACGGCGCGACCTACGACCCCCAGACCGGGGAAGCCACCGGCGGACCCGCCCAGGGACCATTGGCCAAGCGCGGCGTCCTAGAGCAGGGCGGCAGCATCTACGCCATCCCGTCCTGAGTCTGGCTCGAGCTTCGGATGCTCGTCCGAACCGCCTCGACTTCGTCCTCGGCCTTCCTGCCCTGGCACGAACTCGCTGGACGCGACCGCCATCAGTCCCCGTCCACGGCGGAACTACAGCTAGCTCGGCAGTGTCCGCGGCAGGCCGAAGTAGGGCAGCACGCCGGTGTCGCCAAAGCGCGTGATGGTGGTGATGGCCTCGTCGGCCAGAGTGAGCACCAGCACGCCAGCCGCGCGCGAGACGCCCGCATTGGGGTCGCCCATGTAGTAGCCGAACGCCGGCTGGCCGTTCGCGCGCGTTGGCACCAGGCGGATGCCCAGGTCAGCGCGCCAGATGTCCCGCGTGCGCAGGAACTGGGCGATCGCCGCGCGGCCCTGGTACTCGTGAGGCTGCGGCGGCATCCGGATCCAGGCGTCCTCGGTGAGCAGCTCCACCACGGCGTCGACATCGCCGCGCTGAAAGGCATCTGCGAAGCGCGAGAGCAGCTTCCGTTCGGCCGGCGAGTCGGGCAACGTGCCCCCGGCGGGCCGCTCCGGCGCGGCGTCGATCACCGCCCGCGCGCGCTGCAGCGCACTGTTCACCGCAGCCTCGCCGCTGTCCAGCATGTCCGCCACCTCGGCGGCCCGGTATCCCAGCACGTCGCGCAGCACCAGCACAGCTCGCTGGTGGGGCGCCATGCGCTGAAGACCTGAGACGAACGCGAGCCCAACGGCCTCCTTGGTCTCGTATAGGACGTCGGGGCCCGCGGTACGGTCGGGCAGGCCCTCGAGCAGCGCATCGGGGTAGGGCTGCAGCCAGATCGGCTCGCCCCAGCGCGTGGGCTCGGGCGCGCCGGCCGGGGGATCAGCGCCCGGCACGTCTTGGGGCCTGCGGCCGCCGTCGCGCAGCGCGTTCAGGCAGCGGTTGGTGGCGATCCGGTAGAGCCAGGTGCGCAGCGAGGCGCGTCCATCGAACCCTCCGAAGCCTTGCCAGGCGGCCAGCAGCGTGTCTTGCAGGGCGTCCTCGGCGTCCTGGAACGATCCGAGCATCCGGTAGCAGTGCACCTGCAGCTCCCGGCGGTGCGGCCCGGTTAGCTCGCGGAACGCGTCGCCGTCCCCCGCCCGCGCCTTTGAGATCAAATCGGCGGCCACTTCCCCCACCCTCGGGTCACCCTCTTCCCGCATCTGGGGTGCACTTCCTGTATAGACACCGGCCGAGTGGCGAACGGGGCGGTTGGCGGCCGCCACTTTCCCGACGTCGCGGTGTCTACATCAGTGGTAGCTAACGACATCAACAAGAGGGATAACCGCAATGGGAAAGATCGTCATCAGCACGAACGTCTCGCTCGATGGAGTGGTCCAGGACCCGGACGGTAAGGAGGGCTTCAGGCTCGGCGGCTGGTTTGGCGAGTATGGGGGCAAGGACCTCGAAGAGTGGGCCAAGGTCGAGCTCGAGGAGGCGCTGGGCACCGAGGCCCTGCTGCTGGGCCGGCGGAGCGACAAGTGGTTCGCAGCGCGGTGGGCGGGCCGGAGCGGCGTGTGGGCGGACAGGCTGAACAGCCTGCCCAAGTACGTCGTGTCCTCGACCCTCCAAGAGCCCAAGTGGAGCAACTCGACGGTCCTGAAGGGCGAGGTGGTGGACGAGGTCTCGAAGCTGAAGCGGGAGCTAGACGGGGACATCGCCGTCTGCGCCAGCTATCAGCTCGGGCGCACGCTGATCGAGCACGACCTGGTCGACGAGCTGCGGCTGGTCGTCTACCCAGTCGTGCTCGGGGCCGGCGAGCGCCTCTTCGGCCAGACCAGCGACAAGAAACCCATGCGCCTCGTCCACATCAAGACCATCGGTGACGGCCTCGCCTTCCTCACCTACCAGCCCGTCCGAGACGCCTAGCAACCGCTGCGTCGACGTCGGTCGACGAGCGCCTCCCTGGGGTCACCGCCCGCCACCCTGCGCGGCTCACCACGCGGCAGGGTGGCGGCGCTTGACCTGACGGCACGCCGCAAGGTTCGGGCAGTTTGACCACGGGCGGCCTGGATGACTAGCTGCTGAGCAGCCGTCGCGTCGCACCTACCGCGACGACTCGTTAAGGAATTCCAGCAGCACCGGCACCAGCGCCTCGGGTGCCGGCCGGTGGCCTTGACCGGGCAGGATGCGCCGGCTCGCGTTCGGCAGCGCGGCGGCTACCGCGTCGGCGGCCTCGGGCATGCCGGGGAAGGTCTGGTCACCCGAGCACACGATCGCCGGCACGGTGACGCCGGCCCAGCGGCGCCGCCAGTCGGGATCGACGCTGATCTCGTGCGTGGCGGTGTGGTCGTACAGCAGGGTCGGGGCGACCGCGACCATCGCGGCCCACCAGGGCGCCTGCGCCATCCCGTCGCCGACATCGGCAGGCAGTCCGATCAGCGAGGTCAGGTTGTAGCGCATCGCCTCGTCGTTCTTGCCGTCGGCGAGCATCGGGCGCAGCGCGTCCAGATGCGCGGCGAGGCTCTGGCCCGCGAAGAACGGCGGCTCGTAGAGGACCAGAGCAGTGACGCCGACGCCCGCCGTGGCGGCCGCCAGGGCTATGTCGGCTCCGGATGAGTTGCTGCACAGTGCCGCGGTGCCGCCGACCGCCTTGATCAGTTCGGTTACATCTTCGACCTCACGATCAAGCGCCCATGGCTGGGTGTCGCCAGATGCTCCGCGTCCGCGCCGGTCATAGTCGACCGCCGTGAACCCCTCCGCCGCGAGGCGCCTGGCGGTCTGGGTGGTGTCTTCGTTGATCGCGCGGTACGAACCGGCCCCGGCGATGAATATGACGGCGGGCCCGCCGCCGTAACGGTCGTAGTCGATGACCGTGCCGTCGGGCGAGGTGATCGTGCTCATGTCGCAGTCTCTGTTCCTGGAAGACGATCAGCCTAAGCGGTAGACCGCCGGTACGGCCGGAACTCATCGCTCAGGTCCCGGACCGCCGGAACCTGTCGCTCACCGCTACCCCCGCACCAGGTGTCCAGGACCGGGGTGACGCCCCCCGCACGCCTCAGACCTCGCGGAAGGCGCGCGCTCCCCGGATCGTCGCCACGACGATCCCGGCGGCGAACACCAGCCCGGCACACAACGCCCCGCCGAGATCGTGCGGCGGCCGGGCTGGCCACATCCACGGGCTGGGCCAGTCTCCGATCAGCGCGAACTGGGCCACGATCATGTACATCATCGGGCCGGCCCAGGCCAGCGCGCCGCCGGTCACCGCGGCCAGCAGCAGGCCGATGCCGAGCGCGGCCA
>QHCA01000328.1 GCA_003244095.1 Pseudonocardiales bacterium | reverse complement strand
AGCAACTGGTTGACCGTGCCGCGCATGCCGCTGTTGTGCCGCAGGTGAATCCGCTTCTGGCCCAGCGCATCGATCTCGTCGAGGAACAGTACGCAGGGCGCGTTGCGCCGCGCCGTGTCGAAGATGGACGCGAGGTTCTTCTCGCTCTGGCCGATGTACATGTCGAGCACGTCGGCGAGGCTGACCGCATAGAACCGCGCGGCGAGCTCGCCGGCCACGGCCCGCGCCATGAACGTCTTGCCGCAGCCCGGCGGCCCGTACAGCAGCAGCCCACCCGACAGGGTCTTGCCGTACTGCCGGGCAAGCGCAGGATTGCTCATCGGGCCGAGGAACGCCGACTGCAGGCGCCGCTTGACCACCTCCATGCCCCCGACGTCGGTCAGCCGTACGGTTGGCGAGGTGACGTCCTCGGGGACGCTCCCGGCACCGTCCTCGACCACGAAGGCGGGCTCCACGATGTCGCTGACCTGCTCCTCGTAGGCACTCCAGTCGACGCCTCCGGCAGGCTGTGGCCGCACCGGCTCCGGTGGATCGGCAGGGGCCGGCTCGGCCGGCGGGCCGGCCAGGGCAGCGGTGGCCTCCCGCAGCAGCCGCAGCCCGGCGGCGTTGTCCGGCTCCGCGGTGAGTACGACCGAGCAGTGCTCGAGGGCGTGCGCCGCCCGGCCGTGCTGGAGGAGGACACCGGCCACGTGCAGCCGCAGCGGGATGTCGGCGGGGCTCGCCGCTACAGCTGACAGCAGGCTGTGCAGGACCGGGTCATCTGCGGCCACTTCGGCTCCACCATCCCATTTCAAGCCAGCGTACCGGCAGCTTCCGGGCGGCGTACGACGAGCGCCGTGGCAACCGCCGCGACCCCCTCGCCCCTACCGGTCAACCCCAGCCCGTCGGTGGTCGTCGCCGACACGCTCACCGGCGCGCCGCCCAGGCCGGCCGACAGTACCGCCTGCGCAGCCGACCGGCGCGCCCCGATCCGGGGTGCGTTGCCGATGACCTGCACCGCGACATTGCCGATCGCGTAGCCGGCCTCGGCGAGCAGCCGGGTCGTCTCGGCGAGGAGGTCCACCCCCGCCGCATCGGCCCAGCGCGGCTCGCTGGAGCCGAACTGTGACCCGAGATCGCCGAGACCCGCCGCCGAGAGCAGCGCGTCGCACATGGCGTGCGCCACGACGTCACCGTCGGAATGCCCGGCGAGGCCCGGGGTGCCCTCCCAGCGCAGGCCGGCCAGCCAGCAGGGCCGGTCGGCGTCGACGACGTGCACATCGGTGCCGATGCCGACGCGCGGCAGGCCGCCGAGCTCAGGCATCGCGACCGGCGAGCAACAGGCCGGCCAGGACCGCCTCGGCCCGCCGCAGGTCATCGGGCCGGGTCACCTTGAACGCCGCATCGGCGCCCGGCACGGTCCACACGGGCAGGCCCAGCCGCTCGACCAGGATGGCATCATCGGTTGCCGCGCTGGACCGGGCGGCATGTGCTGCCTCCAGCACGCTCCGGCGGAAGCCCTGCGGCGTCTGGGTCACGTACAGATCCGATCGGTCCAGCGTGTCGACCACGCGACCGTCCGCGCCGACCCGCTTGACGGTGTCGGCCACCGGGAGCACGGGCACGACAGCGTCATGGCCGCCCAGCACCGCGGCCACGACGGCCTCGACGACCGAACGCGGCACGAAGGGCCGGGCCGCGTCATGGACCAGAACGACGTCGTAACCGGCCGGCAGGACCGCCAGCGCGCACCGGACGGACTCTGCCCGGCTCTCCCCACCTGGCACGACGAGCACATCGGCACCGAGCAGGGCGCGCACGACATCGACGTCGGCTGCCGGGGCGGCCACCACCACCAGGGCGATCGACGGCGCGGCGGTCAGTGAACGTACGGCATGCACCAGCACCGGGACCCCGGCGATCTCGCGCAGAACTTTGGCGGTGCCACCGCCGAGGCGCTCTCCACGCCCAGCGGCCGGCACCAAGGCGGCAACCCGGCCGGAGACCCGGTGCTCCACCCGCTCCCCCGCCGTCGGAGGCTCCCCAGCGCTAGGAAGCCAAGACCTCGTCGAGCAGCAACTCGGCCTTGTCCTCGTTGGTGCCCTCGGCCAGTGCCAGCTCGCTGACGAGGATCTGGCGGGCCTTGGACAGCATCCGCTTCTCGCCGGCGGACAGGCCGCGCTCACGGTCGCGCCGCCACAGGTCACGAACCACCTCGGCGACTTTGTTGACGTCGCCGGAGGCGAGCTTCTCCAGGTTGGCCTTGTAGCGGCGGGACCNNGGCTCCTCGGTGTGCGGCGCGCGAAGCACCTCGAACACCTTGTCGAGACCCTCCTGCCCCACCACGTCGCGAACACCGACGATCTCGGCGTTGTCGGCGGGCACTCTGACGGTCAGATCACCCTGTGCAACCTTGAGGACGAGGTAGATCCGCTCCTCGCCTTTGATGATCCGGGTCTCCATAGCTTCGATCAGTGCGGCCCCGTGGTGCGGGTAGACGACGGTCTCGCCGACGGTGAAGGTCATATGCCAGAAGCCCCTTTCGCTGTGCTCAGGATAACACGGACCGTTGACCTTCCGTCCTCTGTTGCAGGACAAACGCGCAGGTCAGGAGCGTATGAGGAAGCAGGCAGGGCTTGACAACCACGATTGCATCTGCTTCGCCGCTGCTCTGGCGCATCGAGCCGCACTGGAGAAGACTGAGCACAGTTGCAAACGGCAGAAGGAGTTTCGGTGGCGTCGCGGCTTCCTGACGACGAGCCCCCCGGCTTGCCGCCGGAGTGGGGCGGCTTCGTCGTGCCCGACGACATCTCCGAGCTCGACTCCGAGATAGAGCAGTTGAGGCGCGAGCTCGACGTGCCCGGCCGGCCCCACCTGCAGCGAATCTTCCGGACCCGCCGCTGGCAGCAGTACGGCCTGTCCGGCCCCCTGGTCCTCGTGGTTCTGCTGGTCGTGCTGTTCTTCGCGAGCCTGGTCTTCCTGCTCGTGCCGGTGCCGCCGCGCGCCGCCGAGTCGCGCCCGCTGGCCCATCCGACCGCGTCACCCGGCACGGTCGGCGCGCTGCTGCCCGATCTGGCACTGCCGGTCGGCACGTCGGGGGCGGTGCGCCTGCGCAACCTGCGCCCGGCAGTCGTGGTGCTGGTCCCGACCGGGTGCCACTGCCAGAAGCTCGTCGACGACGTCATCGCCAGTACGAGCGCCGCGCGCCTGCAGGTGCTGTTCGTCGGCACCAACGGCGACCCCCGGCTGCCGAGCACGGCGCCGGTCCAGCGGGTCCGGGCCGCGACGGACGCGGAGGACCGCCTCTCCCTGATCTACGCGGCGGCCAGCGGGCCGACCGCGGTATTCGTACGCGCTGACGGCACCGTCACCCGGATCCTCCACGACGTCACGCCCGGCGCGGACATCCACCAGGAAATCGACGCCCTCGCCGGCTAGTGGTCATCCGGTGGCGCGGAGCAGTGTGGCGTACAACGTGAGGCCTGGCCCGAAGGCCATCGCCACGACATAGCCGCCGGGCCGGGCCGGGCGGGACCGCTGCAGCTCCTCCAGGACGAGCAGGACGGTGGCCGAGGAGCAGTTGCCGTGCCTGCTCAGCGTCTCCCGCGATGCGTCCAGTGCCCCGGCCGGCAGGGCCAGCCGCTCGCCGACCACGTCGAGGATGCGCGGGCCGCCCGGATGCACGGCCCAGCCCTCGACGTCGGCCGGCCGCAACCCGTGCCGGGCCAGCAGGGTCTCGATCACCGACAGCACGTGCTCGGCCAACACGTCCGGCACCCGGGGGGACAGGCCCATCCGGAAGCCCAGGTCGGTGACGTCCCAGGTCATGTGGTCGGCGGTGCTGGCGTCGGTGCGGGCGATGACGTCGACCACCTCCAGGCCGGCGGTCGCACCGGCCTGCACCACGACCGCGGCCGCCGCGTCGCTGAACAGCGCGTGGGCGACCACCTGGTCCATGCCCTCGGTGGCAGGCTGTACGTGCAGGCTGGTCAGCTCAAGGCACAGCAGCACGGCCGGCCGGGACCGCGCAGCCACGAAGTCGCTCACCGCACCCAAGCCGGGAATGGCGGCATAACAGCCCATGTGGCCGACCATCAGGCGCTGGACGTCCGAACTCATCCCCAGGTCGCGGGCCAGCATGATGTCGATGCCCGGCGTGGTATAGCCGGTACAGGAAGCCACCGCGAACAGCCCGACATCGCAGGGATCCAGCCCCGCGCGATCGAGCGCCGTCCCGACCGCCTCCTTGCCCAGGGGCATCGCTTCGGCAGCGTAGCGCTCCATCCGCGCACCGGTGCCCCACCCGGAGATGTCCTCGTCGAGCGGGTTGACCACGCCGTGCCGGGTCCGCACGCCCGCGGAGGAGAAGATCCGCTGGGCCAGGCGGCTGCCGCCGTAGTGCCGGCTGAAGAAGCCCGCCCAGAGCTGGTCCTGCTCGCGGGTGGCCGGGTAGGCCTGCGCCGCCCCAGTGATCACGGCCGGCGCGAGTGATCGCACCACGGCATCTCTCACCAACGGGGCACTGCCGCGTCGTTCTCGGGGTCGCGGCCCAGCGCCGCCATGCCGAGCCAGTCGGCGCACACGTCGCTGGTGGCCGGCTGCAGTGATCCGCAGCGGGCGTCGCGGAAGATCCGCTCCAGGGGGTGGCCGCGCCGGGTGGCCGAGGTACCGGCCGCTTCCAGCATCGACGCGGCCACGTCCATCGCGGTCTCGCCGGCCAGCAGCTTGGCCCGCCACACCCACCGGTTGGTCTCCGCCTCGCCGGGTGCGGTGTCGATCCGGTGGGCGGCTTCGAGTACGGCCAGCCGGGCCGCCGCCACGGCGCTCTCGGCCCGCCCGACCCGGGCGCGTACGAGAGGCAGCCGGCCGAGGCCGCGCTCGTTGACGTGGGCGACGGCGGCGTCCACCGCGGACTGGGCCACCCCGACGTACACCGCGGCGTAGGAGGCCACCAGCCACTGCGGCATCACCTGGGCGAGGAGCAGGGTGAGCCCCTCCAGGCCACCGAGCAGGGCATCGGCCGGGGCGAGGACGTCGAGGTCGATGTCCTGGCTCCCGGTGGCCCGCATGCCCAGGGAGTCCCACGTCTGCTCGACCGTGATGCCCTCGCCGGCCGGCACGAGGAAGTGCGAGACCGCCGCGGGCTCGGACCCCGCCCGCTTGGCCGCGACCAGGTAGGCGTCGGCGAAGCCGGCCCCGGACACGAAGGTCTTGGCGCCGCGGATGCGGAACCCGTCATCGACCGCCTCGTACGTCGTCGTGAGCGCCGAGAGCCGTGAGCCGGCGCCCCGCTCGCTCATCGCCACGGCGTACAGCGCGCCGTCGACCACCGCCGCCAGCACCCGGTCGCGCATGGCGAAGTACGTCTCGGGCACGCCGAGCGCCCGGGCCAGGTCGTCCGGTGTCCCGGCGAGCGCCCCGGTCACCGAGGCATGCATGTTGAAGACCAGGGCGGTGGCGCCGTTGCCCGCCGCCAGCCGCATCGCCACCTGCGCGTAGTCGGCGAACCCCGCACCCGGGCCGCCCAGCCGCTCCGGCACCATCAGGCCGAGCAGCCCGGCCGTCCGGAGCTCGGCGAAGTCGGCCTCGGGGAACACCCCGGCCCGGTCGTGCGCCGCGGCCCGCTCGGCCATTTGCGGCACGAGCCCCTCGGCCGCGGCCAGCGCGGCCGTCGGATCGGCCAGCCGGGCCGGTCGCGCCGACGTGGACGTATCGATCATCGTGGCCCGGCCTCCTTGATCCCGTGTCCCTGGAACAGTACGGAGGTCGACCACGTCGGCACCATCCGTACCGAAGCCCGTCGGCGCGACAGCCACAGCACCATGCCCACGAGAGAGGGACGCAACCCGGTGAGCCGCACCGCCACGCCGTGCCGGGCGCACAATGTGCGCAACTCGTCCCGGTCGACGAAGAGCGCAGGATCGTGGATGCCCTTGGGCGCGCCACCCGGCACGGCCTCGGCGATGGTGACGGCGATCACCCGCGCCGCACGGGTCTGGGCGATGGTGTCGAGGACGAGGGTGCCGCCGGGACGCAGCACCCGGCAGGCCTCGGCGACCGCGGCCGGCAGGTCGGTGACGTGCTCGAGGATCTCCCCCGCTGTCACGACATCGGCGATCGCGTCCGGCAGGGGTAGGCGGAGGACGTCGGCGCGGGCGACCAGGACGCCGTGGTCGCGCGCCTGCGGCAGGGCGGTCGGCGACAGGTCGAAGCCGACGTGCCGGTAGCCACGGGCCGCCGCATGCTCGGCGAACAGCCCCGCGCCGCAGGCCAGGTCGACCAGCAGCGCGCCGTGCCGCTCTGCCGGGGGCACCAGGCGGGCGCGCGCCGCCGCGATCCAGTGCAGCATCGCGAAGCGGCCGCGCGGCGGCCACCACTCGCCGGCCAGATCGTCGTACTGCCGCACGTCGTTGCGCGGTCTGGTCGGCGCCTGCACGCCACCAAGCCTGACACACTTCGCGGCATGTCCGGGCCGTCACGTTTCGCGGGGCTGAGACTCGCGGCACTGGTGCGTGCCTGCCATCCCGAGCCCACCCTGGCGGTGACGGTCCTGTCCGGGGCGCTGGCCGCATCCAGCGGCCGGGATGCCCGCGGTGTGGTCGCGGTGGTGGCAGCAGTGCTGGCCGGTCAGTTGTCGGTCGGCTGGTGCAACGACTACGTCGACCGCGAGCGCGACCGGCGCACCGGCCGGCGGGACAAGCCGCTGGCCCGTGGCGACCTGCCGGACCGTGTGGTGGGGGCCGCGGCAGTTGTCGGCCTGCTGGTGTGCGTGCCGCTCTCGCTGCTGTCCGGCCCGCTGGCCGGGGAATTGCACATCCTGGCCGTGCTGTCCGCGTGGTCGTACGACCTGCGGCTCAAGGCGACCGTGCTCTCGGTCGTGCCGTACGCCGTGTCCTTCGGGCTGCTGCCCGCCTTCATCGTGCTCGGCCGGCCGGGGGCGCACGCGGTGCCGGCCTGGCTGGTGGCGGGTGGCTCGCTGCTGGGTGCCGGAGCGCACTTCGCCAACACGCTGCCCGACCTCGACGACGACCTGCGGACCGGGGTACGCGGGCTGCCGCACCGGTTCGGCGCGGCCGCGAGCGGGTGGGCGGCCGCCCTCCTGCTGCTGGCCGCCTCGGTGGTCCTGGCCGTGGGGCCGAACGGCCCGCCCGGCGCGGCCGGATCCGTGGCGCCGGCCGCCGCTGCCGTAGTCCTCGCAGCCGGCCTGATCCTCGGCCGGCGGGGCGGGGCGCGCGCGGCCCTCCGCGCCCTACTCGTCGGCGCCGGCCTCGACGGGATCCC
>QHCA01000327.1 GCA_003244095.1 Pseudonocardiales bacterium | reverse complement strand
TCCTGATGGACATCCGCATGCCCGGCGTCGACGGCCTGGAAGCCACCCGGCGGATCGGTGCCGACGAGAGCCTGGCCGGCGTCAAGGTCCTGATCCTCACCACCTTCGAGAGCGACGATTACGTCTACGAAGCCCTCCAGGCCGGCGCCAGCGGCTTCCTGGTCAAGGACACCGAGCCGGTGGAGCTGATCCATGCCGTACGCGTGGTCGCGGCCGGTGACGCGCTGCTGTCGGCCGGGGTGACGCGGCGGCTGATCGCGGAGTTCGCCGCCCGCGCCAAGGAGCCGCGCCCCACTCAGGAGCTCGCCGTTCTCACTGACCGGGAACGTGAGGTCATGGCCCTGGTCGCCGGCGGCCTGTCCAACGAGGAGATCGCCGGGCGACTCTATGTGAGTCCCGCCACGGCCAAGACCCACGTCAGCCGGGCGATGATCAAGGTCGGCGCCCGCGACAGGGCACAGCTCGTCGTGCTCGCCTTCGAGTCCGGCCTGGTCCGCCCCGGCTGGCTCGCCTGAAACGCGATCAGTCCCGCCATTGAAGCCGCAGTTCGCGCAGGACGGAGCGCCGCGACAGGTGTTGCTTCTGATGTTGAGACCGGCGTGGAAGACACCGAGACGGGCGGGTTTTCCTGCCGATGCCCGAGTAGCTGGCACCACTTCCTGCGGCAGGTCCAGCACCCGTCCCGGTGCCGATCTTGGGGAGCCTGCATGCTGTACGACTTCCTCGGGTGGTGGATCGCCGCTACAGCAACGCGACGTTGTGCGCTGCGAGCACGGCAGGCTGACAGGGGAAGGCGCAGCCGCACACTGTGCACAGTCCGTCGTGGTTGACGTGCTCGTTCAGGACGACGGAGGCGAGATTGGCCAAATGCTTCAGCTCCGCGTGAACGGCGTCCACTGGAAACAGGCCATGCTCCGTGCAGACAATCATGAGATCGGCTCATCGTAGGGATCGAGGCGGTAGCGCAGGGCTGGTGCTCGCAGGCGACGGCGTTCTCGCTCTGGTAGACGTTGCCGGGTGGTCCGGGCATGGTCCTTGCTTGTTCGCCGCAACTGGCTCTCCTCGAAGTTGCTTGCGGAGCGGACCTCGCTGGTTCAGGTAGGACGGTATGGATCGATGGACGTTGTCTCAAGCATGTTGCAGTAAGTTGCAGATATGCCATCGTCAGCCGGATCCTCCCCGCTCTGAGCGCACAGCAAACAACCGCGAGCGCGCCCGTTGACATAGACCGCGATCTGGGCGCAGGCTGTTTCCTGCAATAGTTCGCAACCATGTCGACAGAGGGAGTAACCATGCGTCTCACGTTCCTCGGCAAGAACTCGCAGCCGAATCAGTCGCCGACCCTCTACTCCACGGATCGCGGATCGTACGTCGTGCAGGGGTGGATTGTGACTGCGCCCGGGATCCTCGCCAAAATCGCGCTGGCCGATGAGGAAACGGTCGTGGAGGTACCAGCCAAACTCATGAGCCACCTTGAACAAGACGGGATCAGCGGCGAGGTGGTGAACCTGATCCCGCCTATCGTGCACATCCTGGAGAACGGCAACTACATCGTGAGCGGAGTGCCTGTTACTGACGAGGCGGCCTTGGAGCATATGGACATCCCAGACGGTGAGACGTGCGTGGAGGTTTCGCGTTCGGCGGTGCTGGCACTCGTCGGAAGCTAGATGGAGACCATCTCGTACGAAGCATTCGATGCCCTGTTCACGTCTTTCCGACGCGATGCACTCCACCTGGAGATGCGCGACGCCTACGGCACTGCGGTCGAGATGCCGCACCTTCGCAAGTGGGAAGCCGGCGAGCCGGACGACACCAGATGGCTCCAGCCGTGGTTCGACCTCGTGCGAGTCGGCAGGCAGGACGGGAAGGTCTTCCAGCGGGCCCGGATCGTCTCCGAACCCGTCTCCGACTACCAGCAGTGGGTACTGAAGGACAGTCACCTCTATGTCGAGGCCGGCGAGGACATCCGCTGGATACCGCGCAGTAGGGTGTCAGCAGTGGCCCTGCCCGGCAACGACTTCTGGCTGTTCGACGATGAACTCGTCGTCTTCCTGATCTTCGCCGCCAGCGGCCATGTAGTAGAACGCCAGAGCACGACTGATCCCCGCACTATCGCACTGTGTCGGTCGGCCTTCGAAGCGGTCTGGGAGTTGTCGATCCCCAACAGTGAGTACCGGCCGAGTAGGCGCGGCCAAGCAGGCCCGTGAGGCCCTTGGCGTCCGTCTGCGTGAGATCCGCACGGATGCGCGCCTCACGGGGCGAGCGCTAGCCGCGGGTATCGGGTGCCACTTCACGAAGGTCAGCCGGATCGAGAACGGCAACCAAGCGCCATCCGAAGACAACATCAAGGCGTGGTGTCGCGTCTGTCAGGCGGAGGATCAGATCCTTGATCTGATCGCGACTTCGCGCTCCATCGAGTCGATGTACGTCGAATGGCGCAAGTCGACGCGCGCTGGCATGAAGCGCCTGATGCTGTCGTCAGTACCGCTTTACGACCGGACCCAGCTGTTTCGGATCTACGAACACAACATCATCCCCGGCCTGTTCCAGACCGCCGAGTACTCCTCGGCAATGCTGACGTACTTCATTGACTTCCTGGAAGCACCGAACGACCTCGACGCTGCCGTTGAGGCCCGGATGGAGCGACAGCGGATTATCTACTCCGGCCACCGACGGTTCGTAGTCGTGCTCGACGAGCAAGCCATCCGTGTTCGCGTGGGCACTGTCGACACCATGGCCGGTCAGCTCGACCGCCTGCTCGCGGTCATGTCGCTGCCGCGAATCAGCCTGGGGATCATCCCGGCGACGGCCCCCCGGAAGATCTTCGCTTCGGTCGGCTTCTGGATCTTTGACGACGCGATGGTCGGCGTTGAGACGCCAACGGCGAGCCTGGAAGTCAGCCAACCCCGAGAAATCCGGCTGTACGCCAAGATGTTCGAACAGCTCAGACAGTCCGCCGTACATGGAGCGCAGGCCAGGGTCCTCGTGGCACAGGCGGTGGCCGACCTGGCTGACCAACGACCAGCCTCCTTGTAGCAATTCCGGCGCCACTGTGTCTCGGCTCGGTCTGGGCTTTGACAAGCTCGCAACTCGTGAGACGCTTTCGCCCCTATTTTTGGGCTCTTCCGGGAAGTGCCGGCTATTGGGGCAATCCTCGGGCCAAGCTCGTCACGACGGCGTCCGGGGCTGGGTGGTCATGACCTTCCCGCCGGGCGACCGGTGAATGCGCGATTGTTCAGCGTTCCGTACCGGCAGCGGTCGAATGGCGCGTCATGAGGGTCCAGTCTGCCGCGACCGATGACTGTCGCAAACTGAGGGCGATGCGTGCGCACTGTCTGCCCTGTTCGAACAGCGATTGGGCGATGGTGGTCAGGCCGCGCTCGTGTGCTTCAGGTCCGTCGTCCCAGGCGGCGACGGCCAGCTGCTGCGGCACGTGCAGCCCGCGTCGGTCGGCCTCGTCCAGGACGGCGAATGCGAGCTGGTCGCTCATGGCGACGACGGCGTCGGGTTCGGCCTCATCGAAGAGATCCGCGACGAGCCCGCGCGCGGACGAGGCCTCGTTGCGCGCGACGACGGCGACCGGCGGTTGCGCAATTCGGAGTTCACGGCAGGCGTCATAGATCCCCAGGAGCCGCTCGCGGGTTACCGGAAACTCGATCTCCGAGGCGTCGGGGTCGTACTCCAGCCGGGCTCGCCGGTCGCGGTCGAACGGGAAGCTGACCACGGCTGGACGGCGGGCGTTGACAAAGCTGGTGCGGGCTACGGCGACTGCCGACGCGCGGTCGTTGATCGACACCGTACGGGCGCCCTTGATTCGTGGTCCACCCTGGATGGCGACGGGCTTACCGGTCGCGACGGCTGTAGCGAGGGCCTCGTCGCCGGGGACCGTGGTCCACACGATGTATCCGTCGCAGGCTGCCGCACGCACCCGGCGCGCATCATCGCCATCGCCGGTGCTCGGGATCAGCGAGAGGGTCACGTACTCGGTTCGGCAGACGTCGGCGATCCCGGCGAGGAACCGGCACGCCTGAGGGTCCTCGAAGGCGTAGGTGAGGTGTTCGCCGAACACGACACCGAGCGCGCCGTTTCGGCGACGACGCAGCGCCAGGGCGGTCGGATTGGGTCCGGTGTAGCCGAGCCGTTCGGCGGCAGCGCGGACAGCCTGCTGGGTGCGCGGCGATACCCGATCGGGACGGCTGTAGAAGTACGAGACGGTCATCGTGGAGACGCCCGCCGCCCGCGCGACATCCAGCATCGTCGGGTTTCGATCGGGCTTGGTTGACATCCGACCATCGTAGCTGTGTATCGTTACACAATGCGGGCTGACGGGCACGACTACGTGATCACCGCTCTGGCAGCGGCGTGCTTCATCTCGGTGACGTCGGAGAATGCCCCGATCGCGTTGCTGCCGGTGATGTCGCACGATCTGCACACCACTGCGGCCACGATCGGCGCCGTGCTGACCGGCTATGCGTTCGTCGTAGCCGCAACGGCGATACCGGCCGTGTCGCTCACCTCGTCGTGGAACCGTCGCACCGCAGTCGTGGTGGCCGTACTCACGATCACTCTTGCAAACATCGCCATGGCGATGAGTCCGAATGTCGGCACCGTCATCGCTGCCCGCTCGGTCGCGGCGGTCGGGCACGGCGTGTTCTGGTCGGTCGTCGCCGGCGTGGCCGCGAGGCTGTCCGGTCCCCAGCACGCCGGACGAGCCACTGCCACCGTGTTCGCCGGGAACGCGCTCGCCTTCGTCGTGGGTCTGCCGATGACCTCGGCCCTCGGATCGGTACTGGGCTGGCGAGTGGCCGTGCTGACGCTCGCGCTGATCAGTGCTGCCGTGACCGGCGCACTGCTGATGGCACTGCCTTCGGTTCCCGGTAGTGGGAAGGGGACTCGGCTCTCCGCCGACCTGCGGTCTGTATTGAGCCAACCGGCCGTCCTCGTTGTCACAGGCACCACCCTTGTCCTCGTCTTCGGCCAGTTCGCCGCGGGTACGTACGTCACCGAGGTGATCGGCCACTACACCGGCGTGCATGGCTCGGCTCTCTCTGTCGTCCTTTTCGCCTACGGTCTCGCCGGCGTCGTCGGAGTTCTGGCGCTGCGACCGGTCATCGACACCCGCCCACGCGCGGCGGCGCTCACCGTGACCGCCGTGCTCGCTCTCGCCACGGCCAGCGTGGCGATTCTCGGCGACCGATCGTCGTTGTTCGCTCTCGGCGCCATCATCGCCTGGGCCGCACCCGCCGCCGCGATCGCCACCGTCCTGCAGACCGGTATCACCCGTGCCGCCCGGCCAGGTACCGCAGACATCGCCTCGTCGGGATACGTCGTGGCCTTCCAAATCGGCATCGGCGCGGGGGCCTGGACAGGCGGACGCTTCATCGACCGTGGCGCGTACGCGGTGCCGCTGCTCATCACGGCCGGGTGCGCCGGCCTGGCTGCCATCGCGGTCGCACTCGTGCACTCCGCGTCCCCGCACGGCCAACCTATCCGCTCGGCACCCGTTTCAGCCGGAAACCGACCAGGGGAAACATGACCCACGCACCGATAGCCGCCCCCTGGTGGGAGACCGCGGCCGTGTACCAGATCTACCCACGCAGCTTCGCCGATTCGAACGGCGACGGCATCGGTGACCTGCGCGGGATCATCGACCGACTGGACCACGTCGCCGACCTCGGAGCCGACGCGATCTGGATCTCGCCGATCTATCGCTCGCCGATGGCTGATTTCGGCTACGACATCAGCGACCACCTCGACATCGATCCCATCTTCGGCACTCTTGCCGACGCCGACGACCTCATCGCGAGCGCGCACGCCCACGGACTGCGCGTCATCTTCGACATCATCCTGGGCCATACCAGCGATGAACACCCATGGTTCATCGCCGCTGCCGAGGGCCGGGATTCACCCTTCCGGGAGTTCTACACCTGGCGAGACGGGCCGACCCCCGGCTCACCAGTCGGCGGACCACCGAACAACTGGACCGCAGGCTTCCCGGCCGGCGCGCCGGCCTGGACGTGGCATGCGCCGGCGTCCCAGTGGTATCTGCATTCGCACCTGCCCCAACAGCCTGACCTGGACTGGTCCAACCCCGATGTGCGCCGCGCCCAACTCGACGTCCTGCGGTTCTGGCTCGACCGAGGTGTCGACGGCGTGCGCCTGGACTCCATCGCCCGCATCGGCAAAGATCCCGAACTGCGCGACAACATCCCCGGCCAGCCCGATCGGCACCAGAACTGGCCGGTCGTGCACGAGTACCTGCGCGAGGTACGTGCCGTGCTCGACTCCTATCCCGATCGAATGGCGGTCGGAGAGGTCTGGCTGTTCGAGCAAGACCTGATCGCGCCCTACCTCATGGCCGACCAGCTGCAACTCACCCACAACTTCGTCTTCGCACGGCTGCCGTTCGACCCGGCAGCAATCGGCACAGCCGTCGCCGACTTCGAGAAGCTCGCCGACGACCGTGTTTGGCCCGCATGGTTTCTCAACAATCACGACGAGCCACGCATCGCAACCCGCTGGAACACTGCGACCGACGATGAGGCCCTGCGTGAAGCCCGCCTGCGGCTGGCAGCGGTGCTGATCCTCACCCTGCGCGGGACACCGTTCCTCTACCAAGGCGAAGAGCTCGGCCTAGCCGACACGAACCTCGCCGCAGGAGTGGGCAGCGACGCCAACGCCCGCGACCCCCAGCGCACCCCGATGCCGTGGAAACCCCCGTCGCTGGCCGGTCCGGGCGCCGGGTTCACCACCGGCGAACCCTGGCTGCCCGTCGGCGCGGACGCAACGACCCGCAACGTCGACACCCAAAATCGATCCGGCGACTCGACCCTTGCCTTCTACCGCAAACTGCTACGGCTACGACGCTCAAGGCAATCCCTGCTCACCGGACACCAGAGCCTGATCAACAGCCCAGAAGGAGTACTCGCCTTCGTTCGCAGTACCAACTCCGAACACAGCCTCATCGCCCTGAACTTCACCGCTGAAATGCAAACCCTGCACCTGCCCGCCCCAACCCATGCGCTCAGCACGGCCAGCCACCTGCTCAGCAACCACGCCCAGCTCGCCCAGCCGCCAATGTCAACCGTGTCCACGCTCGAGTTGCGCCCGTGGGAATCCGTCGTGGCCGACCTGACCCACGGTTGACCCTTGTCCGCCGGCCAAGAATGAAGCCCGCGCCCCAATCGCGTCAGCGGCCGCGAGCAAGACCGGCGATGATCAAGCACCTTCCCGCTGAAGGATCGGCTTGCGGGAGGTAGGAGGTGTGCCGGACGCGATCAATCGCTCGTTGCTCTGCTGGTGGGACGTTCGATCTTCTCGCCTCGATCGGTGACACGGTCGTTCAGGTCGCGCAGCTTCGGGATCGGGGACGGCAGCAGCCATCGGAAGCACAGGCTGCCGCCGATCGCGGCGATGAGCAGGGTTGGTCGCAGGCCGATCCAGCCGCCGAGAAGGCCTCCGGCGATCACGCCGAGGGGCCGTACCCCGTACCCATCGTGACCCGTCGGCGAGCGCGATCGCCGCGATGGGAGCGGGGAAGAGCACCGCTCCGAGGACGATCATCCGCCCGACACCGAACCGCCGCGACAACCGTGGCGCGAGGACTGCTCCGAACAGTACGTCGACGGCGCCGGCCCCGAAGGCCAAGCCGATCACCCCGGCGGGCAGGTCCAAGGTTCGGCCGGCGAAAAGCACGATGAGCGCTTGACCGAGAAGGGTGAAGAAGGTCACCGTGGTGACGCAGCCCAACCCGGCACGTAGATAGGGATCTCCCGGGACGTAGGACACCCCCGGCCCGCGCGTTGGACCACAGCGATGCCCTCGTCGGCTCTGGGGCGGTGGGGGTGGTGGCGCGGATGCGGCCGATCAGCACCGCGGAGGCCAGGAAGGACACGGAGTCGACGAGGACAGCCACCGGCGCAGTCAGCGTCTGGACGAGTGCGCCGCCGCTGTCGGCCCGGCAACGAAGGACGCTGAGCGGCTGGTGTCGAGCTTGCTGTTCGCGTCGATGTACTGCGATCGATCGACCGACGAAGAACGAGGGGTACGCCGCGGAGAACAACACTTGACCGACCCCGGACAACAAGGCGACCGCGAACAGCTGCTGGAGCGTCACCGCCCCCAACCAGCGCGCGACGGACAGGCCGGCCAGCACCGTGGCCCGCAGCAGGTCGGCGGTGACCAGCAGCCGCTTCTTGTGTACCCGCTGCTCGACCCAGGACCCGACCAGCAGCGATAGCAGGTTGGGATCCCGCTACAACTAGGTTAGGTGGCTTCGGTGATGGAGAAGGTGTTGCCGTCGGGATCGCGGAAGGCGAACATGGCAGGGACCCCGGGCCAGCGGAGTATGTTGTCGGTGTCGACTCCGGCGGCTTCAAGTTTGGAGTGCGCGGCGTCGGCGTCCTCGGTGGTGAATCGGATGCCGATTGTTCCGCGTGTCATGTTGGGCGCCGCGGGTTCGAGGGTGACGATCACGTCGTCGGTGCCTGGGGCGAGTTCGATCCAGCGCCCGCCATTGGGCGTCGGGTTGTCGCGCAGCGCGGTGAAGCCGAGCGTGTCGACGTAGAAGCGCAACGCGGCGTCTTGGTCGTCGACCGGGATGCTGACCGTGCGGATGCCGGTGATGTGGGTCTTGGTGGCGTTCATCGGGTGCTCCTTCGCCGGGTGGGTGGGATGCGTTCGTCGAGGTGGACGGTGACGGTGTCGCCGGCGTCCTTGCCGATCTGGGTGCGGACGTCGGCCGGGACGGCGAGCTTGTGAGTGCCGTCACCGAGGGCCATGAACGAGCCGCGGAACGGGTGGCCGTCGATGCTGCCGCGGATGCGCACGAGGCCACGGGTGCCGAAGTACTCGGCCGAGCCGGGCATCACGACGTAGGTCCAGCCGCCCTTGTCCGGGCTTCGTTCCAGCACGGTGGTGAAGCCCTTGTCCAGGGTGATCATGTCGATCCTCCGTAGCTGAGTGAGCCGGGGGTGGTGAGTTCGTGGCCGGTCTCGAGCCATGTCTTGAGCCCGGACAGGATCATCGGCCAGCCGCCGTAGAGGTGCTCGTCGGCGTCCTCGCGCAACTGGTCGTGGGTGACGATGAGGCGGCACGAGTCACCGACCGGCTCGATCGTCCAGGTGACGCGGCTGGTGCCCTCGGCGGCGACGTCCTCGCCCCACACCGCGTGGTAGGACTGCACCAGTCGGCGCGGCGGGTCGATCTCGAGGTTCTCGCCCTCGATGAGCGCCCCGGACGCACCGTCGTGCGTCACCCGGTAGCTCGACCCGGACGTCCAGTCGGACTCGACCCGCGCGCCGAACTGGTAGCGCGTCCGGACCTCGGGATCGGTGATCGCCTGCCACAGCCGGTCCGGGCTGGTCCGGATGTAGATCTCGAATATCTTCTCCACGCTCGCCTCCAGGTCGCGTTTGAGATCGACGAGGCCGGCGGCCCAGGCCTCGGTGTACTTGCTCACCCACCGGTCGTGGACGAGACGGATCGGGACCGGGTTCAGGTAATGCAGCTTTTCCCTGCCTCGACGGCGGACCGTGACCACACCGGCGTCTTCCAGCAGCCGCAGGTGCTTGGCCACCGCCACGCGCGTCATGGCAAACCGGCCCGCCAGCGCGCCCAACGTTTGCCCGTCGTGGCGGAACAGCTCGTCGAGCAGTTCACGCCGCGTCGGATCCGCGAGCGCCTTGAAAACCGGTTCCACGCCATCACAATAGGAAACCATTTGGTTTCATGTCAAGCGTTGATGCCAACCCGGTGGCCGAGTTGGGGTCTCCTTGGCAGCGGAGCGGATCTGGTCCCTTCCGCCGTCAGGCGGCCGGTGAGCGGAGAGGGCCGCGTCCTTCGCGGCGCAGTTCTGTTTCGAGGTCGAAGGAGTAGGTGCCGTAAAGTTGATGTGGTCGTGCTGCGCCGGTGTCAGGTGCGCTGCGTCTTGTCGGTGGTGGGTAGCCGTCGGCGCGGAGGGCGTCGAGCGCATCGCCGAGGTGAGTCGTGGTCCACAACACCCCAGCGTTGGTGACGAGAAGTCAGGCGGAGGGCCTGATCGACTTGGTCATCGAGGTGCCGGCGCCGGACATGGCCCTGGTGGGCGGAGAACAGGGCGCGGCGCAGGGCCTGCAGGCTCTCGCCCTTGTTCAGCTGCCGACGGACCCGCCGGCGGAGTTCTTCGTCGGCGAGATGGCGGCACAGGTAGATGGTGCGCACGAGCC
>QHCA01000326.1 GCA_003244095.1 Pseudonocardiales bacterium | reverse complement strand
GGCGTCCCAGCCGCAGTTGGTGACGCGCGGCACGGCGGAGAGCGTGACCGGCAGGTCGCAGCCGGGGTTGGTGTGCGTGGCGGCGATGTATCCGTGCTCGGAGGCCCACCACGGCGGCGCCATCGGGTAAATGACGTAGATCGCCAGGCCGATCGCGTCCAGCGCGATGAACCGGCGCATGAAGGCCGCCCAGACCGGCCGGCTGCGCACCCACAGCACCGCCGCGACGATCATGGCCGTGACGAAGTGCGAGAAGTACACGAACCCGCCGAGGACGTCGTACCAGTGCACGTGACCCGGCGTGTAGAAGTGCTCCTGGAGCCACACGGTGGGGATCTTGCCGCCGGTGGCCCAGCCGGCCAGCCAGATGTCGGCGTGGATCGGCTGGGTGACGTGCAGTGGGACGCCCAGGTTGTCGGCCGCCCCTCGGCTGAAGTTGTAGGCCACGAGGACCACGATCAGCGGCGCCCAGTCGCGGACGAAACGCAGGTGTTCACGCCAGGGCGCGGCGGCGTTCCAGGCACCGATCGCGACCCAGAGGAACAGGAAGATCAGGACCGGGTCGGTGGGCAGGCCGATCGTCTTCCAGTACGCGAGAACGGCGACCAGGTAGACCGCGACGGCGATGAGCCGGCGCCGCCGGCCGCGGGGCGGCGGAGGCTCACCGGAGCCGGGCGTGGTGATGTCCTTGTGTTCCGCCTGCACCGCCACACGGTGAAGTCTACGGGACAACGAGGTGACCTCTCGGTGAACGGGAGCGGCGCGACGGCGGTCAGCCCGTGGCGTTCAGCGCGCCATGGACGAGGCGGGGCAACACGATACCGATCGGTTCGCGGAGCACCGCGTCGGCGAGACCGTCGTACGGCGTCGGCTCGGCGTTGATGATCACCACCCGGGCACCGTACCGGTGGGCGACCTCGGTCAGGCCCGCGGCCGGCTGCACCGACAGCGAGCTGCCGACTGCCAGGAAGAGCCTGCAGTCCTGCGCGGCGGCCAGCGCGGCGGCGAGGACCGCGGGCACCAGAGCCTGGCCGAAAGAGATCGTCGCAGACTTCAACACCCCGCCGCAGCGCAGGCACGGCGGGTCGTCCTCGCCGGCGTCGACCCGGGCGAGTACGTCGGGCATGGGCGTGCGGTCGCCGCAGGATAGGCACTGCACCGCCCGCATGGTCCCGTGCACTTCGACGAC
Organism: Pseudonocardiales bacterium; assembly: GCA_003244095.1. Lineage (GTDB taxonomy): Bacteria > Actinomycetota > Actinomycetes > Mycobacteriales > QHCA01 > QHCA01. The sequence continues at coordinate 7,634 of QHCA01000326.1, read as the reverse complement.
CAGGTCTGCGGAGCTGCCCGCCTGCTGCTGCAGCTCGTCGATGTTCTGCGTGACGATCGCCACGAGCCGACCGGACCGCTCCAGGTCCACCAGGGCACGGTGGGCGGCATTGGGCTGCGCCGACCAGGCCGGGTGATCTCGCCGGTTGCGCCACGCCTGGCGCCGCACCTCGGGGTCGGCGACGTAGTCCTGCAGCGTGGACATCCGCTGGGCGGCGGGGTTACGGGTCCACACACCGTTGGGCCCGCGGAAGTCCGGGATGCCGGAGTCGGTGCTGATGCCGGCGCCGCACAGCACCGTGACACGGTCGGCTTCGGCCAGCCAGCGGGTCACCCGGTCGACGGACATGCCCACGACGTTAGGTTGGCGACGGCATTCTCACCACTGCCCTGCTCACAAGCCATCGACGCCCGGAGGTGCACGTGGTCGCCGCGCTGTTGCTGGCAGAGGTCGGTACGCCGATGGCTGTCACCGAGGTCGAGCTGCGGCCGCTGGGGCCCACCGACGTCCGGGTGCGGATGGCCGCGGCAGGTGTCTGCCACTCCGACCTGTCCCTGGCCCGCGGCGTGCTGCGCCAGCGGGTGCCGGCGGTCCTCGGCCACGAGGGTGCCGGGGTGGTAGCGGACGTGGGCGCCGAGGTCACCGGTCTGTCCGCCGGTGATCAGGTGATGCTCGTCTGGGCACCGCCGTGCCGGGGCTGCTGGTTCTGCCGGGCCGGCGAGCCCTGGCTGTGCGAGCGGGCGCTGGACGCGGCGGACCAGCCGTACGCCACGCTCGACGACGCTGCGGTCTACCCGGGGCTGGGCACCGCATCCTTCGGCGCCGAGACGGTGGTGCCGGCCCGGGCCGTGCTGCCCCTGCCGCCCGACCTGCCGCTGGACACCGCCGCCCTCCTGGGCTGTGCCGTCCTGACCGGCTTCGGCGCCGTCCACAACACCGCCACGGTCCGCCGCGGCGACTCGGTGCTGGTCATGGGCCTGGGCGGGGTCGGGCTGGCCGCCGTACAGGGTGCGCGAATCGCCGGGGCGTCCCCGCTGCTCGCCGTCGACCCGGATGCGGACAAGCGGGCGCTGGCGGTGCGCCTCGGCGCCGACGCGGCCTGGGCGCCGGGTGACGGGCTGGCGGCCGAGGTGCGCGGGCTGACCGGCGGCCGGGGTGTGGACGTGGCGGTCGAGTGCGTGGGCCGGGCGACGACGATCCGGTCGGCCTGGTCGCTCACCCGGCGCGGAGGGCACACGGTCGTGGTGGGCATCGGCGGTCGCGCCGACACGGTCACCTGGAGCGCCCTGGAGCTGTTCCATTTCGGCCGTACGCTGTCGGGTTGCGTCTACGGCTCGACCGACCCCGACCGCGACGTCCCGCGCCTGATCGAGCAGGTCAGGAGCGGTGCGCTGGACCTGGCGGCGCTGGTGACCCGGCGGATCCGGCTCGACGAAGTGGAGTCCGCTTTGGACGACATGGCCGAAGGGCGCGGTGCCCGGGCCCTCGTCGTGTTCTGATGTGCCGATGACCAGCATGTCCTTCGCGCGGGCGGCTGCCTACTACGACGCGACGAGAGCTCTCCCGGAGCAGGTGAGCGACCAGGTCTGCACGCTGCTCGCCGCAGAGTTGGCCGGCCGTCGGCGTTGCCTCGAGATCGGGGTCGGCACCGGCCGGATCGCGCTGCCGCTGCACGACCGGGGCATCGCCGTGCTGGGCCTCGACCTCGCCCGACCGATGCTCGAGCAGCTCGTCGCCAACGCCGGCGGCAGGGCGCCGTTCCCTGTCCTCGTCGGCGACGCCACTCGCCTGCCCCTGGCGACCGCGTCGTGCGACGCCGTCGTGGCCTGTCACGTCCTGCACCTCGTGCCCGACTGGCCGTCGGCAATCGACGAGGCGCTGCGCGTCCTTGCCCCCGGGGGTGTCCTGCTGGTCGACTTCGGCGGCGGTATACCGGCACCGTGGTCCGGCGCGCTGAGCCGGATCGCGGCAGCGCACGATGTCACCGATCGCCGCCCGGGTACGTCCGATCCTGACGAGCTGGGCGGCTACCTCGGCCGACGGGCGGCTCAGCGCGCGCTGCCCGAGGTGAGCTTTCCGGTCACCCGCACCCTGGCCACCGACCTGGACAACTGGGAGCAGCAGATCTTCTCGTGGACCTGGAACTACTCGCCGGAGCAGATGAAAGTGGTGTGCGACGACATCCGCCGGTGGGCACTCGAGGTGGGCCGCGATCTCCACGAGCCCGCCACCATGCAGCGGAGCATCCGCTGGCTGGCCTACGAGCCGGTCGCCCCATGACGAGCCCCTATGACGTCGAGCGGCTGCGCTCCGACTTCCCGGCACTTGCCGACGGCACCGCGTACTTCGACGGCCCGGGTGGCAGCCAGGCCCCCCGCCAGGTCGCCGAGGCCATCGCCGGTGCCCTCACGGCCGGATTGTCCAACCGCGACCGCGGCACCGCGTCCGGCCGCAGGGCCGACGACATCGTGCTGGCTGCCCGAGAGGCCGCGGGGGATCTGGTCGGCGCCGACCCGCGCGGGGTGATTTTCGGCCGCAGCATGACCGCCCTGACCTACGAGCTCTCGCGCGCCCTTGCCAAACACTGGCGACCCGGCGACGAGGTCGTCGTGACCAGCCTCGATCACGACGCCAACATCCGGCCGTGGGCGCAGGCGGCCAGCACTGCCGGCGCGCGGGTGCGGTGGGCAGAGATGGATCCGCACACCGCCGAACTGCCGACGGACGCGGTCACCGCGCAACTGACCCGGCGGACCCGGCTGGTGGCGGTGACCGGGGCCTCGAACCTACTCGGCACCCGGCCCGACGTGGCGGCGATCGCGCGGGCGGCGCACGGGTTCGGCGCGCTGGTCTACGTCGACGGCGTGCACCTGACGCCACACGCCTCGGTCGATCTGGCCGCCCTGGGCGCCGACTTCTTCGCGGCGTCGCCGTACAAGTTCCTCGGACCGCACCTCGGCCTCGTGGCAGCCGACCCGACCCTGCTCGAGTCGCTCCGGCCGGACAAGCTGCTGGCCTCGGGCGACGACGTACCCGAGCGGTTCGAACTCGGCACGCTGCCGTACGAACTGCTGGCCGGGACGACCGCCGCGATCGACTTCCTCGCGGGCCTGGTGCCCGACCCCTCGCCGGACCCACAGCCCGGCACGGCCTCGCGGCGCGAGCGCCTGCTGGCGTCCATGACCGCGCTGGAAGTGTACGAGGCGAGCCTGCGGGAACGCCTCGAAGCGGGGCTGCGCCCCTGTCCTGGCGTGACGATCTACTCCAACGCCGCCCGGCGGGCACCGACCACGCTGTTCACCGTCGCCGGGACGCCGCCGAGGGAGGTCGCCGGCCGCCTGGCAGAGCGGGATATCAATGCGCCGGCGCACTCGTTCTACGCCATCGAGGCGTCTCGCCGGCTGCGTCTCGGCGACGGCGGCGGGGTGCGGGCCGGCATCGCGCCCTACACCAGCAGCGACGACGTCGACCGGCTGGTCGCGGCGGTGGCCGAACTCGTCAACTGACCGAACACCCTGCCGGTCAGGTACCGGTCGCGTGCCGCGACACGGCCTTCGGCGGCTCCGGGTCGAGCCGATGCTCGACGTAGATCGCGTGCCACAGCATGAACACCAGCACCGTCCAGATCTTGCGACTGCGGTCGACCTCGCCGGCCCGGTGCTCGACCAGCATGTTGCGGACATAGGCCTTGTCGATCAGCTCGTCGGTGCCGCTGTCGTCGACGATCGACATCGCCCAGTCGTACATCACGTCCTTGAGCCAGAGCCGGATCGGGACCGGGAAGCCCAGCTTGCGGCGCTCGACGACGTGCGGTGGCACCAGACCCTCGAGTGCCTTGCGCAGGGCCAGCTTGGTGGTCTGCTTGGTGATCCGCTGCTCCAGCGGGATCTTGCTGGCCACCTCGAACACCCCGGTGTCGAGGAACGGCACGCGCAACTCCAGCGAGTGCGCCATCGACATCCGGTCGGCCTTGACCAGGATGTCGCCGCGCAGCCAGGTGAACAGGTCGACGTACTGCATCTTGGTCACGTCGTCGTAGTCGGCGGCCTCGTCGTAGAAGCGCCGGGTGATGTCGAGATAGGACACCCGAGGGTCGTAGTGGACGAGGAGGTCCTGCTTCTCCTCCTCGGTGAACATCCGGGCGTTGCCGTAGTAGCGCTCGCGGATCGGTGTGGCACCGCGCTCGAGCAGGCTCTTGCCGCGTACCCCCTCGGGGATGGCGCGGGAGACCGCCAGCATTCCCTTGCGTACTCCTGACGGCAGCCCGCTCAGCGGCCGCAGCGACAGCGGCTCGCGATAGATGTTGTAGCCGCCGAAGAACTCGTCGGCACCCTCGCCGGACAACACGACGGTGACGTGCTTGGCCGCCTCCTCGGCGACGAAGTACAGCGGCACGAGCGCAGGGTCGGCCACCGGATCGTCGAGGTGCCAGACGATGCGCGGCAGGGCGTCCATCATCTGCTGGGCGTCGACCACCGTGGGGATCGTGGTCACCCCGAGCCAGCGGGCCGACTTCTGCGCGATGTCGATCTCGGAGTAGCCGTCGACGTCGTAGCCCACGGTGAAGGTCAGGATGTCGGGCTTGTGTTTCTTGGCCAGGGCCACGATGCCGGTCGAGTCGATGCCGCTGGACAAGAAGGCTCCGACGGGGACATCAGCGCGCAGGTGGATGCGGACCGACTCCTCGAGGACCTCGCGGATCCCGAGATAGAGCTTGTCGGTGTCGTCGACCGGAGCCGGGTCGAACGTCGGGCGGAAGTAGCGCGAATAGGTGAGCTGGCCGCCCGGGCTCCAGGACACGGACATGCCGCTCTCCACCTTGCGGATGCGCTCGTGCAGGGTGGCCGGCTCGGGTACGTACTGCAGGGTCAGGTAGTGCTGCAGGGCCTCGGTGTCCAGCCCCTGGCTGCGGGGATAGAGGAAGGGCATGAGCGCCTTCTTCTCACTTGCGAAGTAGACGCCCTCGCGGGTCTCCAGCACGTGCATCGGCTTGATGCCGAAGGGGTCGCGGGCGCCGAAGAGACGGCGCTCCTCACGATCCCAGATCAGGTACGCGAACATCCCCCGGAGGCGGCTGACGGATTCGGGGCCCCAGTGGTGGTAGGCGGCGAGAACCACCTCGGAGTCGCCGTCGGTGGCGAAAGTCGCGCCCTGCTCGATGAGCTCGGCGCGCAACTCGATGTAGTTGTAGACCTCGCCGTTGAAGGTCATGACGTAGCGGCCGTCGGCGTACTCGATCGGCTGGTGGCTCTTGGCCACGTCGATGATCGACAGCCGCTTGAACGACAACACGACGTCGTCACCCGCCGTGGTCACGCCGGTTTCGTCGGGACCACGGTGGTGCATCGTCTCCAGGGCCGACGCGATGCGCTCGCGGTGTTCGCCGGCGGTGGCGTCGGCGCTGACGAACGTGAGCAGACCGCACATGGGCCCATCTTCGCAGACCGCAAGATTCACAGCGGACTCAGAGCGGTTGCAGGAGCTCCAAGCGGTTGCCGAACGGGTCGGCGGTGTAGAAGCGGCGCATGCGGGGGAAGTCGGCGTCCCACCGGACGGGGGAGCCGTTGCGCTCGAGCCGGGCGGCCCGCTCGTCGATGTCGTCGACCAGCAGGCCCGGATGGGCCTTGGCGGCCGGCCGAAAGTCCTCCTCGACCCCGAGGTGCAGCTCGATCCCGTCGGCGCGGAACCACGCCCCGCCCCGCGCGGCGAGCATGGCCGGCTTGGCGACCTCGGTCAGCCCGAGCACGCCTTCGTAGAACTCGCGGGCCGTCGCCTCCTGGCCCGGCGGCATGGCCAACTGCACGTGGTGGATCACGGAGGTGACCATAGCCGAGTTGATCATGACGTTCACCCCGTACAAGGGGGGACAATCCATCCCCCATGCCGGGGAAAGCGCCATGATCGACTGGCAAGGCGGGGGGTTGACGCGGTAACCAAGACGGACGTACTGTTTGGTTGTTGCCCCGGCTGCGAGGAGTCCCCGTGAGCACCAGCACAATCCAGGACAGTTTCGGCTCGCGCGGGCGGCTTACCGCCGGCGGCACCGACCACGAGATCCGCCGGCTCGCCGCGGTCGACGGGGCCGACCGGCTGCCGTACGCGCTGAAGATCCTGCTGGAGAACCTCCTCCGGACCGAGGACGGCAAGCACACCACAGCCGAGCACATTCAGGCACTTGCCTGCTGGGATCCGGCCGGCGAGCCGACCACCGAGATCCAGTTCACCCCCGCGCGGGTGATCATGCAGGACTTCACCGGCGTCCCGTGCGTCGTCGACCTCGCCACCATGCGCGAGGCGATGACCGCGCTCGGCGGCGATCCGGCCCGGATCAACCCGCTGGCCCCGGCCGAACTCGTCATCGACCACTCGGTCATCGCAGACGTGTTCGGCACTCCCGACTCCTTCGCCCGCAACGTCGACTTCGAGTACGGCCGCAACATCGAGCGCTACCAGTTCCTGCGATGGGGGCAGGGCGCCTTCGACGAGTTCCGGGTCGTGCCGCCGGGCACCGGCATCGTGCATCAGGTCAACATCGAGCACCTGGCGCGCGTGGTGATGGTGCGGGAGGGATCCGGGGGGACAAGATTGGCCTATCCCGACACCTGCGTCGGCACCGACTCCCACACCACGATGGTCAACGGGCTGGGAGTGCTCGGCTGGGGCGTCGGCGGCATCGAGGCCGAGGCTGCCATGCTCGGCCTGCCGGTCTCGATGCTCATCCCGCGGGTGGTCGGCTTCAGGCTGACCGGCAAGCTGCCCGAGGGGGTCACCGCCACCGACCTGGTCCTCACGATCACCGAGATCCTGCGGCGGCACGGCGTGGTGGGCAAGTTCGTGGAGTTCTACGGCTCGGGTGTCTCCGCCGTGCCGCTGGCCAACCGGGCCACGATCGGCAACATGAGCCCGGAGTACGGCTCCACCTGCGCCATCTTCCCGGTCGACGCCGAGACCGTCCGCTACCTGCGGATGACCGGCCGGTCGGCCGAGCAGGTGGCGCTCGTGGAGGCCTACGCCAAGGAGCAGGGCCTCTGGCACGACCCGGCGGCCGAGCCGGCGTACTCCGAAACGCTGGAGCTCGACCTCGCCACGATCGTGCCCTCCCTGGCCGGCCCCAAGCGGCCGCAGGACCGGGTGTCGCTGACCGATGCCAAGCAGTCGTTCCGGTCCGCGCTGGTCGACTACGTCACCGGGAGCGACGAGTCGGCGGAGTCCGCCGTCGACGAGGGGTCCCGCGAGTCCTTCCCGGCCAGCGACCCGCCCGCGGTCGGCAACGGCAACGGCGCCGGTGCGCCGCGCGGGCCAGTGCCCGCCGCCGCCGGCGGACGCCCCACCCGGCCGACCGCGGTGACCATGGGCGACGGCATCCCGACCGAGATCGACCACGGCGCGGTGGTCATCGCGGCCATCACCTCCTGCACCAACACCTCGAATCCGACGGTGATGATCGGGGCCGCCCTGCTGGCCAAGAAGGCGGTCGAGAAAGGGCTGGCCAGCAAGCCGTGGGTCAAGACCACCCTGGCGCCGGGCTCCAAGGTGGTCATGGACTACTACGAGCGCGCCGGGCTGGTCCCGTACCTCGACAAGCTGGGCTTCAACCTGGTCGGCTACGGGTGCACGACCTGCATCGGCAACTC
>QHCA01000325.1 GCA_003244095.1 Pseudonocardiales bacterium | reverse complement strand
GCCGGGGGTGGACTGGCCGACGAGGCCACGCACCATCTCCTCGAGCTCACCCGGCGGGATCTTGCAGGCGCAACCTCCGCCGTGCGCGTACTGCGTCAGTCGGATCCGCTGGCCGGTCCGCGCTATGACAGGCAGGGTCATGAAAAGGAAGGTACGCGCGCTGCCCTACTGCGCCTCGCCGGCGGCACCGGGCCGGAACACGTATCGCAGGTCGAGCTCGACCCGGCCCGTCTCCGGCACGAAGGTCCGGGTGACGCCCGTCAGCTGGAAGCCGGCCTGGCGGGCGACGTTGCAGCTCGCGTCGTCTTCCGGCCGGATCATCGCCTGGACGGTGCGCGCGGGGTCGTCGTCGGTGAGCCAGTCCGCGATCAGCCTGAGGGATCTGGTGGCATAGCCGTTGCTCCGCCACGGCGGCGCCGTGCCGAAGGAGATGTCCGCGGCGCGGGGGCCCATCCGCAGGCCGACGTACCCCACGACCCGGCGGTCCGCACACCGCTCGACGAGCAGGCTCAGGGCGCCGCCGCCCGGCCCCGCGCGCCAGGTCTGCAACCATGCGTCCACCAGGGCTGTCCAGGCGGGCCCGGCGTCGTCGGCGGGCACCGGCACCCACCCGTCGGCCATGCCGTCGGCCTGCCCGGCATAGGCCTGCAACGCCGACGCGTCGGCAAGCTCGGGAAGGCGGACCCTGACCGTCTGATCGGTGACTCCCGTCGAGACAAACCCCGGGAGGGCGGCCGGGGACCAGCCGGCGGGTTTGTCCGGGGGGCGCTCGGGGGGCGGCTTGTCGGCGGCCTGTACGACCGGCCGGAACGGCGGCGGCCCGGCCGCCTCCCGTGCCGGCCGGGCCGCGGCGTGCGACACCCGCGCTCCCGCGGGCGCGCGGCGACGGCGGACCGCGATCGCGCCCGCCACGATGGCGAGGACCACGACGAGTACGACGAGAGCGGCGAGCAGCCCCCGCGACGTCCCGCCGGCCTTGTGCGTCGGCCGGGCCGCCGCCGCGGCTGATCGCGGCAGTGCGGCGGCCACGATGTCGGTGGATGCGCGCGCGCCGGCCTGGTCGACGGTGACGGTCAGGGACTTGCCCCGCGCGGAGGCCGGGAGGGTCACACGGTACTGGCCGAGCAGGTCCAGCAGCACGGTGTCCAGTGCCTGGTCGACGCGCGCAAGTGACTGGCCGACCACCGCCAGACCGCCGGCTCGGGTGGCCAGTGACGGCAGATCCTGAGGGCAGCCGGACCCCGGCGCGACGACGTCGAGCTGCTGGTCGCGATCACCGCGGCCGAGCGACGCGGCCAGCGGCTGGAGGTGGGCAGCGGCGGCCGCATGGCAGTCGGTCAGCAGGACGATCGCCCGGCGCCGGCCGTCGGCCGGTAGGGCGGCGATCGCGGTCAGCGCCGGAGTGGGCGACGCCGTCGCCTGCGGGGTGATCACCGACAGGTCGCGCAGCGCGGTGGCGTTGCCCGGCTGGGCCGCCGGCACGGCGGACCCGGCGGACCCGACGGCGGCGGTGCGCACCGACGGTGGCAGGTTGCGCAACAGCTCCACCGCTGCCGACTGTTCGGCGGCAAGGGTGGGGCGGGGCACTGCGGTGTCCAGGACGACGTACACGTCCAGGCCGCCGTCGGTGACTCTCTGCACGCTCAACGGGAGTCCGCGGCCGTCCTGGATCACGTGGAAGGCCGAGTCAGGCAGAGCCTGCCGGGCCAGGTCGGGCGGAACGGCCACGACGAGTTGCGTCGCCGCGCCGAACCGGACGCCGGCCAGGCGCAAGGAGGAGTCCTCCGCCGCCCCCACCGCACCGGCCGCCGGCGCGGCGGGCGCGATGACAGCGACCGCGAGCGCACCCGTGAGCAGGAGGCCCGTCTTGGCGGCAAGGGTCCAGGTCATCGGTGAATCCCGGTAACGGCTATTGCCTCATCCATCGGTCCTTCTTACGCTGTGTCCGCATGCTATCCGTTTTGCGTGATCCGCACCCGGACGGAAGACGGGCAGAAATGAAGATCCTGATGCGCGGCCTGCGCCTCGTGACAGTGCTCGGGCTCAGCGCCGTGCTCACCCCGATCGCACCCGCAGCGGCGTCGGCGGCGGTGGCAGCGCCGGCTCAGGTCACCGTGGTGCACGGGGTACGCGGCCTGGTTGCCGACGTCCGGGTCGACGGCCGGCTGGTCCTCAACGGGTTCGCGCCCGAACGGATCACCGACCCGCTCACCCTGACCGCCGGCCCGCACCGCGTGCAGATCTGGCCGACCGGATTGGCCGCCAATGCCAAGCCGGTCCTCGACAAGACCATCCCGGTGCCCGCCGGTGCCCGGCTCACCCTCGGCGTCGGCCTCGACGCCCTGGGCACGCCCCAGATCACCGCGTTCAACGACCACCTGGCGCAGGCGCGCACCGGGACGACCATGGTCGCCGTACGGGACATTGCCGCGGCGCCTCCCGTACGCGTCACGCTGGACTCGTCGGAGCTGGCCGCCGGCCTGGAGGCGCCGCAGCAGAAGGTCGCCAGCACCGCTCCTGGCTCGCACGCGATCACCGTGCTGCCGACCTCCGGCACCAGCCCGCTGCTGCCCAGCCAGCGGGTCACGGCCCTGGCCGGCCGCACGATGGTGCTCTATCTGATCGGGTCGGCCAAGGACAACAGCCTCGGCTGGGTCACCCAGTCGCTGCGCCCGGCGGCTGACACCGCACCGCAGACGGTCCAGACCGGCGTCGGGCCGCCCGGGCACGACGGCCCGGGCCGGGGGGCGATCATTCTCGCCGCACTCGCCGTCCTGGTCGTGGCAACCGCCTGCGCCCGGGTGGGGCGCCGGCGATCCTGGTCCCTGGACCCGGATGACGGGGTGCCGCCCCCTCGTGATCACCTGACGTCCCGGCGCGCCGCCGCGGCCGTCGCCTCGGCGCTGGTCCTCCTCTGTGGATGTTCCAGCCAAGGCCCCGTCACCGTCGGGGACGCCGGTGTGTCCGCGGCGACACCGAGCGCGGCGCCGCCGGCCACCGGCCTGCTCGGATCGCGCCCGGCCACACTGGCAGCGGCTCGGGCCGAGGCTGCCCTGCGGCCGGTAGCGGTACAGGTCCCCGGCTATCCCGGCTTCTCCCCCGTACAGGCCGTCACGACCGACCCGGTCACGCGCGGCCTGGACCTGCCGAAGAACGCGCGGACCGTGGCCTGGTGGGGCAGCGGCTCGATGCCGGGAGAGGCCAGCGGGACGGCCGTCCTCGCCGCGCACGTGTCCTTCAACGGCAGCCGTGGCCCCTTCACCAACTTGAAGAGCCTGCGGGCCGGTGACATCGTCCGGATCCGCCGGGGAGACGGCTCGGTGCTCGCCTTCCGCCTGATCGGCCGGCGTGAGGTGGTGAAGTCGGCACTTCCCCGGCAGGACCTGTTCCGCACCTCCGGGCCGCCGCAGCTCGCGCTGGTCACCTGTGGTGGCAGCTTCGACGCGGTGACGCGCAACTACAGCGACAACGTGATCGTCTACGCCGTGCTCGTCAGCTGACCCGGCTACCCGCCGCGCTCGGCCTCGCTGCGCTCGATGCACAGCTCGTTGCCCTCTGGGTCGGCCAGCACGACGAATCCCCTGCCGTCCGGCCCGCGAAAGTCGGCCACCAACGTCGCGCCGAGTGTCAGCAGGCGCTCGACCTCCTCGTCCCGGGTTCGATCGGTGGGCTCCAGGTCCAGGTGGACGCGGTTCTTGACGGTCTTGGCCTCCGGCACCTGGATGAACAGCAGCGCCGGCGCCCCGCCCGAGCCGACCAGCAGGGCCTCGTCGTCGCTGGGGTCGTTGCCGTTGTCCGGGTCCTCGCCGAACCCGGTCACCTGCGTCCAGAACGCCGCCAGCGCGAAGGGGTCGGCGCAGTCGAACGTAACGGTCCTGATTCGTACTGTCATGCGCTACCTCTCGTCCGGGGGCCCGGCATGCCGGAGACCCGCCCACGCTGCCACATCCGCAGAGCGCCGCCCAGCGGATTTGGGCCGGCGGGCGGTCGAACCGGCGCAGGATGGAGGGACCGCGATGAGTCTCCCGGCCCGGTCGGGTCTGTCACGGTGAGGGCCGGACCCTGCGGGGTCACCACTCGACCTGACCGATCAACCTGAGAGATGAGGAATCGACCATGCTCGAAAACAGCAAGGCATTCAGCGGGTTCTCCGTGGACGACATCCCGAAGGCCAAGGCGTTCTACAACGAGACACTCGGCCTCGACGTCTCCGCGGCCAACGGCATGCTCACCCTGCACATCGCCGGCGACCGCGAGGCGCTGATCTATCCCAAGCCCGACCACACGCCGGCGACGTTCACGATCCTCAACTTCCCCGTCGCCGACATCGAGGCCGCCGTCGACGAGCTCACCGCCCGGGGCGTCCACTTCGACAAGAACGACTGGGTCGACGACAAGGGCATCAACCGCAGGGGCGGCCCGCTGATCGCGTGGTTCAAGGACCCGGCCGGCAACATCCTGTCCGTACTCCAACTGGACTGAGCCTGGAAACAGCCGGTCGAGCGTCAACGGCGCAGTGCCACCCGCCGCCTGGTCGTAGCCTCGCAGTGTGAGCGATGTCCGGCGGCAGGTGCCGCGGACCGATGCGGTCCTGACCGATCCCCGGCTGGCTGACGCGCAGCGGCGGTTGGGGCGCGAGGTGGTCAAGGATGCGGTACGCATGGCGCAGCGACGGGTACGTGAGGGCGACCTGGCTCCCGACGAGGTGGTGAACGCGGCGCTGGCCGGCCTGCCCGCGCAGGCGGCCGGGCTGCGGCCGGTGATCAACGCGACCGGCGTGCTGCTGCACACCAACCTCGGCCGGGCGCCGCTGTCCGCGGCGGCTGTCGACGCGCTCGGCGCGGCGGCCGGCACGACCGACGTGGAGTACGACGTGGCGACCGGCGAGCGGGCGCCGCGCGGCCGGACGGCCATGGCGGCGCTGGCCTCGGCGGTGCCCGCAGCCGAAGCGGTGCACGTCGTCAACAACGGCGCCGCGGCTCTGGTGCTGGTTGCCACCGCGCTGGCCCACGGGCGCGAGATCGTGATCTCCCGCGGGGAGATGGTGGAGATCGGTGCGGGCTTTCGGATCCCCGACCTGCTGGTGTCGACCGGTGCCCTGCTCAGGGAAGTCGGCACGACCAACCGGACGGTACTCGCCGACTATGCAGCGGCTATCGACGACAGCACCGGCTTGGTGCTCAAGGTCCATCCGTCCAACTTCGTCGTCACGGGCTTCACCGCATCTGTCGGCATCGACGAGCTGGCCACCCTCGGCGTGCCGGTGGTGGCCGACATCGGCTCCGGCCTGCTGGCCCCGCACCCGCTGCTGCCCGACGAGCCGGACGCCGACACGATGCTGCGAGCCGGCGCAGCGCTGGTGACCGCCAGCGGCGACAAACTGCTCGGCGGACCCCAAGCCGGCCTGCTGCTCGGCAGCACGACGATCATCGGCCGGCTCCGCCGGCACCCGCTCGCCCGCGCGCTGAGGGTCGACAAGCTCACGCTGGCCGCGCTGGAGGCCACCCTGCGCGGGCCGCAGGCGCCGACCGCCGCCGCCCTCGACCAGCCCGTCGAGGCGATCCGGCAGCGGGCCGAGGCCCTGGCCAAGCACGTGGCCGCCCACGGCATCGACGCCCTCGCGGTCGACTCGATGGCCCGGGTCGGCGGGGGCGCGGCACCGGGCGTCGAGCTGCCCAGCGCGGCAGTCAGCCTGCCGGAGAGCTTCACCGCAAGCCTCCGCCACGCCGAAACACCGGTCGTCGGGCGCACGGAACGCGGCCGCTGCCTGCTCGACCTGCGGGCCGTACCGCCGGAGGCGGACGACCTCGTCGCACGCGCCGCGGTGGCGGCCCGGCCCGACCTGCGGTGAGATGGTCGGGTGGACGTACGCAAGACCTTCCTGAGCTGGCCGGTGATCCGCCAGTTGTCGGGCCCGGACCCCCTCGGCAGGGGGGCGGCCGCCCAATCCGCCCGTACCAAGGAACTGCGGCCGCGCACGAAGACCGCCGACCGCGTGGTCGACAGCATCTGCCCGTACTGCGCCGTCGGCTGTGGCCAGAAGGTCTTCGTCTCCGGCGAGCGGGTCATCCAGATCGAGGGCGACCCCGACTCGCCGGTCTCGCGGGGCCGGCTCTGCCCCAAGGGGTCGGCCTCCGAGCAGCTCGTCAACAGCCCCAGCCGGGTGACCACCGTGCTGCACCGGCGGCCGTACACAGCGGAGTGGGAGGAGATCGACCTCGACACGGCGATGGAGATGGTCGCCGACCGGGTGCTCTCGACCCGGGCCCGCACCTGGCAGGACCTCGACGACCACGGCCACCCGCTGCGGCGGACGCTCGGCATCGCGAGCCTGGGCGGCGCGACGCTGGACAACGAAGAGAACTACTTGATGAAGAAGCTCTACACCGCCCTGGGCGCCATCCAGATCGAGAACCAGGCCCGCATATGACACAGCTCCACGGTCCCCGGTCTGGGGACCTCGTTCGGTCGCGGCGGTGCCACGACGTTCCAGCAGGACCTGGCCAACGCTGACTGCATCGTCATCCAGGGCTCCAACATGGCCGAGTGTCACCCGGTCGGATTCCAGTGGGTGATGGAGGCCAAGAAGCGCGGCGCCCGAGTGATCCACGTCGACCCGCGGTTCACCCGCACGTCGGCGGTCGCCGACCAGCACGTCGCGCTGCGGGCGGGCAGCGACATCGCGTTCCTCGGCGGAATCGTCAACTACATCCTGCAGACCGAGACGTTCTTCCGGGAGTACGTCGTCGCCTACACCAACGCGGCCACCCTGGTGCGTGACGACTTCCGCGACACCGAGGACCTCGACGGGCTGTTCTCCGGCTACGACGAGGGCAAGCGCAGCTATGACCCGGCGTCATGGCAGTACGAGGGGATGAGGGAACAGGCCACCCCCGACGCGCCCGGGCACGCCAGCGACGAGAAGCAGCGGATCGGCGACCATGCCGGCGGCCACGGCACCACGGCATCCGGCGCGCACGACGTGGAGCGCGACGAGACGATGCAGCACCCGCGGTGCGTGTTCCAGCTGCTCAAGCGGCACTACGCCCGCTACACGCCGTCGCTGGTCGAGGAGGTCTGCGGCGTGCCGCGGGAGGAGTTCCTCGACGTGTGCGAGGCGGTCACCGCGAACAGCGGGCGCGACCGCACCACCGCCTGGGTCTATTCGGTCGGCTGGACGCAGCACACGGTCGGGGCGCAGTACATCCGCGCGGCGGCGATCATCCAGCTGCTGCTGGGCAACATGGGGCGGCCCGGCGGCGGAATCCTGGCGCTGCGTGGGCACGCCAGCATCCAGGGCTCGACCGACATCCCCACGCTGTTCAACCTGCTGCCCGGCTACCTGCCGATGCCGAACGCCGGGTCGTCGGCCGACCTGACCGAATACCTCGGCGGTATCACCACCCCCGACCAGAAGGGCTTCTGGGTCAACGCCCGCGCCTATGCCGTCAGCCTGCTCAAGGCATGGTTCGGCGAAGCGGCCCGCGCCGACGACGACTTCGGCTTCGGCTGGCTGCCCCGGCTGACCGGCGATCACGGCACGTACAGCACGGTGCTCGGCATGCTCGACGGAAAGGTCGAGGGCTACTTCCTGGTCGGTGAGAACCCCGCCGTCGGGTCGGCGCACGGCCGGCTGCAGCGCCTCGGCATGGCCAAGCTCGACTGGCTGGTGGTCCGCGACTTCCAGCTGATCGAGTCGGCGACGTTCTGGAGGGACGGCCCGGAGATCGCCACCGGCGAGCTGTCGACGGCCGGCATCGGCACGGAGGTGTTCTTCTTCCCGGCTGCCGCGCACACCGAGAAGTCCGGGACGTTCACTAACACGCAGCGGATGCTGCAGTGGCACCACAAGGCGGTCGAGCCGCCCGGCGACGCCCGCAGCGACCTCGGCTTCTACTGGCGGCTCGGCGACATCATCAAGAAGAGGCTGGCGGACGGTACGGAGGAGCGCGACGCCCCCATCCGTGCCCTGACCTGGGACTATCCGCTGCTCGGGCCCGACGATCCCGACGCCGAGGCGGTGTTGCGGGAGATCAACGGCAGCTACTTGACCGGTGAGTTCGCCGGCCGGCCGCTGCCCGCCTTCACCGAGATGGCCGACGACGGCTCGACCAGCGGCGGCTGCTGGATCTACACCGGGGTGTACGCCGGCGGCGCCAACCAGGCGGCCCGGCGCAAGCCGGGCGCTCAGCAGTCGTGGGTGGCGCCGGAGTGGGGCTGGGCCTGGCCGGCCAACCGGCGGATCCTCTACAACCGCGCCTCGGCCGACCCCGACGGCCGGCCGTGGAGCGACCGCAAGGCCTACGTCTGGTGGGACCCCGCCCTCGACAACGGCGCGGGCCGCTGGACGGGGCACGACGTGCCGGACTTCCCCGTCGGCAAGGCACCGACTTACCGGCCGGAGCCGGGCACCTCCGGTGTCGACGGGCTGGCCGGCGACGACCCGTTCGTCATGCAGGCCGACGGCAAGGCATGGCTCTACGCGCCGACCGGCCTGCTCGACGGACCGTTGCCCGCTCACTACGAGCCGCACGAGTCGCCGGTACGCAACCCCGTCTACGGCCAGCAGGCCAACCCGGTCCGCGAGGAGTTCCGGCGCAAGGAGAACCCCAGCAACCCCTCGGCGCCGGCGCCCGGCAGCGAGGTCTTCCCGTACGTCTTCACGACCTACCGCCTCACCGAACACCACACCGCGGGCGGGATGAGCCGCTGGTTGTCGTACCTGTCCGAACTCCAGCCGGAGTTCTTCTGCGAGGTCTCCCCTGCGCTGGCCGCCGAACGCGAGCTGGAGCACGGCGGCTGGGCGACGGTCGTCACCGCCCGGTCGGCCGTCGAGGCGCGGGTGCTGGTCACCGAGCGGATCAAGCCGCTGCGGGCCGGAGGCAAGGTGATCCACCAGGTCGGGCTGCCCTACCACTGGGGCGTCGGCGACCGGGCGATCGTGCAGGGTGACTCGGCCAACGACCTGCTCGGCGTGACGCTCGACCCCAACGTGCACATCCAGGAGTCCAAGGTGTCCTCGTGCGACATCCGGCCGGGCCGGCGGCCCCGCGGTCCCGACCTGTTGCGCTTCGTCGAGGGCTACCGGCACCGGGCCGGGATCACGGTGGAAGGAGCCGAATGAGCAAGGCCGACGCAATCCGTGCCGCGGAGGCGGGATGAGTAACGACGTGGCGCGGGCGGCCGGCTGGGTCGATCCGCCGGCCCGCAAGGGGTTCTTCACCGACACGTCGGTCTGCATCGGCTGCAAGGCCTGCGAGGTCGCGTGCAAGGAGTGGAACCACGTCCCGGAGGACGGCCTGTCGCTGCTCGGTTCGTCCTACGACAACACCGGTGCGCTGGGTGCCAGCACCTGGCGGCACGTGGCCTTCATCGAGCAGCCTGCTTCGCGCTCCACTGTGGACCTGGGGATGCCGTCGCTGCACCTGCCGGGAGCCGGCGTGGCTGAGCGCCCCGACTTCCGCTGGCTGATGTCCTCCGACGTGTGCAAGCACTGC
>QHCA01000324.1 GCA_003244095.1 Pseudonocardiales bacterium | reverse complement strand
GGCAACATCCGCAGCATCGCGCTGACGGCGGCGTATTTCGCCGCCGAGGGCGACCGGGCGGTCTGCATGGCCGATCTGGTACGGGCGGTGCACCGCGAGTACCGCAAGCTCGGGCGGCTGTCGGTGGAGGCGGAGTTCGGCCGCTACCACGAGCTGCTTTCCTCGTGAGCGGCGGTCAACCGCCGCCGAGGTAGGTGTCCCCGCCCCTGCCGCCCTTGACGGAGTTCCAGATCTTCGTGATCGGGCCGACGCCGCGCATGTCGAAGTGCATGATGTCCCGCCCCGGCGACACGGTGTCGTCGCCGAGCCAGGTGAGGCCGGCACCCGCGCTGTCGGTCATCGCCTTCACCAGGCGCTTGTCGAGGTTCAGGAACCCGTGCTCGGGATGGCTCCAGTTCTTCCGGTCCGGAGCTGCGAGACTGCCGACGGTCTGCCGGTCGGCCTTGATGAGCTTGATCCAGTCCTCCGCGCTCCGGTGCTTCGGGTCCTTGTCCTTGACGGCGTGCACGAGCGTGTCGAGCTCGGCTCTCCGATCGGCGTCGGTCAGCGTGAAGTAGCTCTTCAGGGCGTCTGACGCCTCGGCGATCTTGTCGTAGCTCGCCTCCACCCGCGCGTCCTTGTCCTTGACGTCCGGCCTGGTGAAGAACGCCTCGTCGTCCGCCCTCCGCGCGAGCACGAGCAGCGCGGCGTGTTCGATCGCGTCCCGGATGGACCCGCTCCAGGCGGTCGGCTCGTAGATCGGCTGGCCGGTCGGCTGTACGAGGAACGGGTTGGTCAGAGGGTTCAGGTCGATGGCGAGGCCGAACGAGTGCAGGCTCTGCCCGGGCTTCCGTAGCGTGCTGTGGGTCTCGCTGACCCAGCCGTCGGGTGGTACGGGCAGGTCCTTGAGCGCCTTCTCCACCTTGGCCAACCGCTCGGCGAGGAGTTTGTGCACCGTGGCGGGCCGACCCAGAAAGGTGATCGTCTTCACGTCCGCGAACCACGCGGCGGTGCCGCCGGTGTATCCGTTGTGCTCGAGCGTGACGGCCTCGTCCCCTTTGAGCCGCAGGGCGAGCTGCTGCTTGATCTCGACCAACCGATCGTCGATCTGCTTGACCCGGTCCGCCGCCGCCACGTCCGGCGCGTTCCTGGCGGCGGCCTTCACCCTGGCGGCCAGTGGCTTGCGCTCGGTCAGCAGCTCGTCCTGTTCGGTCACGAGCGCCGGCGCGTCCGCCACCGCCGGCAGGTCGGTCTCCTCCGCCGACGACACGACGTGGGCCGCCGCGATCTCCGGCTCGCTGCCCTCGTGCCGCTGCACGACCGGGCGACCGCCGAGAAGGTCGCTCACGGCCCGGTTGCCGGCCGTCCGCTGCAGGCCGAGCATGTCGTCGGACGGTGACTGCCGGGCCGAGCCGGGCGGCTGGCGATCCAGGCGCACAGGTCGCGGGCGCGACCGGAGGATCGGGCCTTCCCGACGGGCCGGCCTCATGTCACCTGGCCCGCCAGCATCGTCATGAACTGGGCGATGACGTCGTCGAGCCGGTCGCCGGCCGTGGCCGACTGCTCGTTCTCCTGGTGGTGCCGATCGAACTGCTCCGCGAAGTGGCCGGGCCTCAGCGACGCGAGGGCCTTGACGTACCACAGCCGAGCGAAACCCAACGACCGCTCGGCGATGAACGATCGCATGGCGGGGCCGCTCTTTCCGGTGACCTGCTCGAAGTACGCCTGGTAGGTGGCGTCGGCGGGGCTGCCCGTCTTGTCGACCATGTACAGGGCGCGCAGGACGCCGGAGGCGGTCATCGTCGGGCCACCAGGGTCGAGGGCCACCGGCGTGTCCTTCCACACCTGCTTGGCGATGTAACCGTGGATGTCGGCGAGGAACTGCGCGGGTGACGCCTTTGCCGCGACGTACTCCTTCAGCGCCTTGCTGGTCACGTCCTCGTGGTAGCGCGCGACGATGTACTCCCCGTACGCCTGCCCTACGTCCCCCGACCAGGTGGCGAAATCACGCGGATCGCTGTTAATGACGTCGTTGGCCATGTTCCAGCCCTTGCGGAGTTTGGGATGAGCGC
Organism: Pseudonocardiales bacterium; assembly: GCA_003244095.1. Taxonomy (GTDB): domain Bacteria; phylum Actinomycetota; class Actinomycetes; order Mycobacteriales; family QHCA01; genus QHCA01. The sequence continues at coordinate 8,477 of QHCA01000324.1, read as the reverse complement.
GGCCGGGCTCGTCGGCCATACCGCTCAACGCGGCGTCGAGGCCGGTCATCACATGGCTGATCGCGACGTCGCCGAGCCGGGTCTTGAAGACCTTCGTGGAGCCGTTGGCCTGCAGGTCCTCGATGTCGAACATCAGGCCGATCGGGCTCGTCGGATTCTCCTTGAAGTTCTCGCCGTCGATACCGCGGCTGGCGAGCAGCACACTCCACTTCTCGTCGTGGAACCACACCTGGCGGATCTCGCTGACGATCTCGGTGGGAGTCGCGGAGGGGTACGCACGCTCGACGGTCTCCACGAACAGGACGAAGTCTTCGATCGACTCGACCTTGATCTTGCTGCCGGCGGGCCGGACGAAGGTCACCACGAGGGTGCCGGGATCGACGCTGTAGCGCTTCGTGCCCACCAGGGTCTTCGTGGCCACCTCGATGCGGTGGGCCTCGTCGGCGGAGGGCGTGTGACCAGGCTCGCTGGCCCGCCTCCGCTCGGCCCGCTTGAGGACGAGGAACGCCTCGGTGACGGAGAGTACGAGCGGCAGCACGGGATCCGGCGGCATCTCGATCTCCCACGCACCGTCGCGGACGAAGCGGACGAGTTCGTGGGAGACGTAGCCCTGCTGTGGCCGGCCGCCGGCGGGGTCGACGACCTGCACCCTCAGCCAGCCCTTCTCCACGCCGGTCACCTCGATCACCGTCCCCCGAGGGAGGTCGGCCGCGATGTTGGCGTAGGGCGACTGGGGGTCCTTGCTCGGATCGCGGCGAAGCGCAGCGTTGTCCGACGCCTGGATCTTCCCGACCCACGGGAACGTCGTCGCCGGGAGCGGTCGGGTCCGGGTCGTGGTGTCCGGACTCGCCTGGCGACCGATGACGGGCAGGCCCGCCGACCTGGGTGGCATCCGGCCGGGCGGGGCCAGCAGGCCCGCGACGGCCGCATTGCCGGCCGTCGCCTGCAGCTGCAGGGCGTGTTCGTGGGACAGCGCGCCGTCCCACGGCGATCGGAGGAGGTGTACGGACGACGGCAGCGGGCGTCCTTGGGTCTTTGCCGCCTGGATTCTCGGCGGCACGAGGCCGCGGGATGTCACCGGAGGGCGGCCGTCACGCGGGCGCTTCGTCTTCGAGCGTGTCCTCGCCCTCGCGCTGGATGCGCAAGGCCTGCAGCGGCTCCTCTTCCTCCTCGGGGGCGCCCTCGCGTTGGACGCCCGCGGCCGGGGCGCCCGCCGGCACACCGATCGCGGGAGGCTCGCCGGACATCACCCGGTCGGCCGTGTGCTCGGCCTCCTGCTCGAAGCGGTCGCCCGGGTCGCTGACCTTGATGCCGCCCGCCGCCGGGGTGCCGTCGACGTCACCGGCCCGCTGCTGCAGTACGTGGGTCAGCTCGTGGGCCAGGGTCTTCTCCCCGGCGGAGCTGGACGGGTCGACGCCGGCGCCGAGCACGACGTCGTCGCCGACGGTGTAGGCCTTGGCCTGCACGCTCTGCGCGGAGGCGGCTGCGGCACCGTCGGTGTGCAGTCGTACGCCGCTGAAGTCCGCGCCGAAGCGTGCCTCCATGCCGGCCCGGGTGGTCGACGGCAGAGCAGACCCGCTGCCGGAGCCCACCACGTCGAGCACCGGGGAGCGCTCGCCCTCCATCAGCGAGGACACCGCCTCGTTGCCCGCCTCGCGCTGCAGCCGCAGCACCGCGGCCTGGGCCGGGGTGCTGATCGCGTGCTCGGGTGCGGCGCCGATGTGTCGACGCGACGGCAGCGCGAAGTCGTCAAGATGATCCCGCATCATTAGACGGTAAACCCGGTCCCCCCCGTTGGACAGGCGTGGCCAGCTGCCCCTTCGTGCAGCATGGGCTTCCCGCGCCGCCGGCGTCGGCTCAGGTTGAGGACATCGCGGCGTATGCGTCAGGATCGGCGGCATGGGTTTCTCCGGCTTCCCCGAACGCCTGCTCACCTTCTACGAGGGCCTCGCGGCGGATAACAGCAAGGCGTACTGGACCGACCACAAGGCGGTGTACGACGAGTGCGTCGCCGCGCCCATGAAGGCGTTGCTCGACGCGCTGGAGCCGGAGTTCGGCGAGGCGAAGTTCTTCCGGCCCTACCGTGACGTGCGGTTCAGCAAGGACAAGACGCCGTACAAGACACAGGCCGCGGCGATGGTGCACAACGCCGACGGGGACGGCGGGTTGTATCTGGCCCTGTCCGCCGACGGGCTGTTCGTCGGCGGCGGCTACTACCACACCAGTACCGACCAGGCGCAGCGACTGCGCGCGGCGGTCGACGACGACCGGACCGGCACCGCCGTGGCCGCCATGATCGTCACCCTGAGCAAGGCGGGGTGGGACATCGGCGGCGAGCACCTCAAGCGGGTCCCCAAGCCGTGGGACGACACCCACCCCCGAGCGGGCCTGCTCCGGCACAAGTCGCTGGTCGCCGGCAGGTCCGAGCAGCCGGCCGCGTGGCTGCACACGGCCAAGGCCAAGGACCGGATCGCCAAGGCCTGGCGGCAGCTGCTCCCGCTCAACACCTGGCTGGCCGACAACGTCGGCGGCGCCCGCGTCGCGCGCCGGAGATAGCGCTGAACTGCGGAGGACGATCGCGTCCCGTTTGCTCAGTTGACGGCTCGCAGCGTGGCACCGCTCGGTTTGCGCATGCGGTTCACCGCCTCGGCGGTGGTGTCGTCGGCCGGAAGGAACACCACGAGTTGCTGGGCATCGGTGGCTGGGAACTCCATGACCTCGCGGTCCAGCCGGAGCTCGCCCACCACCGGGTGCTTCCATCGCAACCTGCCGCGGGCCGGCAGCACGTGCCTGTTCAGCCGCCGCGTGAAGTCGTCGCCGGCGATCCCGGCGAGGTCCGCCCGGAATTGGGCCGAGCGTTCGGCGGACGGGCCGAGCCACAGATCGAAGGCTTGCTGGTCGGCGACCCGATCCCAGTCCGGGAAAACTTCGCGGGAGCGCTCGTCGGTGAACACGAACCGCGTGAGGTTGGGGTTTTCGGTATCAAGTAGCCCGGTCGGTCGCGCGATCAGGTCGAAGCCGGTGGTGTATGCGAGGACGTCACCAAGCCGGTTGGTGACCAGCGCGATCCCCGGTTCGAGCTGGTCGAGCAGCTCCAGCACCCTCGGCCTGACATCGCGCCGAGGCTGGGCGAGCGACCCGACGCATACACCGCTGGTGATCTTGGCGAGGTATCGCAGGTGCTCCCGTTCGGAGACGTCGAGGCGCAGGCCATCGGCGAGTGCGTTGACGACGGATGGCGACGGGTTTCGGTCGCGGCCTTGCTCGATCCGGACGAGGTACTCCACGCTGATGCCCGCCAGCGAGGCCAGCTCCGAACGCCGCACCCCCGGGGCGCGGCGACGGGTGCCCGCAGGCAGGCCGAGCGTGTCGGGTCGGGTGCCGTCGCGTCTGGCGCGCAGGAAGTCACCCAGCGGCGTACTCACGCTGTTGAGCGTACGACGGGGACGGGCCCCGCGTCCCCCGTCACGGTGGCCCCCGGAGGGCCAGCCTGCGCTCGGTCTGGCTAGGACCTCCGGTGGGACCGACCCTGGGACGCATGAGCGAAAAGAGCAGACTTGTCATCGTCGTCGGCAGTGTGCGCGAGGGAAGGTTCGGTCCGGTCGTGGCCTCGTGGTTCGCCGAACAGGCGAGCATGTACGGGGGCTTCGACGTCGATGTCGTCGACCTCGCTGACTTCGAGATCCCGCTGTCCCTGCCTGCCGCGTCGCCGAAGTACGCCGGCGACGGCTACCCGCGCCCGGCGGGCATGGCGGCCATGACCGCGCGACTCGACGCGGCGGACGCGTTCGTCCTCGTGACCCCGGAGTACAACCACAGCTACCCCGCGTCGCTGAAGGCTGCGATCGACTGGCACTTCACTCAGTGGGTTGCCAAGCCGGTCGCGTTCGTCAGCTATGGAGGCGCGGCGGGCGGTCGCCACGCGGTCCTGCACCTGGAGAATGTCCTCACCGAGCTGCACGCGGTGACCATTCGCGATGGCCTGGCGTTTCCGAATTACTTCGTGAACTGGGACGCTGGTCAGCCGACCGATCCAGACGCTTCCGCGTACGCCAAGACGTTGCTGGTCCAGCTCGCCTGGTGGGCCAACGCCCTCCGCAAGGCACGCGCCGAGACGCCCTATCCCAGCTGACCCGTCTCCGGAAAGAGGGGGACCCGGGCCGCGCGTCACCCGGGACAAATATCATCGGCGCAGTGCGACAGCTTGACGAGCCAGCTCAGCCGCCAGGCAAGGGAACGCCTTTCCGGAGCAGACGGCGCATCGGCGACCTTCGTCGGTGTGTGCGATCAACACTGCGGCCGCGAGGTACGTCAACTGCTCGATCTCGCCGATCATGGTGTCCGAGGCGACGACTCCGTTGCGGTCCACGAGGATCACGGCGCGATCATTCCCACCACTCCAGTCGCAGGAGCAGCCCGGGGCAGACCAGGACCCGGTTGAGAGCGTCGGTGAGCGCCTCGTGCCGTCGGTCGCGGGGGATCTGGCAGTTGTCGACTCCGTGCAGTCTGACGAACCTGATCCACACCCGGTGCTCCACGAGCCCGGCCGGCATGGCCGGGTGCGGGCAGCTCTTGTTGTGGCAGGCGTAGTAACGGGTCATCGGCCGCAGCAGGATCGGCACCCATGGCACATCACAGGTCGCGCACCACAGCAGGTCCCGTACCAGGAACCGTCTGCGAAGGGCGGCGTCCAGGATGTGCAGTGCGTTCGCATGCACGAGGCTCACCTCGTCCATCGGGGCTTTCACGTCTTCTCTCCCTTGCTCGGTTCATCGAGACGCTATGGTCTCGCTTGCCGGCCACGACAGAGAGTTGCGAATTGTTGCGACAACTCGTTCGCCGCAGGTCTTGACCCCTGCTTGCGATGTCGAGAACATGTGAACTCGCAATATCCGGCAACGATTTCGACGGGAGAGGGTCATGCGACTGACGTTCATCGGCAAGGATCCGGGGTCCAACCCGACCGGTTCACCGACGGTTTACCGCACAGATCGCGACAGCTGGATCGTGCAGGGGTGGGTTGTCACCGACGCCGAGGCACTTGCGACCTTGGCTCTGCCCGACGGCGAGTCGGCCGTGGAGACCCCTGACCGGATGCTGCAATTCTTCAAGTAGGGCCAGTGCCATCGAACAGCGGCGAAGAGTTCGACAGGCTCCTGTCCACGTTCTCGCGGGAGGCCATACACCTTGAGACGCGTGATGCCTACGGCACCGCCGTGGAGCTGCCGCATATGGCAAAATGGGCCGCTGGGCAGCCCGATGACCTGCGGTGGCTCGACGGCTGGTGTGTGACCCTGCGCCACCACGCCGACGCAGGCCGGTCGGTGCGTCGGGCCCGCGTCGTCTCCGAGCCACTCAGCGACTACCAGCGCTGGTCGCATAGCATCGCCCATCTGCTGGTCGAAGCTGGCGAGAACATCCGATGGGTCCCCCGCAGGCTGGTCTCCTCGATCGGGCTCCCTGGCAACGACTTCTATCTGTTCGACGACCGTCTCGTTGTGTTCCTGCTGTATTCGGGCAACGGGCTGGCCGTCGACCGCGTGACGTCTACCGACCCGGCTGACATCGCATTGTGCCGGTCCGCCTTCGAGGAGGTCTGGAGAGTCGCGATCCCACACCGTGAATACCAACCCGTCTAGCTCGGCCAAACAAGCCCAGGAGGCACTGGGCGTCCGCCTCCGTGAGTTGCGCAAAGGTGCCGGCCTCACCGGGAGGGCCTTGGCTGATGGGCTCGGATGGCACTTCACCCGGGTCAGCAAGATCGAGCACGGCGTCCAGCCGCCGAGCGACACCGACATCCGCGCCTGGTGCCGGGTCTGCGATTCCGAGGACCAGGTCTCGGACCTGCTGGCCACGCTTCGCACTGTCGAGTCGGCGTACCTGGAGTTTCGCCGGCAGGCCCGGGCCGGCATGAAGGGCGTCCTCGGTGGGCACACCGTCGCCTTCTACGAACGGACCAAGCTGTTCCGGATCTACGAGCACAACGTCATACCCGGCCTGTTCCAGACGGCGGACTACTCCGCGGCCATGCTCGCCTTCTGGATCTCGTTCCTGGAGACGCCCAACGATCTCGACGCTGCCGTCACCGCGCGTATCGAACGGCAGAAGGTGCTCTACCAGCGCGGTAGACGTTTCGCGGTCGTGCTCGAAGAGCAGGCGCTAAGAACCTGGTTCGGCACCGCCGAAACACAGGCCGGGCAGCTCGACCGGTTGCTCGCCGTCATGTCCCTGCCAACCGTCTCCCTGGGGATCATCCCCATGATGGCCGAGCGCTCCCTCGTCCCGTCCACCGGCTTCTGGATCTTCGATGACTCACTCGCGGCGCTTGAAACACCAACCGCCAGCCTTCAGGTCACCCGGTCACAGGAGATCGAGCTGTACTCCCGCATGTTCGACCGCTTGGTCGCATCCGCCGCCCACGGAAAGGCCGCCCGAGCACTCGTCGCCAAGGCCATCAGTGAACTTGCGTAGGTCGGCAGCATCGTGGCGGCCATGTCTCGTCCGGTCCGCGCCTTGACGACCAGCTCACCGCCATCGCCTGACTCGAAGGAGGCGGCCGGGGAAGCACCAGCAAGAGAAACATGCCGATCACATCAGATGGCGGGGAAACTCCCGCTAGTCGTGGTCCGCACCTATGCCGCCGGGGCGCGCGGCTTGCGCAGTGCGAGTTCGAGGGCTGCGGCGACGACGTCGTCGAGAGGCGCCGCGCGGCCGGACGCCCAGGCGGCGTCGCGGGTTTCGGCGTCGAGCGCATCGCACAGCTGCCTCATGTGCGCGTCCCATCGGTGTTGCCAGACCGGTGGCCTGGGTAGCTGGTGCCGATCCCGGAGTCCTGCCGCGGCGGCGAACAGCCGGGCAGCCAACGAGGGGTCGCGGGCGATGGCGACGCCGGCCAGGCCCTCCAGCGAGTCGGCGATTGTCTGCCGTTCCTGGGTCCGGTGCCGCAGCGACAGGGCGCCGGCGAACAGCCGGGTCGCCTCCGCCGCGTCACCACCGGCGTCGGCCACCACGCCGAGGTGGTGCATTGCCCATGCCTCGCTGCAGACGTCGCCGACCTCCCGGCTGAGCAGCAGGCTCTCCTCAAAGAGGGGCCGGGCCCCGGTCGGGTCGGCCTGGAACAGCAGCACTTCGCCCAAGCTGAGCATGCAGCACAAGGCGGCTAGCGTGTCACCGATCGACCGGAAGATCTCGAGGCTCTCTGACACCAACTCCTGGGCATCGTCGAGGTCCCCGAGGCGGATGGCGATGTCTCCGAGGTCACCGAGCGCGCAGGCGATCCCACGTTGATCCGACTCGGCACGAGCGAGTGCCAGGCTCTCTGCGTGTAGTCGGCGGGCCTCCTCGTATTCACCGGCCATCGTACGAATCTCGCCGAGCATGCGCAGTGCCTGCACCATGACACTGCGCTCGTCGACCACCCGCGCGCAGGACAAGCACTGTTCCACGAGTGTTCCGGCGGCACGCACGTCGCCTTGGTCCACGGCCACCGACCCGGCGACGTACAGCAACTTCACCAGCAGCGCCGGAGGCAGAGAACCCTGCTGCCCGAGGATGCGGGTGACCCACTCGCGTGCCTCGCTGACGTGACCACGGGTGGCCCAGAAGCGCCATACGCCGACGCATATCCGGGCAGCCACTTCGCACTGGTCGTTCTCCAGAGTCCAGGTGAGCGCGGCGCGCACATTGTGCTGCTCTCGGGAGATGAGGTCCAGCGCGGCGGACTGGTCGGGGCCGAGGAGGGAGGCGACCGCCTGATCGGCAAAGGTCGCGCAATAGCCGGCGTGACGGGCATGGATGGCTTCAGCGGAAGGGTCGGCTGCGAGCTCCTCAACGGCGTAGGCGCGGATGCTTTCCAGCATTTGGAAGCGAGGGGTGCCATCGTGACCGGTTTCGACCTGTAGCAGGTTCTTGTCGACCAGTCCGGCCAGCCGATCAGTGAGCGAGCTGGCGGGAAAGACCGCCTCGACAGCTTCGACCTGACAGCCACCGGCGAACACCCCCAGTGCGGCGAAGAGGGTGCGGTCGGCCAAGCTGAGCAGCTCGTAGCTCCAGCCGATGGCGGCTCGCAGGCTCCGTTGACGGGTCGGCACGTCCACCGGGCCGTCGGCGAGCAGGTCAAGTCGCTCGGCCAGCCGGGACAGCAACTCCTGCGGTGACATGGTGTCGAGGCGGGCGGCTGCGAGCTCGATCGCCAGCGGGATGCCATCGAGGCGGTGGCAGACTTCGGCGACGGCGTGCAGGTCGTCCAAGGTCAGGGTGAAGCCGTAGGCAATGCGCCGGGCCCGAGCGTTGAACAGGTTCAGCGCCGAGGACTGGGCCACGGCCTGCGCGATGGCGGTCGGATCACGAGGAAGCGTGGCCAGCTCCGGCAGGGTGAGTCCGGGCACGGCGTAGATTCTCTCGACCGAGAGCCGGAGTCGCTCCTGGCTGGTGGCCAGTACGGTGACGCCCGGGGCGGCGGCCAGCCAGGCCGCGAC
>QHCA01000323.1 GCA_003244095.1 Pseudonocardiales bacterium | reverse complement strand
ACGACAGCCTGGTAGGTCACTCGTTCGGACTCGAAGTCGACGGCGTCGTCATCAAGCAGATCTCCGAGGTCAGCGGCCTGAAGATGGAGCAGGACGTCATCGAGCTCAAGCAGAACACCAGCGATGGCAAGTACATCATCAAGAAGCTGCCCGGTCGCCCTAAGGCGGGCGAGGTCACCTTCACGCGCGGCCTGACCGGTGACCAGAGCTTCGAGAAGTGGGTCAAGGACTCGCAGTTCGGCAAGATGGACGCGGTCCGCAAGGGCGGCGCGGTCATCGTGTACGACTTCGAGGGGCAGGCCCTGAAGCGCTACAAGCTGACCAACGCCTGGCCCAAGAGCTTGGAGATCGGCTCGCTCAAGGCCGGCGACACCAGCGTGCTCACCGAGAAGCTCGTGGTCACCTACGAGCACCTTGAGGTCGAGTGATGCGTCGCACCACAGCGACAGCGGTCGCGGACCGGCCGGCCCTGGCCGACCCGGGGCCGGTCGCCCGGCCGGACCCGCTGCGGACGGAGTTCGCCTTCGAGCTGCCGCGCGGCTACGTCGATGCCTCGGGCACCGTGCACCGCTCCGGCGTGATGCGGCTGGCGACCGCTCGCGACGAGCTCGTGCCGTTGCGCGACGATCGGGTACGCGAGAATCCCGCCTACCTCACCGTCGTTCTGCTCGCCCGGGTCGTGTCCCGGCTGGGCTCGATCGACGACATCCACGTGGGCATCATCGAGAACCTCTTCGCCAGTGACCTGGCCTTCCTGCAGGACCTCTACCGCCGGGTCAACACCGAGGGCACCACCCAGGCCGCCGTGCGCTGCCCCGAATGCGAACACTCCTTCGCCGTGGACATTGCCGGTAGCCGCCTGGGGGAATCGTGACGTACGCCTCGGACACCCTCTACTCCGAGATCGCGTACGTCGCCTACCACCTGCACTGGCCGCTCGACGACCTGCTGGACATGGAGCACCCGGTCCGCCAGCGCTTCGTCGACGAGGTCGGCCGGCTCAACCAGCGGCTGTCGGCGACAGGGCGGTGAACCCTCGTGTGGCCCTTCCGCCGCCGGTCCCCGGCCGCCTCCGCGCGCGAGCCTGAGCCGTCCCTGCTGTCGGCGCGTCCACGGCCCGAGTGGCCCTCTGTGCCGCCCCTGCAGCGGGTGGTCGGCGAGCCGCCGGTCGTCGTCGACACCGCCCGCTTCGAGCGCGGCCTGAGCGCCTGGCAGTCACCGGCCTTCCTGGCCCCACTGGGTCACCAGGTCACGCCGGAAGCCCCGGTGGGCACGGCCGACATCGCCCGGCCGCGGTCCGTCGCCTTCGCGCCCTCGCCGTCGTCCATCGGCGCCGCCCCCCACCACGACTTCCCGGAAGACGTGGCCTCCAGGGCCCCCCAACCCCACGTTTTCCCGGAAAGCGTGGTGCCGGCGGTCCAGCGGGCTCTCACGACCGCACCTGCGGTCGATCAGCCGGTACGAGAGCTGCCGCCGCTGACCGCTTCGTCACCCCCGCCGGGCGAGGCAACGACAGCGGTGGTCCGTCCCGCGGCGGCCGAGCCGGAGGTCGAGGCGGTCGCCGAGATGCCGACCCTCGGCGAGGGGGATGCGTTGCCGAGCCTGCACGTTGAGTCTCTTGGCGACTCAAATCCCAGCGACACGTCGGATACCTCCCGGCCGGGGGTGAGCTGGCGGGGTCAGCCCGGCGGCGTGGGTCTGCCGATGCGCCAGGTGCCGGCCAACGTGCAACGCAGCTCGTTCTCGGTACCGGCCGGCCCCGTGTCACCGGTCAGCACGGCATCGCGTGTCGGTTCGGCGTCAGCGGCTGGCCCGGCGTCATCGGTCAGCTCAACTTCACCGGCCGGCTCGGCGTCAGTGGCTGGCCCGGCGTCACCGGCCGGCCCCGCGTCACCGGGCAGCTCCGCCTTGCCGGTTGGCTCGGCGACTCCTGGCTCCGTACCGGGCGGGCCGGCGCAGGTGCCGGACTCGCCGCCAGCTGCGTCCGCCGCACCGCCGCCCGGTCTGCCCCCACTCGCGGCGGCCGAGCCTGGCGCCCCAGCACTGCCGGACGGCCCGCCGCCCGCGATCACCGAACACCCGCTGCTCGGCTCGGCGCCCACCGTCGAGCCACCCGACCGGCCATCGCCGCTGACCGGCCCGGGCCGTCCCTTGCCGTCGGCCGGCGGCCCGCTGCCCGACCTGGCGCCGTCCGGCCCGGCGCGGCCCGGCCCGTCGGCGTCGGCGTCGAGGGTGCAGCGCGCTCCGCTGGTCGGCGACCGCGGTGCACCCGCCGTGCAACGGCAGGGCGCCCTGCCGCTGTCCCCCGAGCTGCCGCGTCTGCCCGCCGTCGGCGAGAGCCGCCCGCCGCCTGCGCCGCCGCCCGCCAGCCGACCCCTGCTCGGCGGGCCACTCGTCGTCGCCCGGGAGCACGCACCCTCGACGGCGGGTACCCAAGCCGCGGCCGGCGGGTCCGCCCAGGAGGCCGCCGGTGCGTCAGTTGCGATGACGGCGCTTCCCGAGCCGGCCGCACTGCCCGTCAGCCGGCTGGCCGCGGGTCGACCGCCGGTGCAGCGGCTGCCCGGCTCGGCCGCCCTCGCCGTACTGCCCGTCAGCCGGCTGGCCGCGGGCCGCCCGCCGCCGGCCGGGTCACCCGCGGACCAGCCGTTCACCGCTGTGCCGGGCTTTGCCGACCCGGGATCTGCGGCCCTCGCGGCTGGAGTTGCCACCCGGGCAGAGGACGGCGCGGTCGTGTTCCGCGAGCCGGCCGGCGAGGCTGCCGCCCCTGCCCCGACCCCTGCC
>QHCA01000322.1 GCA_003244095.1 Pseudonocardiales bacterium | reverse complement strand
CGCCGGCCGCCACCGCGGCGGCCACCTGGTCGGCGACCCAGCCGGCCTCGTCGAGCGCGGTCGGCAGGAGGGCGCACCGGGTCTCTCCGTCGGGCTCGGCACCGGACCGGGAGCGCAGCGCCCCGACCGGCACGTGCGGCCGGCGGGCGCCGGCCGACGCTGTCCGGAGGTCGGCAGAGACCGCGTTGGCCACCGCCAGCAGCCGGCCACCGCTGCGGAAATTGGTCGACAACTGGTAGGGCTGCGCACCCGGAGCACCGCCGAAATGGTCGAAGAACCGCAGGAGGTTGCCCACCGAGGCACCCCGCCAGCCGTAGATCGACTGGCACGGGTCGCCGACGGCGGTGACCGCGTGGCCGAGGGGGTACAGCAGCGACAGCAGCACCCGCTGGGCAACCCCGGTGTCCTGGTATTCGTCGAGCAGCACGAGGCGGTGCTCGGCCCGCTCCTCGTCACCGACCCGCGGGCAACGGGCGGCGATCTGCGCTGCCAGTGCCACCTGGTCGCCGAAGTCGACCGCCTCGACGGCCCGCTTGCGGTCTCGGTAGGCCTGGACGAGGTCGAGCAACTGGTCGCGGGCCCGGGCCGCGGCGGCGACCTCGAGCAGCGCCTTGGTCGGCTTGGGCAGCCCGCCGATCTCCTTTCCCAGCCGGTCGTCGAGGGCGCGAACCGCATCGAGGTCGACCAGGTGCTCGGACAGCTCGGCGTCGAGCTCGAGGACGTACCTGGTCACCGAGGCCGGGGTCCACGGCAGGTCGGGGAAGGGCCCGCGGGCCTGCCGCACGACGCGCCCGGCCAGCTGCCAGCGGCCGGCCTCGGTCAGCAGGATCGCCTGCGGCTCACGTCCGATGCGCAGGGCGTGATCGGCGAGGATGCGGGCGGCGTAGGCATGGTAGGTGGACACGGTCGGCAGGTCGTCGGTGCCTGCCTCGCGGCCGGCCTCGATGTCGAGCGGCCGTGCGATCCGCAGCCGTCGCAGGGACTGCCGCACCTTGGCGGCCAGCTCGGCGGCGGCCTTGTTGGTGAACGTCAGCCCGAGCACCGCCGACGGCGCGAGCCCGTGCCAGGCGACCGCATGGACCACCCGGGCCGCCATGACGGTGGTCTTGCCCGAGCCGGCACCGGCGACGACGAGCTGTGGCGTCAGCGGCGCCGTGATCACGGCGAGCTGCTCGTCGGTGAACTCGCTGGCCAGCAGGGCACACAGGTAGCCGCCATCGACCGTGGGCACCGTCGGCGCAGAGGATCTGATCACGTCACCACCTGGCCGCCGGCGTCCTGCGCGGGGCAGGCTCGACGAAAGGCGCACCGCTCGCACCGGTCGTTGGGCCGGGCCGGGAAGGACTCGGTCAGGACCGCCGCGACCATGCCGCGCAGCGCCGCAGCCACCGCCCCCCCGCCGGCCGGCAGAGCCTCCTGTCGCTGTACGGACGGCGAGCCGTCGGCCCTGCCGTCGACGAGTTGCACCAGCTCGGCACCACCGGACTCGCTGCCGCCGCTCGTGGCGTCGGCGAAGGCGCCGGCCTGCGTCGCGAGCTGGTAGAAGCCCAGCTGCAGGTCGGCTGCCACGTCGGCCTGGCTCGGCTTGCTGTTGGCGGTCTTGAAGTCGACGACGTGCAGCCGGCCGTCGGCGTCGGCGTCGAGCCGGTCGACCGTGCCGCCCAGCGTCGCGCCGGCGTAGTCCACCGGGCCGAACGGCACCTCGCTGCCGAGGTGTTCGCGGTCGTTGGTCCGCAACCACTCGCGCAGCCGCAGCAACGCGGCACGGGCCGTGCCCTTCTGCCTCTCGGCCTGCCACTCGGCCTCGAAGCCCAGTGACTCCCACACGGAGTCGACCCGGCCGAGCAGCCCGTCGATGTCCTCGGCGGCCGGACCGGTGGACATCAGCCGGGCCAGCGCGTGCAGGACGGTGCCGAAGCCCTGGGCCGCGGTGGCCGGGGCGGCGGCCCCCGCCTCTCGCTCGAGAAACCACCGCAACGGGCACCGCTCGAAGGCCGCCAGCGCCGAGGCCGACAGGCGCACCGGCTCCCCCGCCGGCCGGACCGGCCCGGCACCCGGTGTCGGCTCGGCCATCCCCCACCACTGCGCGGGCACGGCGGCCTCGACCGCGGGTCGCCCGTCGTCGCCCGGGGCCGCCAGTCGCGCCAGCACGCTCGCGGCGGCCGACCGTAGCGGCTCGCTCGCCGCCGGATCGACCGCCGCCCGGCGCAGCCGGCCGGCCAGCGACCGGGCCGACAGCAACCGGTCGGGCGCCGACACCGGCGGAGGGATCTCGATATCGAGCTCCTCGACGAAGCGCGACGGCCGCGGCCCGGCGTCGTCGGCCGCCTGCACCGCCGTCACGAGCAGCTGCCGCCGGGCCCGGGTGATCGCCACGTAGAACAGCCGTCGCTCGTCGACGAGCAGGGTGGCGGGAGACGTGGGCGGCTCGACCCCGGCGCGGCCGAACCGGTCGGCGCCGAGCAGCGACCCGCGGCGGCGCACGTCGGGCCACTCGCCGTCCTGCACTCCGGCGACGACCACCAGGTCCCACTCGAGGCCCTTGGCCCGGTGGGCGGTCAGCAGCCGCACGCCGCCGAGGGCCTGCACGCCCTCCACCCGGCTGGCCGGCGGAATCTCCTGCGCATCGAGCTCGGCCAGCAGCAGGCTCACGCCGGCATGCGGCCGGCTCTCCTCGAACCTGGCCAGGGACTCGAACAGCGCGACCACCGCGTC
>QHCA01000321.1 GCA_003244095.1 Pseudonocardiales bacterium | reverse complement strand
GGCACCTCGGCGAAGTCGAGGACCACCGCCGACCAGAACTCCACATTGGTCGCCAGCACCCGGTTGGGCTGGCGGACCCTGAGCTCGGCCAAAGCGGCCCGCTCGAGATCCTCGGCGACGGCGTAGCGCTTGGAGCCGAGCTGCTTGGCGGTACGGCGGAGCACGCGAGCACGGGGGTCCTCGGCCCGGTAGACGCGGTGGCCAAAGCCCATCAGCTTCTCGCCGCGGTCGAGGACCTTCTTGACGTAGCGGTCGGCGTCGCCCTCCTCCTCGACCTCCGACAGCATCTTGAGCACCCGGGAGGGCGCGCCGCCGTGCAGCGGCCCGGACAGCGCCCCGACCGCCGAGGAGATGCAGGCGCCGACGTCCGCGCCGGTGCCGGCGACGACCCGGGCGGTGAAGGTCGAGGAGTTCATCCCGTGCTCGGCCGCGGAGACGAAGTAGGCGTTGACCGCCTCCACGTGCAGCGGGTCGGGCTCGCCGCGCCAGCGCACCATGAACCGCTCGACGATGGTGGCGCACTGGTCGATGCGCTTCTGCGGCACGGCCGGCAGGCCCAGCCCGCGGGCCGACTGGGCGACGAAGGACATCGCGGTCACCGAGACCCGGGCGAGGTCGTCGCGGGCCTGCTCGTCGCTGATGTCGATGAGCTGGCCCAGCCCCCAGTACGGCGTGAGCATCGCGATCGCGCTCTGCACGTCGACCCGGATGTCGCCGGAGTGCACCGGGATCGGGAACGGCTCGGCCGGCGGCAGCCCGGGGTTGAACTCCCCGTCGACCAGCAGCCCCCACACGTGCCCGAACGCGACCCGGCCCACCAGGTCCTCGATGTCGACCCCCCGGTAGCGCAGCGCCCCGCCCTCGCGGTCGGGCTCCGCGATCTCGGTCTCGAAGGCGATGACTCCCTCGAGGCCCGGTGTGAAGTCAGACATTGCGTGGGTCTCCCTCGTCGTGGCGGTCCGGTGCGCCATTCTGCCGAGAGTACGTCCAGGTACCGTCGCGGGGTGGCCTCGACAACCGGCGCAGGTGATCAGGTGCGCGACATGCGCAGGTCGTACGAGAGCGCGGGTCTGGACGTCGCCGGTCTGGCGCCGGACTGGGTCGCCCAACTCGACCGCTGGATGGGCGAGGCCATCACGGCCGATCTGGTCGAGCCGAACTGGATGGTGCTGGCGACCGCCGACGCCGCCGGGCGGCCGAGTGCCCGGTGCGTCCTGCTCAAGGGGTACGACGGCCGCGGGCTGGTGCTCTTCACCAACTACGACTCGCGCAAGGGCCTGGAGGCGACCGCCAACCCGCACGCCAGCCTGGTCGTCCCGTGGGTGCCGCTGCAGCGGCAGGTCGTCGTCGTCGGTTCCGTCGAACGCACCAGCGCGGCCGAGTCCGACGCCTACTTCGCCGTACGGCCGCACGGGTCGCAAATCGGGGCCGCCGCCAGCCCGCAGTCGCAGGTGGTGGGGTCGCGGGCCGAGCTGGACGCCGTCGCCGCGCGGATGGCCGCCGAGTACCCCGAGGGGGCGCCGGTGCCGCGCCCCGCCCACTGGGGCGGGCTGCGGATCGTGCCGGAGACGGTGGAGTTCTGGCAGGGCCGGCGCGACCGGATGCACGACCGGCTGCGCTATCGGCGGACGGCCGAGGGCTGGGTCGTCGAGCGTCTCGCACCGTGAGCGTCGGCTCCCTGGGGCGGCTGCGGCGGCTGGCCGCCGACACCCGCCCGCTGTCCGACCGGCACTTCCGCCGGCTGTTCCTGGGCAACGGCGTCTCCTTCATCGGCTTCCAGCTCACCGCCGTGGCGGTCGCCGTGCAGATCTACGACATCACGCGGTCGTCGTTCTACGTCGGCCTGCTGGGCCTGGTCGGGCTGGTGCCGCTGATCGGGTTCGGGCTGTGGGGCGGCTCGGTCGCCGACGCCGTGGATCGGCGGCTGCTCCTGCTCGTCGCCTCGGTCGTGACCTGGGTGGTCACCGGCGGGCTGTTCCTGCAGTCGTTTCTCGGCCTGCGCGACGTCTGGCTGATCATGGTCCTGGTCGCCGTGCAGTCGGCCGCGTTCGCCGTCGCGTCGCCGACCCGGGGGGCGATCTACCCGCGGCTGCTGCCGCGGGAGCTGATCCCGGCCGCCAACACGCTGACCTTCACGATGAGCACCTTCGGGATGGCGGTGGGGCCGCTGATCGCCGGAATCGTGATCGGCCGCGGCCACCACTACTCCTGGGCGTACGCGATCGACGCGCTGCTGTTCACCGTGGGGCTCTATGCGGCGCTGCGGCTACCGAAACTGCCGCCGACGGGTGAGATCACCCGGCCAGGGCTACGTTCGGTCATCAACGGCCTGCGCTTCATCGTCACGCGGCCGGTGCTGCTGATGTCCTTCGCCGTGGACATCGTCGCGATGGTGCTGGCGATGCCCAAGGCACTGTTCCCGGAGGTGGGCGAGACCATCTTCGGCGGCGGCCCGGCAATCGGCTGGCTGTACGCGTCGATCCCCATCGGTTCGGTGCTCGGTGGCGTGATGTCGGGCTGGATCGGGCGCGTGCGGCGGCAGGGCCTCGCCCTGACCGTGGCCATCATCTGCTGGGGGGCGGCGGTGGCGCTGTCCGGGCTGGCCGGCCAGCTCTGGCTGGTCGTGGCGCTGCTGGCCGTGGGCGGGGCGGCCGACCTGGTCTCCGCGGTGTTCCGGCAGACCATCCTGCAGACCTACGCCCCCGAGGAGATGCGCGGCCGGATGCAGGGGGTTTTCGTCGTCGTGGTCGCCGGCGGCCCCCGGCTGGGCGACCTGCGGGCCGGCGCGACGGCTGCGGTGTTCGGGGCCACCGTGTCCTGGGTGGCCGGAGGCGTGCTCTGCGCTGTCGTGGTGGCGGTGGTCGCGGTCTGCGTACCGTCGTTCCTGCGGTATGACGCCCGGGCTCCGGCGGCAACGGTGGGGACCGTGGAGTCGGAGCCGGGCTGATAGGTGCGGTCGATTCCTATCCGGCGAGAGCGGCCGCGGCGACCTTGAGGTCCGACACCAGGCCGGCAAAGGCGGCGTCGCGGCCCTCGCCCTCGGTCCGCAGGACCGCGCTCGGATGGATCGTGGCGACGATCCAGCCGGAGTGCACCCCAGCGTCCTCGGCGCCGGACGGGCCGTCCCACGGCATCAACTGGCCGCGCTGCCGGGTTACCCGGAACGCCGGGCCGATCAGCACGGCCGCCGCCGTGGCACCGAGTGCCACCACGACCTCTGGTGCGAGCTGGGCGAGCTCGGCGTCGAGCCACGGGCGGCAGGCGGCCATGTGCGAGGCATCGGGCTTCTGGTGGATCCGCCGCTTGCCGGGCGTGCCGGTGAAGCGGAAGTGCTTGACGGCGTTGGTCACGTACGCCTGCTCGCGGTCGATGCCGGCGTCAGCGAGAGCTCGGTCGAGCAACCGTCCGGCCGGCCCGACGAACGGCTCACCGCGGCGGTCCTCCACGTCGCCGGGCTGCTCGCCGACGAACACGATCCGGGAGCTGGGCTGCCCCGACCCGAAGACGGTCTGGGTCGCGGGGCGGTGGAGCTCGCAGCCCTGGCAGCCACGCGCCGCCCGCGCCAGATCGGCGATGCTCGCGCCCTTCGGGACGAAGGCCTGAGCCCCCGGGTAGTCCTTCGATACCTCGGTCATGGTCCAAGGTTCTACCCCATCCCGATGGCGGCTATCGCGTCGACCTCGACAGCCGCGCCGAAGAGCAGCCTCTCCACCTGAACCGTCACCCGGGCCGGCGGATCGGCGGGAAACCGGGTGCGGTAGGCGCGGTTCATGGCCGCGAAGTCGTCGAGGCTGGTCAGCCACACGGTGGCCTTGACGACGTCGTCCAGGCTGAGGCCGGCCAGCTTCAGCACGGTTTCCATATGGTCGAGCGCGATCTCGGTCTGCTGCTCCACGTCGCCGATCGGCCGGTTGTCCGCGTCGGTCCCGAACTGGCCGGAGACGAAGCAGAGACCACCTCCGATGACGGCGGCGGAGTACGGGATGCCTTCGGCCACGTTGCCCTTGACGGTGTTGCGCATGGGGTTCCCTTCTCGAGGTGTGGATGCTGGATGCCAGTCTCGGCGCTCGACGCTTCGGTCACGGTCGAAGCTCCCACGTGCCCTAGGATCTCCGGGGTGACTCGTCGCTTCCTGCTCCTGCACGGGTTGGAGAATCACCGGCCGCCGGAGCACTGGCAGTGGTGGCTGGCCGAACAGCTCCGGCAGCGCGGCGAGCAGGTGCTCTACCCACAACTCCCCGACCCCGGCCACCCGGACCTGAACACTTGGTTGGACCTCCTCGCCGCGGAGTACGCCCAGCTCGGTGACGGCGAGCGGGTCGTCGTCTGCCACAGCCTCGCCTGCCCGCTCTGGTATCAGGCGTGCGAGCGAGGCGTCATCGGCCGGCCGGCCGGCCGGGTCGTCCTGGCGGCACCGCCAGGGCCGGCGGTGCTCCGCGGGCCGGTCATTGCCGCGTTCGACCCGGGCACCTGGCACACCGAGCGCCTGCAGGCGTCGTCGCGGACCCGGATCCGGCTGGTGGCCTCCGACGTCGACCCGAACTGCGAGGAAGCACCGGCCGCGATGCTCTACGGCGAAGCCCTCGGGCTGGATGCCGAGACCATTCTCGGGGCCGGGCATCTGAGCATCGAGGACGGGTACGGACCCTGGCCACGGATGCTCGACTGGTGCCTCGACCCGACGGTGCGCTTCGGCGAGGACTGACCGCAGGTCACTCCCCGTGCGCGCTTGCCAGGCCGGTGTTGTGGCCGAGCACCCGCACCTTGCCGGCCCGGGGGATGGCGACGGTGAACTGCAGGTCGCTGATCTGGCTCAGGACGTTGTAGTTCCCGGGGCCGATAAGGGCCAGGTCGTCGCCGAGGGGATTCAGGGTGGCGAGGGAGCCGGGGAGGACGGTGGCAACGACGGAGCCCTCGACCGCGTAGAAGGCCAAGGCGCCGCCGTCGGTGGTCCTCAGCGCATAGACACGCTGCCCGGCGGGCGTGTAGTAGGCGAATTTCGCCGCCGCGAAACCCTTGAGGCTGGCGGGCAGCTTGGCGCCCCGAGCCGGGTCGGGTGCGAGGGTGACCAGCCACGGCTCGGCGGCCGATCGCTTCGAGAACACGTAGAACTTCGGTGCCGTGTAGTAGAAGGGGACGTACTTCTTCGTCGGCGCGAACCTGGCCTGGATCCGGTAGCTCGCGATGTCCAGGGCCAGCATGGTGTCGGTCTCGTAGCGGGCCAGGAGGACGGCCGAGCGCCGCGCATTGGCAGTGTTGTTGCCCGCCTCGTAGGTGGCCAGGACGCGCTTGGCGGCATCGAGCGTGAGCGCCGGGCCGGCCTGCGGTGCCTGCACGGTGCGCTGGTGCACGGGCAGGCCGCACGCCGACAACGCGATCAGGGCGACCACCAACGTCAGCACGCTCCGCGGCACCCGCGCCCGGCTCATGCGGCCGATTCCGGCTGGGTGGCTTCTTGCTGGGACGCAGGGGAGCGGCGGCGCAGCAGCAGCCAGCCGCCGGCGATCAGCAGCAGTCCCACGACGGCCACGATGGCGGCGGTGGCGAAGGCGTGCGCGATCTCCAGCCCCGCGCTGACCCGCGCGGACACGCCCGGGCTCGCATCCGCGTTCATGATCACGATGGAGTAGGGGCCGTTGGCGATCGGCCAGGTGAGCGACTGCTTGCCCTTGCCGGTCGCCGAGACGATCCAGAAGTCCAGGCCGACGGGCTTCACCGGCCGGGCGGTGCCGGCCTTGTCCACTGTCCTCGAGTGCACCGACCAGGGCACCTTGACCTGGTCGATGACGTCGCGGGGGGCGTCGGCGAGATAGCTGTCGGCGTCGGCCTGACCGGCGACGCCGACGAAGACCGGCTTGGCTGTGGTCGACTGCGCGGTCACATGCAGCTTCGGGCCGTAGTACTGCAGCAGCTCCGGGCTGGTCGCGATGGCCAGCATCGTGGTGGACATCGGGTGCTTGCCGCTGGTGATGGTGTCGTCGGGGCCGACCGCGACCATGGCGCCGATGCCGACGAGGACCAGCACCAGACCGACCAGCACCGTCACCACGCGTAACACACGTCTCATCCGATGCCCCCGTCGTGGTGTGAAGTGCACGACCGTAACGCAGCCCGGCGAAACAAGGCCAGCGGTCCTCGGGCGCGCTGTGGACAGCGGGTGCCCGTCGCGCCGACTACCCTGGCAGGGTGATTTTCAAGGCCGTACGGGAGGGGCGCCCGTACCCCGCGCACGACCTCACCCTCAAGCAGTGGGCGCTGATCCCTCCGCATGCCCTCCGCCTGGACCAGCTGATCACCACCAAGGGCGAGCTCGGACTTGACCGGCTGCTTGCCGAGGACTCCACTTTCTACGGCGATCTCTTCCCGCACGTCGTGCAGTGGAAGGGCGACCTCTACCTTGAGGACGGCCTGCACCGGGCG
>QHCA01000320.1 GCA_003244095.1 Pseudonocardiales bacterium | reverse complement strand
CTCGGCGTGCTCGCCGGCTCGCTGACATGACAGACCGCTAGTCGATCAGCCGCTGCCGCATCCGGCGGACGGCGAGTAACCACATCGCGGCGGCGAAGAGTGCCAGGGCGGCGACGTGCCCCAGGTCGAGCAGCGGCCGCAAACCGAAAACCGCATGCCGGACCAGCTCGACACAATGGTAGAGCGGGTTGACCTGAGCCGCCCGCTGTGCCCACACGGGGAGGTTGCCGATGGGGAAGAAAGTGCCGGCCACCAGGAACAGCGGGGTGAGAACCGCCGAGATGATGTAGTTGACCGCGTCGATCGCCGGGATGACCGCAGAGAGCCAGATCCCGAACAGCGCGAAGCCCAGCCCGGTGAGGAAGGCGATCGCCGGGACGAGGACGACTGCCGGGCCGGGCCGCAGGCCGAAGCCCACGGCGACCAGGAGCGGGGCGCACCCGTAGACGCCGGCCCGGGAGGCGATCCACAGGGCCTCGCCGAGGACGAGCTCGTGCGTGTCGATCGGCGCGGCCAGCATGGCGCCGTAGGTGCCCTGGTGCGTGCGCCTGAAGAAGGTCTGGAACAGGCCGGTGAACGCGGACGTGAACAGCACCGACGTGGCGACGACTCCGGTGCCGACGAAGTCGATGTAGCGGTGGCCGCCGACCACGGCGACCAGCGAACCGAAGCCGAAGCCGAATGCCAACAGGTAGATCGTCGGCTCCACCACCGAGGCGAAGGTATTGGACGGCCAGAACCGCCGAAACAACGTGAACTCGTGGGTGAGCACGCCGGCCAGGGCGGCCGGCTCGAAATAGCGCAGCCGGCGCTCCGGCGCTGTATTCATGCCGCCTCCGCGCTGCCCATGTCGCATCCGCGGAGACGAGTGGCGACGGCGGTGCTACTCATGCGACCTCCTCGCCGGTGAGCATGACGAAGACGTCCTCGAGGCTGGCCGCCCGCCGCTCGCCGCTGCCGCCGAGGGCATCGGTGAGCGAGTCGGGGATGTCCTCGGCGCGCAGGACCGACACCGACGGCCCGGTGCGCCGGGTCCGGAAGCCGGCTGCCCAGGCCAGGTTCTCGACCTCGGCCAGCCGGTCGGGCGGCCCGTAGAACTCCGCCGCGCTGCGGCCGGCATGGGCGGCCAGCAGCGTGCCTGGCGGGTCGTGCGCGATGAGCTTGCCGTGCGACATCACCGCGACGTCGTCGGCCAGCCGCTCGGCCTCCTCGATGTAGTGGGTCGACATGAGGATCGTCACGCCCTCCACCCGGAGGCCGTCGATCAGCGCCCACAACTCCTGGCGTACCTGAGGGTCGAGACCCACCGTCGGCTCGTCGAGCAAGACGAGCCGCGGGCGGTGGACCAGGCCGCGGGCGATCAGCAGCCGGCGCCGCATGCCCCCGGACAGCTTGTCGGCCTTGGTGTCGGCCCGGTCGACCAGTTGGGCCTGCACGAGCGCACGGTCGATGGCCGCCCTCCGCTCGGCGCGGGGCACCCGGTAGAGCCGGGCGAAGACGGAGAGGTTCTGCCGCACGGTCAACTCGACGTCGAGGTTGTCCAACTGCGGGACCACCCCCATCTGGGCGCGGGCCTGCTTGGACTCGGCCGGGATCGGATGACCGAGCACGGTGATCTCGCCACGGTCGGCGATCGCCTGGGCGGTCAGTAGGCGCAACGTGGTGGACTTGCCGGCGCCGTTGGGGCCGAGCAGCCCGAGGCACGTGCCGGTCGGCACGTCGAGATCAAGGCCGTCGACTGCCTTGATGGTGCCGTAGCGCTTGGCTACGCCGCGGATCGTGATGGCGTGGTCAGCGGGCATGGCGGTCACTCTATGAGGCGCCACCGACAGGGTCGCCTGACTTTCCCACCGCCTGGGCCAGGCGCTCGCGGGCCCCGTCGAGCCAGCGCTGGCAGATCGCCGCCAGCTCCTCGCCGCGCTCCCACAGCGTCAGGGACTCCTCGAGTGTGGCGCCGCCTGCCTCCAGCTTGGCGACGACGTCGGCGAGCTCGTCGCGCGCCTGCTCGTAGCGCAGTTCGTCGGCCGCCACGCGCCCCCCAGTCCATCTGTTGGTATCCAGCCGTGGAGAACCTGACCCTACGCCGGGCGACTGTCGCCGACGTCGACGAACTGGTCCGCCTGCGGATGCTGATGTTCGCCGGGCTGGCCGAGGCCGAGGCCCAGGCCGGGGCGGGTGGGAGGAGGCCTGCCGGGACGCGTTCGCCGACCGGCTGGTCGCCGACCGGCTGTTCGCGTCTCTCGTGGTCGGCTCGCCACAGCACGGTGGCCCGCTGGTGTGCAGCGGCGTCGGCTGGGTCAACCTGTACCTGCCCGGACCGACCGCCCCTGACGGCCGGTGTGGGCATGTCGGCTCGGTGTCGACCGGCGAGCGGGCCCGCCGGCAGGGCCATGCGCGATCGGTGCTGCAGGCTCTGCTGGCATGGTTCGACGAGCTCGGCGTGACCCGGGTCGACTTGCGGGCGGCTCCGATGGGGGAGTGGCTCTATCGACGGCTGGGGTTCGGCCCGCTGGGCGGGCAGACGCTCAGTCGAGTGAGCATCGAGCGAGGCGAGATGACGGTCACCCACCGCCGCCCTCGGTGACCCGTACCGCAAGGTCGCCGGCTGCCAGCCTTATCCGCAGGAGTTCGTCGCGCTCGACATCGGCCGGATCCCGGACGACCTGGCCACCGGACCGCTGCACCACGGCATATCCCCGCCGCAGGGTGGCCGCCGGGCTGAGCGCGCCGACCTGGGCTCGGGCATGGGTGAGGCCGGCCGCTGCGCCGTCGAGGCGGTGCGACAGGCAGCGCCGGGCCCGCTCGCGCAAGGCGGTGACGGCAACGGCGCGGGCCTCGACCATCACCAGGGGGTCGGCCAGCACCGGCCGGGTG
>QHCA01000319.1 GCA_003244095.1 Pseudonocardiales bacterium | reverse complement strand
CTGCTCGGCCTCCTTCTTGCTGCGCCCGGTGCACGCCTGGAACTGCTCTCCGCCAACGGCGGCCTGTGCGGTGAAGGTCTTCTCGTGATCGGGACCGGCCGAGGACATCAGGTACTCGGGGACGCCGAGGCCGAGCTCCGCGGTGAGCTCCTGCAGGCTGGTCTTCCAGTCCAGGCCGGCACCGCGGTGTGTCGCGTCGTCCAGCATCGTGTCGAAGAGCCGGTGCACCACCTGGGCGGCCCCGTCGAGCCCGTGCTCGAGGTAGACCGCGCCGAGCACGGCTTCCAGGGTGTCGGCCAGGATGCTGGCCTTGTCGCGCCCGCCGGTCACCTCCTCGCCCCGGCCCAGTCGCAGGTGCGCACCGAGCCCGCCGGGACCGAGGCCGCGGGCGACCTCGGCCAGTGCCCGCATGTTGACCACAGATGCCCGCAGCTTGGCCAGCTGGCCCTCGGGCAGGTCGGGATGAGCCCGGTAGAGGGCGTCGGTGATCACCAGGCCGAGCACCGAGTCGCCGAGGAACTCCAGCCGCTCGTTGGTCGGCAGCCCTCCGTGCTCGTACGCGTACGACCGGTGGGTCAGCGCCCGGCACATCAGGGCAGGCTCCAGCGCCACGCCGATGGCGGCCTCCAGCTCGTCGACGGCCGGCAGCCTGCCGGGCGGGAAACGGCTCATCGCGGGGCCCCGCCACCCGGCAGGGACGCCACCGGGGCCACGACGCGATCGGCCATCAGGGCCGCCAGCGCGTCCCGCAGCCGGGGCAGCACCCCGTCGCGTACGGCGCTCGCCGCCTGGGCGATACATGCGGCCACCGCCCGCGGTGAAGACGCGCCGTGGCCGACGACGACCACGCCGTTGACGCCGAGGAGCAACGCGCCGGCGATCCGCTCCGGATGCAGGTGGTCGGTCGCGGCGCTCACCGCCCGCCGGGCTGATTCGCCGTGCTGGGCCATCTCCTGGGCGACCAGGCCGGCCAGCAGGGCGTAGGTGCCCTCCATGCCCTTGAGCAGGATGTTGCCGGTGAACCCGTCGGTCACGATGACGTCGGCCCGGCCGCCGCGCGGGACGTCGTCGCCTTCGACATTGCCGACGAACGCCACCGGCAGGGCGGCGAGCAGCGCAGCGGCATGGCGGCGGACCCGGTCGCCCTTGCCGACCTCCTCGCCGATGGTGAGCAGGCCGACGCGTGGCTCGGGGATCCCGAGCCGGGCCGTGGCGTAGGCCGCGCCGATCATGGCGTGCTGGGCGAGCCGGTCGGCGGCCGGCGCCGCAGTGGCGCCCACGTCGAGCAGCACGACCGGACCGGCCGCCGACGGCACGGTCACCACGAGCGCGGCGCGGGTCAGGCCGGCCAGCAGGCCGAGGTTGAACACCGTGGCAGCCATCGCGGCACCGGTCGAGCCGATGCTGACCATCGCGTCAGCGGCGCCGTCGCGGACCAGGCGCGCGGCGACGCAGACGGTGGAATCGAGCTTGGTACGGACACCGCGGAGGGGGTCCTCGTCCATCCCGACGACCTGGGTGGCGGGGACCACCGTGCTGCGTCCGGCGATGTCGTGGGTGTCGGGCTCTGGCCGCTGGGCCAGCTGCGGAGGCCCGACGAGGGTGACGTGCAGGTCGGCGTCGCGGCGCAGCGCGACCGCAACCCCGGACAGCACGGACTCCGGTGCCCCGTCGCCGCCGAGCAGGTCGACCGCTATCCGGATGGGGACCGGGCGACCCACCGCCGGCCTGGCCCCGCCCACCGTCACGCCACGGGCTAGACGGAGAGGATCTGTCGGCCGTCGTACGTTCCGCAGGTCGGGCAGGCGGTGTGCGACAACTTGGGCTGGCGGCAACGGCCGCATGGTTGCAGGGCCGGCGCAGTGGTCTTCCACTGGGACCGGCGCGAACGTGTGTTGCTGCGCGACATCCGGCGCTTCGGAACGGCCACGGCTAGCTCTCCTGACTGTCGTCTTGCAACTTCGCCAACGCCGCCCACCGTGGGTCGGCGGCTTCATGCAGGTGATCGGTCGGCAGCTCGTCCCAGCGCTCCCCGCACGTCGCGCAGAGGCCGGCACAATCCTCCCGGCACAGCGGGACGAGCGGCAAGGCCAGCACCACTGCGTCACGTACCACCGGCTCGAGGTCGAGAAAGTCTCCCTCGAACCGGCTGACCTCACCGTCTTCGGTGGTCTCCTCCGTGGTGCTGTCCGGATAGGCGAACAACTCCTGGACGTCGGCGACCACCTCACCGGTGACCGGGCCCAGGCACCGGGAGCACTCCCCCTCGAGGGCCGCGGTCACGGTGCCGGTGACGAGCACGCCTTCCATCACCGACTCGAGCCGCAGATCGAGGTGTAGCTGCGCCCCGGCAGGGACGCCGATCAACTCCAGTGCGAAGCCGGCAGGCGCGAGAACGGGAAAAGACAGGCGGCGCATCGACCCAGGCCGACGACCGAGCTCGCGCGTATCGAGCACGAGCGGGTCGCGGGGGTCGAGGCGAGCCTGTGTCTTCCTATTCACGAGCTTGACGGATTGGCACTGTCGAGGCCACATCGAGGGTACCTGAGCGGCCGCCGCACCGTCGAACGCGCGTGTCACCCGCCTGGTTGGGTGCCCGCCGCGTCCGGTTCGCCGCCCAGTCCGCGCGCCCGGAGCCGGTCGCGGCCTCGCTCCACGGTGGTCAGCGTGCGGGTCAGCACGCGTTCGAACTCCGCCAGCGTGCCGTCCACGTAGTCCTGGGCCTCGGCCTTGATCCGCTCGGCTTCCTGGCGCGCCTCGGCCATCAGGGCCGCAGCCTCGCGCTCGGCGGCGACGGTCACCTCGGCCTCGGACACCAGCCGCCGGTGCTCGGTGATCCCGCCGGAGACCACGCGATCGACCTCGCGGTGTCCCGCTGCCAGGACCTCGTCCCGCTCGTCGATCAGCGCGCGGGCCTTGCGTACCTCGGCCGGCAACTCGGTGCGCAGGGCGTCGACCAGGTCGAGCAGTTCCTCGCGGTTGACGATGCACGAGGCCGACATGGGCACCGAGCGCGCCGCCTCGACCAGCGCGGCGATCTCGTCGAGGCGAACGAGTGGGTCCATGCCGGGTCAGCCCGCGCCGGCGAGGCGCTCGATGAGCCGCGCACTGACCGACTCGGGCACGTGTGCCGACACATCCCCGCCGAAGGTGGCGACCTCCTTGACCAGGCTGGAGGAGAGGAAGGAGTACAGCGGGTTGGTGGCCATGAACAGCGTCTCGACCCCGGCGAGGCCGTGGTTCATCTGCGCCATCTGCAGCTCGTAGTCGAAGTCGCTGACCGCACGCAGGCCCTTGACCACCGTATTGATCTGGTGGGCGTTGCAGTAGTCGACGGTCAGCCCGTAGAAGGAGTCGACCGTGATGTTGCGGTGGTCGCCGGTCACCTCACGAAGCATGTCCATTCGCTCGGTGACCGAGAAGAGCCGCTGCTTGCTCTTGTTGACCAGCACGGCGACGACGACCTCGTCGTAGAGCTTGCTGGCGCGCACGATGATGTCGAGATGGCCGTTG
>QHCA01000318.1:2020-4410 GCA_003244095.1 Pseudonocardiales bacterium | reverse complement strand
CCTCGACCCCCTTGGCCATCACCATGCCCGTCGTCTGCTGCAGCCGCATGGCGAACTCGCCCCGCCCGTCCCGGGCCGCGGCATCGACGGCCGCGATGGCGTGGGCGAGGTCCGGCCGGCGGCGGGCCGCCTCGGCGACGGCCGCGGCCAGCTGCTCCGCGCCGGAGTCCGGCAGGTAGCTGCGATAGACGGCGAAGCAAGCCATCACCTCGGCAACGGCGTCTTCGTCGGCCTGGCCCGCGCCGCCTACCGAAGGCAGCAGCCGGGCCAGCCGACCGGCCTCGGCTGCGAGGTTGGTCCGCGCCGTGCGCAGCTTGAGATCGTGGGCCAGCGCGGCGAAGTCGGTCGGCTCGCCGGTGATCTCGGCGTACAGCCGGGTCAGAGGAGCCTCCCCGACCGGGTCGACCAGGACGCCGGTGACCTCACGCAACGCGTCGTAGCCGGTCGTGCCGGCGCATGGCCACGTCGCAGGCAGGTCTTCACCGGCCTGCAGGATCTTCTCGACCACGACCCAGGTGCCGGGCGCCTCCCGGGCGAGCCGGTCGAGGTAGCCGCCCGGGTCGGCGAGGCCGTCGGGGTGGTCGATCCGCAGGCCGTCGACGTCGCCGCCGGCGATCCAGCGCAGCACCTCACGGTGGGAGTCGGCGAAGACCGCCGGATCCTCCACCCGTACCCCGGCGAGCTCGGTGACGTCGAAGAACCGGCGGTAGTTGAGCTCGGCCGCCGCCCGCCGCCACGAGACCAGCTCGTAGTGTTGGCGGGCGTGCACCTGCGCCGGGGTGCCGGTGCCGGTCCCGGGCGCGATCGGGAAGCGCTGGCCGGCATAGTCGAGCTGGCCGTCGACCACCACCAGCCGGTCGAGCTGGTCGGGTGTGTCACCCAGGGCCGGCAGCAGGATCCGGCCGCGCGACCAGTCGATGTCGAAGTATCCGGCGTGCTCGGCGGCCGGGCCGTGCTGCAGGACGTCCCACCACCAGCGGTTCTCCGCCGGCACGGCCACGCTCATGTGGTTGGGCACCAGGTCGATGACGCAGCCCAGCTCCAGCTCCCGGAGCCGCGCGGCGAAGCGCACCCGCCCCGGCTCGCCGCCCAGCTCGTTGCTCGCCCGGCCGTGGTCGACCACGTCGTAGCCGTGCGTGGAGCCTGCTCCGGCCTGCAGCAACGGCGAGGTGTAGACGTGCGAGACGCCCAGGTCGGCGAGGTAGTCCGCCACGTCACCGGCGGCGGCGAAGCCGAAGCCGGCGTGCAACTGCAGGCGGTAGGTCGACCGCGGTGCCCTGCTCACCGGGTCAGTAGACCCGGCACAACACCAGCAGCGAGCGTGCCTCGACCGCGATCACCTCGCCCGCCTTGACCGTGCGTGGGCCGTCGATCTGGTGATCGACTGGCTGCGCGGTGTCCAGGGTGCTCTCCCAGGTGGAGCCGTAGCTCGACGGGGGAGCGGTGAAGTCGAGAGCCTCGTAGTGGGCGTTGAAGCACAGCAGGAACGAGTCGTCGGTCACCTGCTGCCCGCGCTGGTCGAGATCGGGAATGCCCTCGCCGTTGAGGAACACCGCGACGGCCTTGCCGAAGTCGGTGTCCCAGTCGCGCTCGGTCATCTCCTCGCCCTTGGTGGTGAACCATGCGATGTCGCGCAGCTCGTCGCCCTTGCGAATCGGCCGGCCACCGAAGAACCGGCGGCGGCGCAGGACCGGGTGCTCGTGCCGCAGCTTGATCACCTTTGCGGTGAACTCCTGCAGCGCCCAGTGCTGGCGGGCGTCGGCCCAGTCGACCCAGGACACCGCGTTGTCCTGGCAGTAGGCGTTGTTGTTGCCGTGCTGGGTGCGGCCCATCTCGTCGCCGTGCACGATCATCGGCACGCCCTGGGAGACGAACAGCGTGGCGAGCAGGTTGCGCTTCTGCTGCTCGCGCAGCGCCAGCACGTCGATGTCGTCGGTTGGCCCTTCGACCCCGCAGTTCCAGTTGCGGTTGTGGCTCTCGCCGTCGTGGTTGTTCTCCCCGTTGGCCTCGTTGCGCTTCTTCTCGTACGACACGAGGTCGCCCAGGGTGAACCCGTCATGCGCGGTGACGAAGTTGATGCTGGCGACCGGCCGCCGGCCGGAGTGCTCGTAGAGGTCGCTCGACCCGGTCAGCCGGGCGGCGAACTCGCCGAGCGTGGCCGGCTCGCCGCGCCAGAAGTCGCGCACCGTGTCGCGGTACTTGCCGTTCCACTCGGTCCACAGCGGCGGGAAGTTGCCGACCTGGTAGCCGCCGTCGCCGACGTCCCACGGCTCGGCGATGAGCTTGACCTGCGACACGACCGGGTCCTGCTGGACGAGGTCGAAGAACGCGGCCAACCGGTCGACATCGTGCAGCTCCCGAGCCAGCGCGGAGGCCAGGTCGAAGCGGAA
>QHCA01000318.1:0-1987 GCA_003244095.1 Pseudonocardiales bacterium | reverse complement strand
CCGTCGACGTGCATGTCGAGCACCCAGTAGCGCAGTGAGTCCATGATCAGCTGCAGCGAGTGCGGGTGCCGCACGTTGAGTGAGTTGCCGGTGCCGGTGTAGTCCATGTAGTACTGCTTGTCGTCGTCCATCAGCCGGTAGTAGGCCGCGTTGTCGATGCCGCGCATCGACAGGGTCGGCCCGAGGTGGTTGCCCTCGGCCGTGTGGTTGTAGACGACGTCGAGGATGACCTCGATGCCGGCCCGGTGCAGGGTGCGGACCATGCCCTTGAACTCCGGCACCTGCTCGCCGGCCGTGCGGCGCATCGCGTAGCCGTTGTGCGGCGCAAGGAAGCCGATCGTGTTGTAGCCCCAGTAGTTGGACAGGCCGCGCTCGGCCAGCCGGTGGTCGTTGACGAACTGGTGCACCGGCATGAGCTCGATCGCGGTGACCCCGAGCTTCTGCAGGTGCTCGACCACGACGGGATGGGACAGCCCGGCATAGGTGCCGCGCATGTCCTCCGGGATGCCCGGATGGGTCATCGTCAGGCCGCGGACGTGCGCCTCGTAGATGACGCTCTCGTTGTACGGCGTGTGCGGGGGCCGGTCGTTGTCCCAGGCGAAGAACGGGTTGATGACGACCGACTTCATCATGTGCGCGGCGGAGTCGAGGTCGTTGCGCTCGGTCTCCTTGCCGAACCGGTATCCGAACAGCGACTCGTCCCAGTCGATGTCGCCGTCGACGGCCTTCGCATACGGGTCCAGCAGCAGCTTGGCCGGGTTGCTGCGGTCGCCCTGCTTGGGGTCGTACGGGCCGTGCACACGGAAGCCGTAGCGCTGGCCGGGGCCGACGCCGGGGAGGTATCCGTGCCAGACGTAGGCGTCGCGCTCCGGCAGGTCGTAACAGCTCTCCCGGCCTCGGTCGTCGAACAGGCAGAGCTGAACACGCTCGGCGACCTCGGAGAAGAGGGTGAAGTTGGTGCCGGTCCCGTCGTACGTCGCACCGAGTGGGTACGGCGTTCCCGGCCATGGCTTCATCGGCGTCCTCCGCGTGCGGCACAAATCGGTCGTGACGACGGTATATGGAAGCCCCGACAGGACTGAGCACCGGCTGGGCTGGAGTAGTGCCTCCACACTTCCCTGGCTGCCCTGGTCTCAGCCGGCCCGCTGGTCGATCAGCGAGGGTTCGGCCGTCGGCCGTACATACACGACGTGCCCCGGCTGGAGGTCGAGCTCGGCCGCACCGGACCGGGTGACCTGCGCCCAGGCGGGGGAGCCGTCTATCGACAGGTCGACCCGCACCTCGAAGCCCAGTCGCACGACGCGCTCGACGGTGGCCTCGGCGGTGCCGTCGACAGGGATTTCGTGGAGCTCCAGGTCGTGCGGGCGGGCCAGCCGGCCGCCGACCGTGGTGACCGGGCCCAGGAAGCTCATCACGAAGTCGTTGGCGGGGCGGTCGTAAAGATCGTCCGGCGTCCCCTTCTGCACGACCTCCCCGGCGGCCAGGACGGCGATGCTGTCGGCGACGTCCATGGCCTCCTCCTGGTCGTGGGTGACGAACACCGTCGTGACGTGCATCTCGTCGTGCAGCCGGCGCAGCCAGGTGCGCAGCTCCTTGCGCACCTGCGCGTCCAGCGCACCGAACGGCTCGTCGAGCAGCAGTACCTCGGGCTGTACGGCGAGCGCCCGGGCCAGCGCCATCCGCTGGCGCTGGCCCCCGGAGAGCTGGGCGGGATAACGGTCGGCCATGCCGTCGAGGTGAACCAGCTCGAGCAGCTCGTTGACCCGGTCGCGGATCTCGTGCTTCGGCCGCTTGCGGATGGTCAGGCCGAAGGCGACGTTGCGGTAGACCGTCATGTGCTTGAAGGCGGCGTAGTGCTGGAAGACGAAGCCCACCCGGCGGCGCTGCGGCGGCAGCGTGGTCGCGTCCTCGCCGCCGATCATCACCGTGCCGCTGTCGGGCTGCTCCAGGCCGGCGATGATCCTCAGCAGCGTCGACTTGCCGCCGC
>QHCA01000317.1 GCA_003244095.1 Pseudonocardiales bacterium | reverse complement strand
ACCTCCGGCCCCCCACCCCGCCCCGGCTGGCCGAGGCCGCGAGGCGGGTCGCCCCGGCCGCTCCCGGCGTCGCCCTCTGAGAGCAGGGCATGCACCACCTGGGTGACCCCGTGCCGGAGCAACTGGGAGACGTGGTTCGGCGGGATACCCAGCGCCGCGCTGATCTGTGCCTGGGTCAAACCGACGAGCCGCAACGCCAGTGCCTGGCGCTCCGGGGCAGCTAGCTCGCCCAGCAGCCTCGTCAGCGGCTCCAACCGCCTGCGGACGGCTGGATCCTCGATCGCCCGGCCGGCCGGCGCTGGGTGGCCGGCGGTCGCCAGCACCCGCGCGACGACAGGGTCGGTCGTTGTCACGGCCGCGAGCACGTCGCCCTCGGTGACCCGCGACCGGGTTGCCAGCTTGGCGATCAGCGCGTGCCGGCGCGGGGCGCCCGGCACGGGTGCCCCCACCCCGGGTGCCGCCGCGGAGTCCGCCCCGGCCGTCACGCCCGCAGCCACGTAATGCTGGTTCACCGATTGGAGTAGCGCGGACATGCGCGACTTCTTGACGCCTATCGCCTCGGCGACCTCAGCATGCATCAGGCCGCGCAGCCGCAGCAGGGCTGCCTGGCGATGCCGCTCTGAGGGCAGCCCGGCCATCAGCCCTTTCAGCAGCTCGAACCGCTCGGGGTGTTCCGTACCCTGCAGAGCCTGAGCGATGGCCGCCAGGGTGGACTCCGCGGACGCAGTGGCGGACAGGTCGACAGCTGCCGCGACCGCCTGCACCTCCTCCACGGTGACGCCGAGGCGGGCCGCCAGCGTCTCGGCGGTGAGCTTGGACTGATCGAGAGGGGTCGAGCCGCGGGTCACGGCTGCGGTTGCCGGCGTGACCCCAGCACTCCCGGACTCCTGGAGGGCGCCGCCGGGGCCTTCGGCGTGCACTGCCTGCTTCAGGCGGGCGAGGGCGTCCCTTTCTATCCGGGAGACCTGCATCTGTGAGATGCCTAGCTGATCGGCAACCTGTTGTTGGCTCAACTCTCGGAAGAAGCGCAGCCCGAGAATCTGGCGTTGTCTGGGTTCGAGAGCGGCCATGGCTTGCGTGACAGCGACTCGGCTCTCCACGAGGGCCAGTGCCTTGGGGGCTCCTGTGTCGGCATGCGCCAGCCCGCCGACATCGGTCGGCTCCAGTTGTTGCGCGGCATACGCCCTGGCCGCCTGCCGACCTTCGTTTACCGCCTGCTCGGTGATCCCGAGGTGTTCCGCCAGCTCGGTGGTCGTCGGGTCGCGGCCGAGAGAATGGGCGAGCTCGTCGGTGGCCCTGGACAGGGCCAGCCGGAGTTCCTGCAGCGTGCGCCCGACGTTGACCGCCCAGGTCCGGTCCCGGAAGTGGTGCCTGATCTCGCCCGTCATGGTCGGCACGGCGAAGCTCATGAAGGTTTGGCCCCGGCTGGAGTCGAAGCGGTCTATCGCGTTGATCAGCCCCATGCGGGCGACCTGTACGAGGTCGTCGAGTGGCTCGCCTCGACCCGCGTAGCGCCGGGCCACGTGCTCCGCGACGTGCAGGTGGAGCTTGATCAGGCGTTCGCGCACCGCCTCGCGCGCGGGGTCACCGGCGGCCACCTGACCCAGCCGGTCGAGCAGGCCGGGTGTCTCCGCAAGCCGAGCCGCCTCGGCTGCAGAGCCGCGGGTGTCGCTGGCGCCATGGGCACCTACTAGGACCGGATGGTCCCTCCGTCCGGCCACGACGTTGCCGCTGCCTGCTCCCGGCGAACTCTCCGCACCACGTGCTGGCAGATCGGATCCCCGGTCCCCGCCAGCGGCGGCCCCGTCGAGTCCCTCTTGTCGAGGACCACCTGGACGTCCAGCGCCGTCTCCCGGTGGCCGTACCGATACTCCACCTCGGTCTCCGTCTCCCGAACTTTGCGGTAGTAGACCAGTAGCGCCATCGTGTCCGACCCATTCCTCGAGATGCCCGGTCCTGTCCGGGGGAGCTTCCTCCCACGGGTGCAGGAGGTTGGCGAAGTCGTGCGCGTCAGGCCACGCAGCGCTCGGGTTGGCGATGAGGTAGATGATCTCGTCGATCTCGTGCTCGAGCAGGAGCACGTCCTGCGGCAACGCCGCACCAAGGCGGAGCCGGATCCACGCCTCGGCCACGTCCGGGCTGGCTTCGAACAGGCCGTGTTCGTCCCCACGCACGTGCATGGTGAAGAAGAGATGATCCTTGACCCTCGCGATCTCCTCGCGGCTGAAACCGACCCACCCGGCGGCCCGGTGTACGTGCGCGAGGTGGCGCACGATGGCGTCGACATCACCGCCGTCCAGCCAGATCAGGTCGTACGCCTGCTCCGCCAGATCGTTCTGGGCCGGATCGAAGGGGCCGTGCTGGCCGCCACCCATGGGAGCCTGCCCGGTGGCCGCCGCAGGCACGGGGTCGACCGGGGGGGAGGCAGCCTCGACGTCCTGATCGTGACGTTGGTTGGCATCGCGGCCACGCCCCGCCTCGCCCGGCCGGGTCGCCTGGCCGGGAGGCCCGGGTGGTCGCGACGGGGGAGTCCGGGCGGCATTGCCGGTCACCGCCGTGTGCCGGACGTTGGATGTCCTGGCCGCCTTTCGACCGAAGGAGTGCACGACCCGGCCGGGCGGCTGCGATCCCACCGGCGCCCCTGGCGTGCCGGCCGGCCCTGGGGTCCCGACGGCCGCGGCCGGGGTCGCCGGCGGACTTGACGGCGGCTGGGCCGGCTGCACCGGGTCTCGGCCGGCCCCCTCGGCGGTGGTGGATACCGTCAGGGTGATCGGCCCGACGGTGTTCGACTGGGCGCCCGTCGGCACAGGGGTCACCTGTCCTGACGAGTTCGCCGGCGGATGCGCCGCCTGCGCTGTCGTGGACTGCTGGGCCTGTACCAGCGCTGCGGCCGGTGTCGGCTGGGTCGTCGAGGTCACCGGCGACCCGGGGGCCACGGACGCCGGCTGCGGTCCCGACGACGGCTGGGACGCTGACGTCGGGGCGGGCACGGCTGCTGTCGGCGAGGGCTGGCTCGCGGCGCCGTTCGCGGCGGCCGGTGCCACTGGTTGCGGCCCCGGATGGCCAGCGGCGACCGGTGCCGCCGGCCCACCCGTGGACGCACCCACCGGCGCGTTGACCGGCGGCCCGACCGGCG
>QHCA01000316.1 GCA_003244095.1 Pseudonocardiales bacterium | reverse complement strand
ACCGACGGCGTGGGCACCAAGCTGGTCATCGCCCAGCAACTCGACAAGCACGACACCGTCGGCATCGACCTGGTGGCGATGGTGGTCGACGACCTCGTCGTCTGCGGTGCCGAGCCGTTGTTCATGCAGGACTACCTCGCCTGCGGCCGGGTGATGCCGGAACGGATCGCCACCATCGTCGGCGGCATCGCCGAGGGCTGTCGCCAGGCCGGCTGCGCCCTCGTCGGCGGCGAGACGGCCGAGCACCCCGACGTGATGGCCGCCGACTCCTACGACCTGGCCGGCACCGGCATCGGCGTGGTCGAGACCGACGCCGTGCTCGGCGCGCACCGCGTGCTGGCTGGCGACGTGGTGGTCGCAATGAGCTCGTCCGGCCTGCACTCCAACGGCTTCTCGCTGGTACGGCATGCGCTGCTGCGCGCGGCCGGCCTGAGCCTTGCTTCGGTGGTGGACGACCTCGGCACCGGACGCACCCTGGGCGAGGAGCTCCTCACCCCCACCCGGATCTACGCCCGCGACTGCCAGTCCCTGATCGACGCGGTCGAGGTGCACGCCTTCGCGCACATCACCGGCGGCGGCCTGGCCGGCAACCTGTCCCGCGTACTCCCCTCACACCTCGACGCGGTCGTCGATCGCTCCACCTGGGCACCCGGGCCGGTCTTCGGCCTGGTCGCGGGCCACGGTGGGGTCGCGCCGGCCGAGATGGAGCGGACCTTCAACATGGGCGTCGGGATGGTGGCCGTGGTCGCACCCGGCGACGCCGACAAGGCATGCGCGCTGCTGGCCGACCGCGGGGTGCTCGCCTGGGTCGCCGGTGAGATCGTCCCAGGCAACGGAGCCGCCCATCTGGTGGGCGATCACGCACCCGAATGACCTGGCAGCGACCTCGGAGGTCGCGCACCTTTGACCGCGACTGTAGAGCCGGGACGTCGTGATCTTGCTGGGCGCCAGGCAGGCCTCACCGGATCGGTCAGCCTGCGATCGACCCGTGAGCGTGAGCGGGAGGCCACCCGCCCGCCCGATGACCTACAAATGCCCTGGCTCCGTACCATGATCCGACCCTGTCTCGCTATGGACGCCCCCGCATCCGGGGTCTAGCGTTCTCCTCGCTTGTCGGTGGGCTCGCGGTCTGGCGCTGGGGGGCCGGGCCACCCTCGGGGCCCGCTGTCGTGTACACCAACGGAGGTGGGCATGAAGGGTCTCAAGGCACTGCTCGCGATAGCCGGGGTGACCGCCCTCGGGCTGTTCATCACGACCCCGGCCAGCGCCGCCAGCACGGACGGCACGGTCACCGGAGTGGCCACCGTGCAGGCGGCCCATCCGCATGTCGACTGCAGCAACGGCAAGTTCGCGTGCACCGAGGTGGCGGATTCGGAGCAGGTGTTCGGCAAGGGCAAGTACGTCGGCCATGACGAGCCGTCGCTGTTGTTCTATTCCAACGTGCCCGGTTCGGGCAACCGGATGCAGTACACCGGCGTCATTCCCAAGGAGCCGCCGGCCACGCCGATACCCGGCAAACGCTCCTTCACCTTCATGCAGGCCATCACGTTCTGGTACGGCGTGGCGCTGTGCGACACGCAGTCCTATCCCGTCCAGATCAAGACGTGCACCCCCAACACCGACGCCAACGCCGTGCCGGTGAGCAACCCGAAGCACCCGGGCACCGCGTTCATGGAGCTGCAGTTCTACCCGCCGGGCTTCGTCCAGCAGTTCGACGGCGCCGCCTGCTCGGGGCGGCAGTGGTGCGTGGCCATGACCATCGACAGCCTGTCGATCAACCCGGTCACCGGGGAGCAGATCAACGACACCTGTGCTGCCAAGGTGGGCGTCGAGCCGGTCAACTTCGCCTACCTCACCCACAGCGGCACGCCCCAGGGCCCGCCGAACCCGGTGAACTTCGACCCGGTCGGATCCGGCAAGCCCGACCCGCACAAGGTGCTCTTCCTCGGCCAGGGCGACCACTACACGGTCTCCCTGCACGACACCGCGCACGGGCTGATGACAACGGTCAACGACACGAGCACCGGCCAGAGCGGCTCGATGACGGCCAGCGCCGCCAACGGGTTCGGCCAGGTGAAGTTCGCACCCAACCCGTCCACCGAGTGCACGAACATCCCGTACGACTTCCACACGATGTACTCGACGTCCAGCCCGGCCACCCGGGTGCCGTGGGGCGCGCACTCCTACAACGTGGCCTTCGACGACGAGATCGGGCACTTCGACTACTGCAGCAAGGTGGCAGCCGACGCCAGCTGCGTGGGCAAGGAGGGCACCGGCGGCGAGGCCGCCGACGGTGACAACTTCGCCTGCTTCCCGGGTTCGGCCGCGACCCTCGTCCACGTCGGCGGCTGCCTGGACACCAACGCAGGGTTCGACGGCCAGTCGTACCAGAAGCTGTGGCCGGACGGGAACCTCAACCTGCACCCGTCGCCGATCATCTTCACCAGCCCCAAGACCGGCCCGACGTATTCGACCAACTACTCCCGGATCGGGTTCGAGGCCGACCTGCCACGGATCGAGACCCAGGATTCCAGCCCGGGCAACAACTGCGACCGGGCCACCGGGGCCGGCTGCACCCGGATCCCGCTGACCGACGATCACACACCGGCCGCCTTCTACCCGTGGTTCTCCAGCGGGCAGGCCCTGGGCGGCTGCGCCTGGACGATCGGGCAGCACGTGCCCGGCTTCTCCACCAACGACTACGGTGCGAACAACCAGTGGGGCCCGCTGCTGAGCCTCGCGTACACCGACATCGGTGGTGGCGTGGTGAACAGGTTCAACGACTTCCGGCGGATCCTCGCCAACCCCTGCACCCGCTGACCGACGGCGTCGAAGGAGGGGCTACCTGACGGGGAGTCCCTCCTTCGCACGACCGGACAACCGGGGCTCGGGGTGGGATGGTGGGGCCATGAGTACGATGCCGGCAGCGTTCATCGGCCACGGCAGCCCGATGAACGCCCTGGAACGCAACCGCTACACGGAGGCCTGGCGGGCCTTCGGCGCCGCGGTCCCCCGCCCCCGGGCGATCCTGGTCGTCTCCGCGCACTGGTACATCAACGCCACCGCCGTCACCGCCATGGCCAAGCCGCGCACCATCCACGACTTCTACGGCTTCCCGCAGTCGTTGTTCGACGTGCGGTACGACGCGCCCGGGCTGCCGAAGCTGGCCGACGAGGTGGCCACGGCCGTCTCCCCGACGTGGGTCGGACATGACAACGACAGCTGGGGGATCGACCACGGCACCTGGTCGGTGCTGTGTCACGCGTTCCCCGACGCCGACATCCCCGTCGTGCAGTTGTCCATCAACGCCGACAAGCCGCTGGACTACCACCTCGGGGTGGGCGCCAAGCTCGCCGAGCTGCGGGACACCGGCGTGCTGATCATCGGCAGCGGGAACGTCGTGCACAACCTCGCCGGCACCAACCCGCGGCTGCCCGACACCGGCTTCGACTGGGCCCAGCGCTTCGACGAGCAGGCCAAGGAGCTCATGCTCGACGACCCCGCGGAGGTGGCTCGCCTCGACGGCCACCCCGACTTCCGGCATGCCGTACCGACTCCCGATCACTTCCTGCCGTTGCTCTACGTCGCGGGGCTGGCCGCCGCCGGCGACACCCGGCCGGAGATCCTGATCGACGGCTACGCCTACGGCTCCCTGTCGATGACCGCGTACACCGTCGATCTGCCGGCCGCCGCCCCGCCGGCCGAGACCGGGGAGGGCTCGCCGGCCGTACCGGAAACCGCACCGCCGCTGGACATGACCAACATGTGACCCAGCCGTAATCCGCTGGCCCTGAGTGACGGCGGAACGGTATGACCGACGCATGACCCCGCTGTCGATCGCACGCGTGGCCGACGTCGCCGCGGCCCGTCGCTGGCACGCCGTCGCCGAGGCGACGCAGGCGGCCGACTATGTCGCCCTGCCCCAGGACCCGGTCGAGGAGCTTCTGCCGTCACTGGCCGGGCAGGTCGGCGGCCACCGGATCGAGTTGTGGCTCGGCACCGCGGGCGACGTCCCCGTCGCCGTCGCCCAGATCGAGATGCCGCTGCATGACAACACCGGCACCGCCGTGGTCGTCCTCATGGTGCACCCGGAGCATCGGCGGCAGGGCTACGGCCGACAGCTGCTCGCCCAAGTCCTGGACCGGGCCAGGGCCAACGGTCGCAGCCTGGTCATCACTCAGATCGGGGGGCCGATGGAAGGCACCGCGCCGGCCGCCCGGGCACCTGGGGAGTTGCTCGCCCGCCGCCTCGGCGCCAAGCCGGTCCTGTCGGAGATCCGGCGCCTGCTCGACGTGCCGTCGGTCGACCCACGGGCGGTGGCAACCCTGCGGGCCGACGCTGCGGCGCACGCGGCCGGTTACACCCTCGTGCAGTGGGTCGACCGGGCACCGGAGGAGCTGCACGAGGACATGGCCACGCTGGCGGCCCGGATGAGCACCGACGCGCCGATGGAGGACATGACCTGGGAGCCGGAGGTGTGGGACGCCGACCGGTATCGCGCCAAGGAGGACACGGCGCTGGCCCGGGGCCGGACGCGGGTGGCCACGGCGGTCCGCCACGAGGCCAGCGGCCGGCTCGTCGGCTTCAGCGACATCGGGGTCAACCTGCAGCGACCGGACATCGCCTACCAGTGGGAGACCATCGTCGTCACCGAGCACCGCGGGCACCGGCTGGGCCTGCTGCTCAAGGCGGCCAACCTGCAGTTGCTCCAGGCCACGGTGCCCGGAGTGCGCTACATCAACACCTGGAACGCCGCGGTCAACACACACATGGTGGCAATCAACGACGCGCTGGGTTTCCGGCCGGTGGATCGGTGGAACGGGTGGCAGTTCGACCTGCCAGGATAAGAACATGAACACTCAACTTCCGGCCGAGATCGCCGCTCTTCGCAACTCGCACACCCGGCTCAGCGCGCTGGTGAGCAACCTCGACGGCGACGGGGTACGAGCGCCGTCCTACGCGTCCGAGTGGTCCATCGCCCAGGTGCTGTCCCACCTGGGCAGCCAGGCCGAGATCGCCGGGCTCGCCCTGACCGCCGGCCTGGCCGGGGGCCTGGCCGGGGCCGACAGCCCTGATGGCACCGCCGGCGCCGCGCCCGAGCGCGAGGAGATGGAGCCCATCTGGGCCGCATGGAACGCCCGCACGCCCGAGGCGCAGGTCACCGACAGCCTGGAGGGCACCGCGCACCTGCTCACCCGGCTCGAAGGCCTCAGTCCCGAACAGGCCGACGTCTTCCGGGTGACGATGTTCCTCGGCGAGGTCGACCTCGCGACGTACATCCGCCTGCAACTGGCCGAATACGCCACCCACACCTGGGACGTCGCGGTCATGCTCGACCCGGCGGCCACGATCGCCGCCGATGCCATCGAGCCAATGCTCTCCCAGGTCGCGGTTTTCATGGGCTTCGTCCACCCGCCCGCGGGCGAGCCGTTCCAGGTGCGCGTGACCACGACCGACCCGGCCCGCGACTACGTCCTGTCGATGGCCGACAAAGTCAGCCTGGCAGAGCACGACGACGCGGGCGGGGACGTCGATGGCGCGATCGAGCTGCCCGCCGAGGCATTCGTCCGGCTGTTCTACGGCCGGCTGGACCTCGACCACACGCCGCCCGTCCGGGAGTCCGGCACCCGCGGCCTCGCCGACCTCCGTCAGGTCTTTCCCGGCTTCTGAGCCCAGGGACCGGCATGCCGGCCGCCATACCGAAGGGCGCATGGGACCGCGTGGCCCCGATGCCCCACCTCGAGAAACATCTCAGTCGTGCTCGCGCACCTCGAGAAACGGACCCTGCGCGAGGTGGTGCACGGCGGTCACGGCGGAGCCGGGACGGGCCAGCAGTTGGGCCGCGAGGTGCGTCGCGTGGACGGGGATGAGTGTCCGGCGTGAAACAGACCGCGCCCAGCGGGTCGAGGTGCGCAGGTAGAAGCGACCGCTTCCGGCACCGAAGTAGTCGGGCAGGTACTCCGTGGCCACGAACCCGCAGCTGAACGCCAGGCGGAGCATGCCCACGTTGCGGGGACTCGTGGTCATCGCGACGGCGACCCCGGCCTGCGGGGGGTCAGCGCCCAACGACGCGAGGACTTCCCGGACGAGGCGCCTGCCCACCCCCCGTCGTCGATAGCCCGCGGCCACGGCCAGTCCCAAGACGAGATGGCAATCCGCCGCCGCGCTGTCGTACTGGACGAACCCGAGCAACCGAGCGGGCACGTCCGGGACATCCGACGCCCGCGCGACGAGCAATCGACCTCGCTCGACTCCGGCCTCCAGCTCGCCGGGCGCGGCTGGTTGCAGGTGCGGATCATCGACCGGGAAGCAGGCCCGGTCGAGTGCCACGACATCGAGCAGCTCTGCGGACTCGGCCGGTCTCACGGTCACCGTGTGCAGCAGATCGGGTCCGCGACGGGGTGGGTCAAGATTCTGAATGGCACACCTCTTTGCGCGATCGGCACCGGGTGAGGCAGCACCTCGTCAGAATTATCAACCTTAGGGCACATTCGCGGCGATTGTCGACCGGCGGCTCCGTTTGCGACCCAAAGCGCCGCGATCGGTCATGTCGCCCTGTCGTCCGGTTTCCCTCGCCGAGAGACCGGGCTGGGCCATTCGATGGGCACTGCTGCCGAGGGTGGCAATCTACCGGTGCGCGGGCATGTGCCGCGGATTGCGCTGGCAACGCTCGGGTGGTCTGGCGATTGCCGGACCGGCGAAGCGCAGCGTAGGGGCTTCGCAATCGGCCAAGAATTTCGATCTGGTCTTCAGCTGAGAATTGCTATGGCAACCGCACTCGGCGGTTGCCCGCCGGCTTGACTAATCATTTGGAGACCGGTTGTGCGGATGTATTCCCTAAGGCCATGACCTTCCTCGTCCGATTCTTGGCCGGCCGCAAATCGGTCTTGCTCGGGCCAATTCGGGGGTGTCCTGGTGATTTCGCGCCGGCGTGGCGCCGCCCCGACCTGCGCGCTTGAATGCCGTCGGAGCGCTCCAGCCGGCCAGGTGGAACAGGTCGCGCTCGACGTGGTGAGTGCTCGGCGCGGCATCGGGGTGGCTCAGATCGGCACGTCGTGTCCCTCTCGCCGGCTCTCGTCCGGCCCGACCCGAAATTCCCCGCACAACGCAGCCTGACACGGGTATGGTCCGCTCGGGTGCGGGGCACTGGCCGACGGCTGATACCAGGCCGCCACTGGAGGACATTCTGCCGGATGGGACGCCGAGTGCCGCCCGGGCCGGGCGGAGGTCAGCCGTCTCGGTTGCACTCAGCTTGCCGGCGAGTGGTGCAATTGGTGATCTGCAGTGCTGCCGATCACCTGGAGGATCATCCAGGAGTAAGGTGGACGGTCATGCGAGATCAGCATTTCCCGGGTCCCTGCCGACCGCTCGTGACCGCCTGCATCGCTCGGCCTTTTGTCGGGCGAGGGTCTATCGGATCGCCGACAAGGCGGCTTACACTGGCGTTCAACTCGGTAGGCCGTCGCCAAGTGACGCTCTCGGGAGACGTTCGTGGCGCTTAATGGTGAACCGCCGCCCTGGGACGAGTTCGACTCCAGCGCGTATCTCAAAGACAACTATGTCGTCCTCCGCGACGACGATCGGCAAATCGTAGAGCTCGTCCGCGATTTCTTCGTCGGGGCTACCTTCGATGTCCCACTCAAAGGGGTCGACGTCGGCAGCGGTACGAATATCTATCCGGCGTTGGCGATGTTGCCCTGGTGCGACCATCTCGACCTGTGCGAGTATTCCGCCCAGAATGTTGAGTGGCTCAAGAACGAGATCCGGGCGTACTCGGATTCGTGGGATCCGTTCTGGGACGTGCTGAGCGAGAAACCAGCCTATCAAGCGATAGACAACCCTCGCGAAGCGTTGCTGAAGCGAGCCCAGGTGTCGAAGGAAAGCATCTACGAGCTTCCCGCCGACACGTGGGACATCGGCACCATGTTCTTTGTGGCCGAGTCGATCTCCGATCAGGCCGCGGAATTCGAGCTCGCGGTGCGTAAGTTTGTGGCGGCACTTCGCCCCGGCGCCCCCTTTGCTGCGGCATTCATGGAGAACTCGACCGGATATGACGTCGGTGCGCTCCGATTCCCCGCGGTGTCGATCGGCTTGTCCGACGTTCGGGATCTGTTGGCCCCGTGCACCACCGACCTGGCGGTCGACAGCATCGGTCCCGGTAGCGACCCACTCCGCGAGGGCTACACCGGAATGATTCTTGCGCGCGGGCGAGCCGCGGCCGAGTGACCTTGATCAAGGGGGACGAACTGCGATGAAGGTCCAGCCACGGCAGCAGCTTCTCGAGGTCTGGCGGGGAATGGTCGGCTACTCATTCAGCGACACCGGATGGAAGTGGGGCGGTCGCCAGGCGCGCAACTCGGTCAGCGACGCCGAGCAACTGGTCTGCCTGATGTACCCCGCCACGGTGCTGCCGACCTTCAAACTCGACCAGCCGGACCAGACTGCCAACGACGTCCTCGTGGCACTCGATTTCATGGGCGACAGCGTCGAGATCCCCAAGCGCCTGATCCGCGTCCTCGCCGAGTACATGGATACCTACTCCTCCCCCGGAGGATCGCCGACCTTCGGGGCAGGGAGCTACCTCGAACCCCAGCAGGCCGACGCCGAGCTCAGCGAAGAGCAGCGCAACCTGGCAGTCGTCGACTCGTACTCCATGTCGATAACTCTGACGCTGGCCACCTTGGGTTTCATCAAGGTGTTCCGCGGAGTCCTTCGTCGCAAGCAGTTGCGCGACGAGGTCGACGCGCTCGAGGAGACCACGAGCAGGCGCCTGACCGGTGCCATGATCGGACTGCTGCGTAGCTTTGCGGTTCGCACCTTCGAGCCCGGCTCGGATGCGGGTCAGGCAATGTGTCGTACGGCGAACCAGACGGGCGAGCCCACCAGACGGATCGTCGAGGAGCTCCACCGGGCACTGGTCGAGATCCGAGCCGGGCTCCTCGATGTCACGCTGGGCTCGGGAGGCGCGGACGTCCTTGACAACGAGAACCTCCTCTTCGAGTGCGGCTGGTCGTGGGGGACCATCAAGGGCGCTCTCGAAGTCAAGACCGACGAGCAGATCGACCAGCCTGACGGCGTTTCCCCTTCGCGGCCCTACCTCTACTTCACCGTCGTCGCCCTCGACGGGATCGCCGACCTGTTCTCCGAGCGCACGCGCATCCTCGGTCTGCTGAACCCCGAGCAGCAGAACCTGGCCCGCGCGCTCCAGCTGCGGTGGGACCTCACCCAGCGATACTGGTCGACCCTGGCAAGCTTCGGGACCGGGCGATGGCCACTCGAGGACATCCCGTGGCGGACCACAGACGGCAAGGAGTCCGACTACTACAGCCTGCTGGTCACGTCGGCGACCGTGGAGGATCTGGTGCGGCGGCGCGCGACGGATGCCGACCTCACGCGCGTGGGCGAGGTTCTCGACGAGCTCGCGGCGCGGGGCCGGATCACCCGGCGCCCGTTGATGGACGATCCGGCCGTGGCAATGCATGTCACGGGCGTGCGGCTGAACCTCGACGGCGCCGAGGAGCTGGGGCCGGCTGCCGACTGGCCCGCGTCGGACTATGCCGCTGTGCTCCTCAAACGCACGCTGCGCGTGGCCGGGCTGGCCCGCAGCACCGAACTGCGGGACCGGCTGCTTGGCCTTGCCGACGAGGCGTGGAGTCACCTCCAGGGCCGGCGCCTCGAGACCGTGTCGATGGGCACTCTCTGGGATCAGCCGGGGCAAGTGTTCCCCGACGTGGAAATTCGGCACGACCTGCCGTCCTGGTACTACACCCAACGCGTCGTCGAGTGTCTCGTCGCGGCCGCGGCCTTCGCCGACGACCCGCCCCTGCGGAGTGCGCGGCTCCTCGACACGGCCCGGGACCTGCTCAATGAAGCTGATCATCTGTTCGGGCGCGAACTCCTCGTCGGGTCCCAGGAGGCCGGACCGGCGATCCGGGCCAACCTGCGGCGGATCGAAGGCAAGCTGGCAAGGGCCCGCGCCGCCTTGCGCGAGCGACCCGGAAGCGCGATGGCGCTGGCCCTCGACGTGCTCGCGGAGCTCGAGGATCTGACCGCTGCCAGGGCCGACGCCGACCGAACGATCTGACGATGATCATCCTGTCCACGTCCGACAAGGGCGGCACGGGCCGCTCCGTCACCAGCTGCAACCTGGCCTACCGCAGGGCGCTGCAGGGCAGCGACGTGGCCTACCTCGACTTCGATTTCGGGTCACCGACGGCGGGTGCGATC
Source organism: Pseudonocardiales bacterium (assembly GCA_003244095.1). Lineage (GTDB taxonomy): Bacteria > Actinomycetota > Actinomycetes > Mycobacteriales > QHCA01 > QHCA01. The sequence goes on along the minus strand of QHCA01000316.1, from coordinate 8,914 downwards.
CTCAGCGTCAGCGGTGCCGAGCGCGGCACGACCAGTGGCGCCGGGCTGCACCACTACCTGCAGGACCGGGTGGCCGAGCCTGAACAGATCGACGTGTGGAGCGCGTCGGAGCGGGAGGGCCTGCGGGGCAGGCCGATGGGCGCGGGACGCCTGGTGCTCGTGCCCGGCGACCAAGGTGGCGGAGAGTTCCCGGTCGGCACGGAGATGGTTGACCGATGTATCCAGCTCTTCCTGTCGATGGAGGCAGAGTTCGAGCTGGTCCTGGTGGATTTGAGTGCGGGGCGTTCGCAGGCAGCCGACCTCATCCTCAGCGCGACCGCCGCTCGCCAGCTCCAGGCGATCACGGTCCGATGGCTGGTCTTCCACCGATGGACCCGGCAACACATCATCGCGGCGTCGGGCCTGGTGTTCGGCGAGCGGGGCCTCATCGAGGCAGGCACCGAACGCGGCCACGATCGAGCCGATCTGGAGAACTCGATCCGTTTCGTACGAACGGCTGTGCTCGATCTCAGCTCCCCGGAGATGGCCGGCCTGCGCCCTCCGCAGGCCGCCTGGCTGCAAAGCTGCAACCGGGAATTGCAGGAGCTGGCCACGAAGACGAAGCTCGGCCGCACCACGATGCTCGGGTCCATCCCGCTGGACCCGGTGTTGCAGTGGCGCGAACAATTGATCTCCGACAACGATGTCGTCTTCAGCCAGATCGCGAACCCGCAGACCAGTCAGGCCTATGAAGACCTTGCCAAACGCCTCGTCCATGACGAGGCCTGGATGAGCCTGTGACCTCGATGGAGTCGAGCTTCCGGGAGGCGACCGCTGAGGAGCGGGTCGCGTCCGTCCCCTTGTCGCACCTGTCGGTGGAGCTGGGTCACCTCTACGCGGAGGACATCTCGGCCGGCCGGGACTCACTCGCCGCCTACTTTCAGCGAGTGGCGCCTTGGGCGGCCGAGGCACGACTGACCGCCCTGGCGAGGGTGTCGGGGCAGCGACGCCCGCGTGTCAGCACCTGTTTCCTTGTCGACGACTACTTCGCCCGGCTCGGTTCACCCGCCACGATCATTCCGGACCTGCTCGAAACCGCGGCAGACAGCGGCCTGCACATCGATTACCTCGCCCGCGAGTCGGGGTGCGTGGATGCCGACCAGGTGCCGCTGGCACAGTTGGTCGAAGGGCATCTGGTCCCGGACCCTGCCCCGAACTCCACCGGCTTGCGGCCCGCGGTCAGCGAGGCCGGCTGGCTCTGCAATGGTCAGCGCTCGCCGGTCAACGGCCCGTCGGAGGCAATGCGGCCGGTCCTGCCATGGGCACCCGCGGTCGAGAACGGCCGCCGGCGCCACTCCATCTTCCTCGACATCGAGCTGTGGGATCAGACCGACGGCCGGCGCACCTGGTCCTGCCCGTTCCTCGCCGCCGTCTGGCAACTCCTCCGCCTGGGGCTGCTCAGATACCAGGGCCGCGATGTCGTCGTGCCGAAGGCGTGGGACCACGACACGTATCCGCAAGAGTGGGATGACCTGCCCGCCATCCTTCAACTGAGCCCGCGGGCCGCCCCCTTCAGCGCGTACCGGACCTTCTCGATCCTCGACGGGCGGTTCCTCCCGGTCGAGCATGCCGTCCGCACCATCCTTGCTCAGGTGGCCGTCGAGCCGCTCGTTCTCGAGCAGATCGTCGAGCGCAGCAACGGGGAAGGCATGCGCCTTGCGCCCGAAATTTCCAGTCGGATCGCCTACCTGTTCCTCCCGGAATGACCAGCGGCACCAGCTCCGTTCACCGCGCCACGACCCACCGTCCGGATCCCGGGCTGGTCGCTCTCGGCGAGGTGCGCACCGGGTTGCTCCAGCATTCCGCGGCGATCCCGCACCAGCTTGCCGAGCGCATCCTGCAGCTCGTACCCGGCGAGCGCGTGCGGCTGTCGCAGCGACCGATCGCGCACGCACTGTCCCCGGAGCTGATGGCCGGGGTCGACTGCCGGCTGGCCGCCGCGTCCGGCACACACATCGATGGGACCGGAACCGTACTCACGCGGGCGTCGATCACCGGCGGAACCGTGGTCCAGGCGTCGGCTCGGGCCGTCGTCGGGCCGGCCCGAGCCGATCACCGGCTTCCGTGGTCGCACTACATGGCGCGGCCGGGCATGATCGAAACCCGGGGAAAGATCGAGGTCGACGATCTGGCGGCCGGGTTCATCGGCCAGCCGACCTCGTCGTCGGCGCTGGACCTCTCCGCCCTGAGCCGGCGCATGATGGATGTGATTCAAGGATCATCCCAGTTGGATCACGCCCCGCGGATGCGTACGAAACGCACGCGCTTGCGCTGGACGGCGCGGACGGTCACAGCCGAGCAGCCGCACGGCCTGGTGGAATTCGCGATCGAAGACGACGTCCTCCGAACGCTGCAACTCAGAACGAAGATCGACCGAATCGCAATGGTCGCGAGCCTATGCGAGAACCTGGCGCTGCACGACTGGCTCCTGTCCACATTGCTGGAGCTGATCGAACGCGAGCAACGGGGGGCGCCGCACGCACCGCAGGCTGTCCTGCGACTGCGTCCAGCAATCGATTCCCTGCTGCACCTGTGGATGCCGGCGGCACATATCGACGAGAGCCTCCATCCGGTGTGGGAGGCGCTCGAACGGCGTGCTGGATTTACCCGGCAGTGGGAGCAATTAAGGGATCGCATCCGAGATCAGGTTACCCTGAGCGCGGTCACGTTGATGAGCGTAGTAACAGAGGGGAGCGCGAGCGAATGACGAGCAGCGAGCGAAGGGCGTCATTCGGAAACGCGACCGAGGTTTTTCGCAAGGCGCTCACCTCATTGTTGATCGGTGCGATCGCATACGCGATCACCAACCTGACACACCAACCGCAGATCTGGGCTATCACCCTGTCCATCTTCATCGCCGGCGTGGTGCTCGTCGTGCAGTTTCTCGTCACCTTCGAGGAGCGGCTGAAGGAGACCAGCTCCGTGGTGAAGCAACACTCGACCACTATCGACCAGCGGTCCGAACAGCAGTCAGACACCATCAAGCGACTGGTCGAACGGCGGTTTTCAGAGATCCACACGGTGTCAGAGCTCTTCGGCCTGATCGAGGAGTCCGTGCTGAGCAACGACATCGTCATCGAACTCCTGCGCAACGCCGCCGACATCGATCCCACGTCACCGCTGTGCCACGCGTTCGCGGAGGCGGAGATCCGGCGGATGTCGCAGTTCCTCCGGGAGCTCAACCAGGGGGACGCGACCTACAACGGCGAGGACCGGGACTGGCTGCTGACGTTGGCCAGGAACGCCCACTCGAGTATCGACGCCACGAGCCTTCCAGCGGTCGACGCGGGGGCGAAGGGCTGGGACGACGGCTTCTGGGAGAGCGACCTGGGCAACCGTTACCTAGAGGCACAGCGGGACGCCGTGCAGCGTGGGGTCAACATCCGCCGGGTGTTCGTCGCCCGGGAGGAGGACACCGCCGCCTACCGGAGCTTCCTGCGGATGTGCCAACGGCAGATCGGCTTGAATATCAAGGTCCGGGTGCTCAGCCCGGACGAGATACCGCAGACCCTGCGCAACGTGATGATCGACTTCATCCTGTTCGACGGGATCGTCAGCTACGAGGTGACGCCGGCAGTGACGGTTGGCACGAACGTGCACCCGGCCATCGTGAACACCCGCGTCGTGCTGCGCCCGGAAAAGGTCCGCCAGAACGCAGAGCACTTCGAAGAGCTCTGGTCCGCGGCCCGGCCGGTCAGGGTCGACTCCTCGCCGGAGGCGGCGGCGTCATAGCGACGTAGTACCGGGCGATCAGCGCCCCGAGGAGGCCCAGCGGTCGTCGTCGAGGTCGTCCGCGTCGTCACCGGCTGCCGTGTCTCCCTTGGAGTCCGGCGAGCCCGCGAGCTCACGCTGCAGGCGCTCGAGGTCGGTCTCGTGGGTGCTGTACTTCAGCTCACGGGCAACCTTGGTCTGCTTGGCCTTCGCCCGGCCGCGGCCCATAGGCTCGACCCCCTCGCACATAACAACGGGGCGGCCTGTGTGAGCCGGCCCCGGAAGCTGGTATCTCTCCGAGCTCCTACGGTACACGGCCTCGGCGCTGCCGTCGCCTGCGGTGGGGGGTGTCAGTCAGGCAGCAGCAGGGACCGCAAGCGGCCGATTTCGCTCATCCGGCGCTCGGCCAGCCGGTCGGCTGCCACGGCCGGCGGCACGCCCTCGTCGTCGGCGATGGCGAAGACCCGGGCGGTGGTGTCGAAGATGTGCATGGCCCGGAGCCGAGCCCGCGCCTCGGAGTAGCCCTTGACCTCGTCGGCGACCGCGATGAGCCCGCCGGCATTGACCACGTAGTCGGGGGCGTAGAGGATGCCGCGGTCGGCGAGCTGCTTCTCGATGCCAGGGTGGGCCAGCTGGTTGTTGGCCCCACCGCACACGATCTGGGCCTGCAGGGCCGGCACCGTCTCGTCGTCGAGGGCACCACCCAGGGCGCACGGCGCGTACAGGTCGATCGGCGCGCCCGGCAGGGCGTCAGGGTCGAGCGCCTCCACCGAGGGGTACGCGGAGCGCACCGCCGCCACCGCCGCGCCGCTGACGTCGGAGATCACCACTGACGCACCGTCGTCGATCAGGTGTGCGACCAGGTGCCGGCCGACCTTGCCTACACCGGCGATCCCGACCCGCCGGCCGGCCAGGGTGGGCGCTCCCCACAGGTGCCCGGCCGCGGCCCGCATGCCCTGGTAGATGCCCAGGGCGGTCAGCACGGAGGAGTCACCGGCGCCGCCCTGCTCGGGCGAGCGGCCGCAGACGTACCGCGATTCCCGCGACACGATGTCCATGTCGGCGACCTCCGTACCGACGTCGCATGCGGTGTAGTAACGCCCGTGCAGCGACTGGACGAACCTGCCGTACGCCCGCAGCAGCGCCTCGCTCTTGACCTTCGCCGGGTCGCCGATGATCACGGCCTTGCCGCCGCCAAGGTCGAGACCGGCACAGGCGGCCTTGTAGGCCATCGCCCGGGCGAGGTTCAGCACGTCGGCCAGGGCGTCGGCCTCGGTGGGATACGGATAGAAGCGGGTGCCGCCGAGTGCGGGGCCCAACGCTGTCGAGTAGATGGCGATGATCGCCTGCAGGCCCGAGGCCTCGTCCTGGCAGAACACCACCTGCTCGTGGCCGCCGTGGGCCGCGAATACCCCCACGCATCTCTCCTCGTAGTGGATCTGCCTGATGTTGCGTTCAGCCGCCCGCCGAGCGTTCTCAGCCTAATGCGTGCGACTATCGCGGTCGTGCCACCACCGTTCGCCGCGTACCTCCGCGTCTACGAGCCGCTGACGGCCTTCCCGCCCGACGAGAAGGAGCACTGGCGGCTGTACATCGCGTCCGGCCGGGCGCCGGCCCGGCGCGACGGGCCGCGCTTGGAGTACGAACACGCCGTGCGGCAGATCCTGCTCGGCCGGCTGCCCGATCCGGGTGAGCACGCCTTCGTCGCCGACACGCAGGTAGCTGACAAGACGGCGGTGCCACTGATCTGTCCCTGGCGGACGGCGCTGCGCGCGGGACAGGCCGCCGAGGAGTTGGCCACCGGCATGGCCGGGGTGCTCGTCGACAGCCTCCTACCCCGGGCGATCGCCGAGCGGGCCCAGGCCGACCTGTCGGCCTGGCGGGTGAAGCACCCGCACGCGCGCTCACACATCGCTACCGCCACCTGGTCGGTGCCGGTGCGGTGGTTCGTGCTGTTCAGCAGCGACGAGCGGCAGCTGCAGGTGGGTGACGGCAAGCGGGAGGTTGTCTATGTCACCGAGATGGCCAAGGCCCGGCGCCGGGCTGCCCGCGCCCTGGCACGGCTGCGCAAGGGCCTGGGCGAGACGGACGTGACCGACGCGGTGGAGGGCCTGGCCCGCTGGCTCGAAGACTTCCACCCGCGGTCGTCGGTGGAGCTCGACTACGGCGGGCTGGCCTGGCTGTTCGACCCCGACCGGCTGCGGGAGGACAGCTCCGTGGCCGATGTGGCGGCCGCCCTCGACGCCCTCGCCGTCGGTGACGACCGTGCAGCGAGTGATGCCTACGAACGGGTCGCGGGACGCTGGCGGGAGGCCCAACTCGCCCAGGCGGCGAACTGACCTGCGACCTGAACCGATATGGCTGGGTCAAGATGGTCCGTTTGGACTATGTCGGAATTGTGCGTCAGGGCACATTATGGGAGAGCGCGCGCCGCAACGGGCGGCTCACTCACAGTAGGGAACTCCCATGGCAGCACGCTCACCCGAAGCCGAACCCCTCCTCACCCCGGCCGAGGTGGCGACCATGTTCCGGGTCGACCCCAAAACCGTCACCCGCTGGGCCAAGGCCGGAAAGCTCAGCTCGATCCGCACCCTCGGCGGTCACCGCCGGTACAAGGAGTCCGAGGTTCGGGCGTTGCTCGGCGGCATTCCCGCCCAGCGCGAAGGCTGACCCCAACTCGTTCGTTGACCGTCGGCGTCGAGGAGGAGTTTCACCTCCTCGACGCCGAGACGGGTCACCTCCGATCCGGCGCCGATGACGTCCTCGACGCCACCTCCGGCCGCCTCGCCGAAGAGGCCGAGCCTGAGTTGTTGCGTACTCAGGTGGAAACCGGCACTCCCTGTCTGTGCCAGTCTCGACGAGTTGCACGCCCAGCTGACCCGGCAGCGGCGTGACCTCGCCGCCGCTGCCGCCACCGTCGGCGCCCGGATAGTCGCCAGCGGCACGTGGCCGGCCGACGCGCCGCCGGTACCCCCCACAGCCACAGAGCGCTATCAGGACCTGGTCGGCGCCGTCGGCCCGGCGGCGCACCGGCCGGTCTGCGGCTGCCACGTCCACGTCCAGGTCGACGATCCCGACCTGCGGGTCGCCGTCATCTGCCGCGTGCGCCCCTGGCTGCCGATCCCAGGTGTGGGCCCGCTGGCCGACCGCCGGGCCGGCTCCGGCGCTCGCGTCCAAGGCGGAGTACGACGACCTGGTCGCCGCCCTGCTGGCCACCGGGGTGCTGCGGGACAAGGCGATGCTCTACTGGGACATCCGCGCCTCGGAGCGCTATGACACCGTGGAGTTCCGGGTCGCCGACGTCTGCCTGCGGGTCGATGACGCCGTGCTCGTCGCCGCCCTCGCCCGGGGACTGACCCGGACACCGGCCGCCCGGCGCCCGCCCCGGACGTGCTGGCGCGGCTGGTCGAGTACGTCTGCCCCGCACTGACGGCCGACGGCGATGCGGTGTTCGTCGACGCGGCGGTCGACACGATCCTGGGCCGCGGCACCGGCGCCACCGCCCAGCGGCAGGCGTTCGACCGTGCGGGCCGCATCTCGGACGTGGTCGAGATGCTGGCCGAGGAGACGGCGAAACCCGGCGCTCCCGCTGAGTCGTGAGTCAGCGCCGGTTGGGGTCGAGCCGCCGCATCAGCAGGCCGATGGCCAGCACGGCAAGGATCCCCAGGGTGAGCAGGACGGTCCAGTCCAGGAGCCAGGTAGCCGCGTCGTGGTCGAACAGATGGTCGGCATCATGAGTGACGGGGCCGCTCATCGTGTTCAGGCTGCTGGTCGACGCGGCGGCGGCGTACCCCCAGCGGGCCGGCATCAGCCAGCTGGCCTGCTCCAGTACGGCCTTCCCGGTCACCGCGCCCAGCCCACCGCACAGCACGAGTTGGGCCATGGTCAGCACCACCAGCAGGGGCATGGCTTGGTTCTCGTCGCGCACCACCGCGGAGATCACCAGTCCGACCGCCGCCGAGACCCCCGCCAGGCCGGCGACGACGACGACGATCTCCAGCTGGCCGGAGCTGAGCAGGGCCCCGTCGTCCGGGCTGTCCCGACCGACCAGCGCCAGCACCGTGAGGACCACGCCCTGCACCACGGCGATCGTGCACAGCACGGTCAGCTTGGAGCCGATGTAGGCCACGGACGACAGGCCGATGCCACGTTCGCGCAGGTAGATGGCACGTTCCTTGACCAGCTCGCGGACAGAGCTTGCCGCGCCCATCAGTGCCGCACCGACGACCAGGACGAGGAGCAACTGCTGGGCGCCGTGGTTGGGCAGCACATGGTGGGACAGCCCGTGCGGCGCCGAGATCACGCGCGCGAAACCGGCCAGCAGGAACGGCAGGAGAGTAGCGATGACCAGGAACGCCCGGTCGGCGGCGATGACCGCCAGATATCGACGGCACAGGGTCACCAGTTGCGACCCCACCGACTGCCGGCGGATCGGGGTCAAGCTGCCCGCTCCCGGTTGGCTGGTCGGTCGCTGCCGTGGAGGGTTGCTGCGCGGGTCGCGGCCCGGAGAGTTCCAGAAGTCGATGGCCCAGTGCTCGCCGGGGCGGGTCTTCAGCCGGCCGAAGGCATCGGCCCAGGTGCGGGCGCCGAAGTAGCCAAGCGCCTTGGACGGCGGTCCCAGGTAGGCGATGTGGCCGCCCTTGGCCAGGACCATGACGAGGTCGCAGACATCGAGGTGCTCGAGGTTGTGGGTAACGACAACGACCGTCCGGCCCTCGTCGGCCAGGCCGCGCAGGGTCGCCATCACGTCGCGGTCGAGGTCGGTGTCCAGGCCGCTGGTCGGCTCGTCGAGGAAGAGCAGCGACGGCTTGGTCAGCAACTCCAGCGCCGTACTGGCCCGCTTGCGCTCGCCACCGGACATCGTGGAGATGCGGGTCTCGGTCTGCGCGGTGAGGCTGAGGTCGGCGATGACCTGGGTCACCCGGGCCGAGCGCTCGGCGGCGCTGACGTCGGCGGGGAAGCGTAGGCGGGCGCCGTAGCCCAGCGCCTGCCGCAACGTGAGCGCCGTGTGCAGGATGTCCTGCTGCGGCACGAACCCGATCCGCTGCCGCAGGTCGTCGTAGTCGGCGTAGAGGTCGCGGCCGGCGTAGAGCACCTGGCCCTCGGTGGCCGGCCGGAACCCCGTCATCGCACCGAGCAGCGTCGACTTGCCGGCCCCGCTCGG
>QHCA01000315.1 GCA_003244095.1 Pseudonocardiales bacterium | reverse complement strand
GAGCATCTGGTCGGCAAGAATCTGGTGTTCAACGCGGTGCTCGCTGAGCAACCGCCGCCGCAGCGGGGTGACGGGGTGCCGAGCGACCAGCTCGCCCGCGCCTATCGTGAATCGGCTGCCGTGTTGCTCGACGCGTTTGGGCGACCAGGCGTTCTCGATCGGTCCTACCAGGGCCCGCTTGGTGCCGCCACCGGCGCGGAGCGGCTGAAGATCCGCATGTACGACCTGCTGGCCCACGGCTGGGACATCGCCCAGGCTCTCGGGCGACCGGCGGATCTGCCGGAGGATGCTGCTGAGGAGTCGCTGGCCTTCGCCCGCGCGGATGGGCGAGCAGTACGTCCCGGCGGCGGCTGTTTCGGCCCGGCCCGGCACGTCGCCGACGCCGCCCCGGCGATCGTCAGGTTGGTCGCGTTCCTCGGCCGCAACGTGCCGGCAGCCTGAGCGCTTCGGGCAGCGTAAGACCCTGGCCCGGCAGCGAACCCTCGGCGATACACCGCGGCGGCCGTACCCGAGCGAATTATCGGATGATCAAGGTCGTCCCGTAGGCCATCCCGTCACCGGGCGGGTGCCCGGATGGGAACGTCTTGCGCGACGAGTTCGGCCTCAATTGCCGTGAACCGCTAGGCGTCCCGGGATCGGTCTCGCCTCTCAGGAAGTGGCTGGAAGCCGGCCGACTTGTAGGTGGCGACGGCGGCGGCATTGGCGCTCGGGGTGCAGACGATCGCGCTCGATGAGCCCAGCCCCCGCAGTGCGGCTGCCGCGGCGACTGAGATCGCCTTGCCGTAGCCGCGACCGCGATGTTCGGCATGGACGCCCATCGGCTCGAGCAACCCGGGCTGCCCCAGGCCGGCCGACCACACCGTCACCTCCGCCACCGCGTTGCCCTGGCCATCGTAGGCGACCAGACACCGCGCGTCGGCGTATGGCAATCCGGCCGCCATCGCGTGCCACAGCTCATCGGTGAACTTCGCACTGCCGAACGATGACCGGTGTACGGCCGTGTACACGGGCGCCTGCTCCGGCCCGATCACCTCGATCCGCATATCCGGCTCCTTCACCGGCTCCGTGAGGTCGCGGCGCAGCGGCGTCCACGGCTCGTCGGCGTTCCAGCCGACCTCGAACAGCAGCTCCTGGACCAGGGCGCCATTTGGCGTCTCGACGGACACCCTCCTCGCCGGTAGGACGCCACGATCCGGTTCGGCCACGTCCGCGACCACCTGTCGTGCCAGCCCCTCGTCGAGCTGAGCCTCTGGCGCCATCGTCAGCCGCAACAGCTCGGGACCGTCCAGCAATCCGACGGCGAGAATCTGTCCGCCCCGGCTCCAGGTCCGGACCGCCGCGGCCGTCGCCTCCGCACCGAACCGCCAAAACCAGCCCAGGTCACCCGGATGCAGCTGCATCGGCGCGTCATCGTGCTGCCACTCCCGAAGAACGCGCACAGCGTCGCTCAGCCCGCCGACGCCCGGATTGCTCAACTCGATGGCCACGCCCGTGATCACACACCACCATGCAGCAGTCCGCACCGGATTTTCCGGACAGGAAACCAGACCGTCTGTATAGGTGATCGGGCCATTCCGTCGGTTCGTCCCTACCGCAATATGCCGCCCGCAAGCGGAACCTCAACGGGCACCCCACCGAGGCGCTGACGGCGCCGATGCCCCTCAGACTCGACGCACTGGTTCAAACGTTGATGTTGAAGCCTAAATCGAAGTCACTCGCAGCCTGGCCGCCCAAGCCCCAGTTTCCGGTGGACTCTCCCGCAGAAGGATAGAGACTTCACTGCGAGGAACTCCGATCGCTTCAAGGCGCTGCACGATCTCGCGGTACAGGTGACGCTTGGCCTCGATGGAGCGACCGGAAAACAATCGATCGTGACGCGTGTGTAGTGATCGGGCCGGCCCGCCTTGAGTCCGTTCACCATTCTGTTCGGCTCGTAGGCGAGGAGGCGAATGTAGTGATCCTCCTGGGGGATCTTGAACGCTGCGACGAGGCCCTCATGGACCGCGTCAACGAGGGCGAGTTCCTCGTCCGGTGTGTAGCTCTGGCGAACTTCGATGAGCGAGCTAGGCATGCCGATAGATATACCAGGCCCTGCCTATATCCCGCGGCCCCTTGTCGGTGAAGTACCTCGAGCCGTGAAGCCCATCGGCTATCGAACGGACTGGTTGGTAGCAGCGCTCGTGACGAGGGTGTCAAGGTAGTCCAGGCGAAGCAGGAGTCCAAAGGGAACGGCCTCGGCGGTGGCGGCGCGCCGGTGCTTGACGAGTTGGTTCGTGACGCGGCGAGGCAGATGCTTGCGGTCGCGTTGCAGGCAGAGGTGGCCGCCTAGGCTGTGTCTCGCAAGTGCTTGAGTAGGTTTGGCTTGGATCTGTCCCGGCGAGTTCGCCCACCCGGAGCCAGCCTCAAGCCGTAATGATCGTGCCGACGATTCGAGCCCGTCCGACGTCGCACAATCCGATCCTGCACAGAAGCGGAGGAGCACGAAGCACGTCATGTTCGTCGGTCCGCGACCTTGTCCGAGATCGGGTGTCTTCTGTGGTCGCTGGGGGCTCTCATCTGCGAAAGTCGATGCGTCCCCCGCTGTGCTCGCCGTCGATTCGCGCGGCATCGACGATGAGGCCGACCCATGGCCTGGTGATCTCCGGGGTGCTGAGGTTGAGGTAGCGGCCGATGAGCCGGTTCTGGCCATCCCAGCGCGCATCGATCAGGCCCTGCTTGGTGGCGTCCTCCCAGTCGAACATGATGTAGACCCGTTCCCGGTCGACGCTGAGCCTGCCATGGCCCATCTGCCAGTCGAAGCCGTCTCCGCGCCACCGGCTCGACCAGTTGCCCTCCATCGATACCGGCGCTGCGGCGCTCGGCGCGTCCCAGGCCCCGGCATTGTCATCGTCGGCCGACCCGGTCAGCCGGACACCGCTGGCAAAGGCCGTGACGTCCTCGCCGTCTGGTCTTGGGACATCCTGCACACCGAAGGGGTTTCGACACGCATTCCCTGCGTCCGAGGGCTGGCCGCTGATATGAACGCGGAGGGAACCCAACCAGGTGGGCAACATCGCGGCCCACCACTCGGCCCAGTACGCGACGTCCCCAGGAGGACAGTCGTATCCCGCCGACCACTCCGCGAGGCAGCGAGCGCCCTCGACAACTGGCCGCAGCCGGAGCGTTCCTCGATAGTGGGCCATGCTCCGAACCGTGCCCGATACCTCGGTCTCCAGAGGGTCGCAACTCTCGTAGGTGAAGAAGCGATCGACGTCGGAATGCGCCACCAGTCGCTGCCTCCTGCGCGCACCGCCGAGCGCGAAGTTCCCTACGGCTCCGACCGCGGTGCCGGACAAGTCCTCCTCGATGTGGCTCTCATCGACGCCGTTGACCCAGATCGGGTAGCTGTTGAAGTCGCGCACGACGTCCCAGACATCCGCGGCCGGGCGGTCAACGATCACGCTGTAGCAAGCGGTCTGGCTCATCCAAATCTCCCCTTCGTGGTCCCAAGGTGCTACTCCGTAGACGCCCCGGACGGCCGAAGCGTGAGATCCGGCCGTCCCGCAACACGAACCGCTTGCGGCGACGATCTGGGTGCTGTCATGGAGTCTCAGCGCCTTGATCAGCTTCTCGTAGGCGGATCCCCTGACCGGTGAGGGCTCAAGCTCGCACCGGCAATATTCGTCATCATCCCGTACGTCGATCTCGATGAGCTCCTCGCAGAGTTGCTCGGGCACTGCCAGCGGATTCTCGGTAAGAGTCTCCTCGGCGCCTACGTCCAGGGATCGTTCGCGCTGGGCAGTGGGGACCAGCACAGCGACTGCAACTGGATCGTCGCGACCCGTGGCCCGCTGACCGAACCGCAGATCGCCCAACGACGGAAACTTCATGATGAGATCCCGACCCGCGAAGGGCACTGGTGCCACGATCCGGAGGGGTCCTACGCACCGGTCGATGAGCTCGACTCGGTCGACCACCTCGAAACGGATATGGTTGTTCAACGACCACGGCCGTCGCACGTTGGAGTGGGACGACCACCGCAACCGCGGTTACACCCGCTGCATCCTGCGCGAGAACGGCGGCACGCTGACTGGCCCGCCGGGGTCGTTCATACCGGTCGTGCCCGCGGACCTGCCGCGCCGCGAAGCGGCTGCATCACTACCGACACTTCTTGACGACCTCGCCTCCTGGATCGATATCGACACCGTCGCCTGGGGGCAGCGCCATGCCCTTATCACGCCCTGTCGCATCTTGTACGCGCTGGAGATTGCCGAGGTTGTAAGCAAGGCGCGCTGGGAGCGGGCGCTGCGCACACTCGCGCGGCGGTGGCAGCGGCCAATGGCACAGGTCCGCGACGAGCGCGGCCTCGGCTGGGAGCCAACGGCACCACCCCGAGAAGGAAGGCAGCCGGCCATCAGCGCTAGAGCCCTGCCGGCCCGCGGGCCGAACCCCCTTTTCGGCTGACGTTGTCGGTGTCGGCCGTTACGGTGCGCGTCATGATCTCTGCAGCGGGTTGCCAGGTGTTCGAGTTGCGCCAATACACCCTGCGTCCGCATGTTCGCGATGCCTTCGTGGCGCTGGTCGACGCCGCATTGGTAGAGACGCAGGAGGCGGCCGGGATGCGGGTGGTGGGCCAGTTCCGCGATCTGGATCGGCCCGACGTGTTCGTCTGGATCCGTGGCTTTGCCGACATGCAGACCCGCCGGGACGCGCTGCAGGCCTTCTACGGCGGCCCGGTGTGGGCCGAGCACCGCCAGGCGGCCAACGCGATGCTGCTCGACTCCGATGATGTGCTGCTGCTCGAGCCGGCCGAGCCGGGCGCCGGTTTCGACAGCACGGTGGAGGCTCGCCCGCCCACCGGCATCGGCACGGTGCCGGCCAGCCTGCTTCTCGTGGAGGTGTGCCCGCTCGCGCAGCGGGACACCAGGGCGTATCTGCACCGCTACCGCCAGGTGCTCGCTCCGCTGCTGCGCGACGCCGGTGGCTGCCCGTTACCGGCGTTGGCCACGCTGCACGCGGCCAACACATTCCCGGACTTGCCGGTACGCGAGGGCGAGCACGTCGCGGTCACGCCGACCCTGTTCGGCGATCGCGCTTCAGCTGCCGCATTCGTTGACGACCCGGCCTACCACGCCGCGGTCGCCGGCCTGGACCCGCTCGCCGCAGGGCCGCTACAGCGGCTCCGGCTGGCGCCCACGGCACGCTCCGCCGTGCGCTGACACCCCGAAACGGGTCGATCGACATGAGCATCGCTGAAGCAGGCCAGGACGGGCGTCACGATTTCGACTTCGCCTTCGATGACTGGACGGTCCGTAACCGCAAGCTGCGCGGCATCAGCGACCCCGAGTGCAGCGGGTGGGTGGCATTCGATGCCATCTCCCACGCAGTCGCAATGATGATGGTGCGCCGCGAGGTCATGCGTGCCTCGACGAGTTCCTTGGGTCGTCGCCCTCCTGTATGTGCAGGGTGCGTAGTGCTGATCCGGGCCGGGTAGTGAAGCTGCGCCGGGCCGTCGCCAACAACGTCGCCGAGCGCCGGAGATCGTCATGTCGGGCCAGTGCCGGAGCCTTCGCCGCCATCCGTCCCCAGTGGTCCACGCCAGATCGCTTAGCCAGCGGCGCAGCTCGCCCTCGACGCTGGCGAAATCCCCGTAGCCGCTCGCCCGGGCGATCTCGCTCGCATGCTCGAACTGGGTGCTGCGCCGCTCCAGGTAACCCTTCACGCACGACGGGTCGGCGATCTGCAGCTGCTCGGCGACAGAATCCAGCACCGAGATCGGCACAGCCAGCGGGTCAGGCAGACACAGGCCCAGCGACCTGACCGTGACCAGCTGAAGTGCGAAACCTAGCCGCGAGACATCTCCACGGCGACCCGCGATCAGCGTGCGGCCGTCATCGTCGAGGAAGCACAGCCGATCCAGGTAAACGCGCGAAGGCGTCTCGACGAAACGCCCGTAGGCCGCCGCCTGCTCATCGGTCAGAAACTCCACCGGCACCGTCGAAACCTACCCAAAACGACCTACCCGGCGGGACGGTCACGAGGGCTTGGCGTGACTTTCGGTTCCGATGTTCCTCAAGGGCCGGCACCGCCCTACCCGCGACTTTCCGGTGCCCTGCGGGTTGATGTTGGCCGCCATCGACGGCGCCATGAGGGCGATGGGGATGCCGATGGCCCCTTAGACGTTGAGCTCGCGGCTGAGCCTCCTGCCATCGCCGGTGGCCGTGTCCAGGCGGGTGTCGGCGTTCATGGACCCTCCCTGGCATCGCTGCCTTCGGCCCCGTGTGGGACAGCAAACAGATGGCCGGCAGCCGGGTCGAGGTCCCCGTGAGCGACTAACGTTGCGGCTGTGCCACACGATCACACCGCCGATCCGGCCTGCGCGATGGCCCATGGCGACCTGACGCCGGCCGCCGACGGGCGCACGCTGGTCGCGGTGTTCGACTCCCCGGTGGCTACTTCCTTGTTGCACTTCGCTCACGAGGCCGGCTACCACACGGCGCTGGTCGAGCCCGACCCGTCGCGGCGCGCACACGTACGCGGACCGCACGACCTGTTGGCCGCCGTGACCGCCGAGGTCCTCGGCCCGTCGGTCGACGTGGTGGTCACCGATCACGACCGGCCGGAGCTGGGTGCCTTGCTGGCCGACGTGCTGGCGCACCCCACGCGGTGGGTCGGCGTCATGGGCAGCCCGCGGCACACCGCGCCGCACGTGGCCGCGCTCGGCGCGCTCGGCCTCCCCGAGGCCGACATCGGCCGGGTGCACCGGCCGATCGGCCTCAACATCGGCTCCAAGTCGCCAGCCGAGATCGCCATCTCGACCCTGGCCGGCCTGCTTGCCGACCGCAACGGCCGGCCCGGCGGCTTCGACTTCTAGGCCGGCACGGACTCCTTCTTGTACCTACCCGCTGAGGCGGCGGCATTGGCCTTGGCCCGCTCGTGCAGCACGGCCTGGGCGGCCGCGGCGTTGGCCGCATCGCCGCGCCAGGTCTCCAGGGCCGAGGCGATGAGCGCGCGGCCGTAGGAGAAGGTCAGCGACCAGGGGTGGGTCCGGCCGGCATTCATGGCCTGCAGGTGGTCGGTTGCCGCGTCGTCGCTCTGGCCACCGGAGAGGAAGGCGATGCCGGCCACGGCGGCAGGCACGGTGCGGTAGAGCACCCGCAGCGTCGCCCCGGCGACCTGCTCCACGGAGGCCTGGTCGGGGGCGGTGTCGCCGGGCACGACCATGTTCGGCTTGAGCACCATGCCTTCGAACAGCACGTCCTGCTTGGCCAGCTCGTCGAACACGGCGCGCAGCGCGGCCGTCGTCACCTCCTCGGCCCGCTCGATGCCGTGGTCGCCGGTCATCAGCACCTCGGGCTCGACGATCGGCACGATGCCGGCAGCCTGGCAGAGGGCGGCGTACCGCGCGAGGGCGTGGGCGTTGACGTGCAGCGCCTTGGCCGAAGGCAGCCCGTCGCCGATGTTGATCACCGCGCGCCACTTGGCGAAGCGGGCGCCCATGTCGGCGTACTCCTTGAGGCGGTCGGCCAGCCCGTCGAGGCCTTCGGTGACCTTCTCGTGGTGGGAATTGCTGAGCGGTTTCGCGCCGGTGTCCACCTTGATACCGGGGATGATCCGGGCGTCCTTGACGAGCTGGATGAAGGAGGTGCCGGTGGTCGCCGTCTGCCGGATCGTCTCGTCGAACAGGATGACGCCGCTGATGTAGTCGCCGAGGTCAGGGGTCTCCAAGAGGGTCTGCCGGTAGGCCATCCGTACCTCTGGCGTCCCGTCGAGACCCACCTTGGCCAGCCGGGAGTTCATCGTCGCGTTGCTCTCGTCGGCGGCCAGGATGCCGCTGCCGGGGGCTGTCATCGCTTGCGCGGTCTCGGCCAGGGCGGCGGCGTTGGGGGCATCGGTGGCGGTGTACGCGGACATGGGCACTCCAGAGCCGACTGTCAGGGTGTGGTCAGTCTCGCACTCTGTGTCCACATCGGGACCCCCTCGGAGGGGTGAATCGGAGGCTGGGCGGGAATCCATGTCCGATAGGGCCCGACTGAGCGAATAGACTGATTGACACGTGGCAGACGGGCATCGCGACGGTCGGGGAGTCGGATGAGTCAGGCACAGGCCACCTATCGCGAGACCTTCGCGGTCTCGGAGTTCCGGGCGTTGTGGGTGGCGCAAATCTTCTCCATCGTCGGCGATTACCTCGCCCGGATAGCGCTGTCGGTGCTGGTTTTCCACCGCACCGGTTCGACGTTCCTGACCGCGACGATCTTTGCGGTCAGCTTCCTGCCACCGGTGATCGGCGGCCCGATTCTCGCCGGCCTGGCTGACCGCTATCCACGGCGGACGGTCATGGTGCTCTGCGACCTGCTCCGCGCTGCCCTCGTCGCCCTGATGGTCATCTCTCACGTGCCGATCCTGGTACTCGCGGCGTTGCTGTTCGTGACGGAGTTGTTGGCGTCCCCATTCAGCGCAGCTCGGTCGGCGACGCTGCCCGACGTGCTGCCCGGCGACCTGTACGTCATGGGCTCGGCGGTCAGCAACATCACCAACGAGTTGGGCCAGGTCTTCGGCCTCGGCGTGGGTGGCACGGTGGTCGCCGTCTTGGGCACTCACGGTGCCCTCGGTGTCGACGCTGCGACGTTCCTGCTCTCCGCGGTCGTGCTGAGGCTGGGGGTACGCAAGCGTGGCATCGACCAGGACGAGGAGTCCGGGAGGGTTTCCCTGCTTGCCGGCACGATGGCCGGAACCCGGCTGGTCTTCGGTCAACCCCGGCTGCGGGCGCTGGTCTGCCTTGCCTGGTTGTGTGCTTTCTACGTCGTGCCTGAGGGCCTTGCCGTCCCCTATGCCGCGAGCCTGGGTGGTGGTGCGGCGACCGCGGGGCTGCTGCTGGCCGCGAACCCTGCCGGGACCGTGCTCGGCGCGGTGGTCGTGAGCCGCCTGTTCACTCCGCCTCGACGGCTGCAACTCATGGGCCCGCTGGCGGTGCTGTCCTGCGTGCCGCTGCTCGGATTCGTCGCCAAGCCCGGGCTCGTTTGGGCGACGGTGCTGCTCGCTGTCTCCGGCATCGGCAGCGCCTACAACCTGCCGGCCAACGCCGCCTTCGTCGCTGCTGTTCCGTCGCACCAGCGTGGGCAGGCCTTCGGATTGGTGGCCTCTGGTATGTCGGTGTTCCAGGGGGTAGCGCTGTTGGCCGGCGGCGCCCTGGCGCAGTTCAGTCAGCCGTCCTTAGTGATCGCAGGAGCCGGTGCTGCCGGAGTCGTGGTTGCACTGTTGCTCGCAGCCGCGCCCTTGCGCCCCGGCCGGCTCGCCGTGAGTGGGGCACCCGTGCCGGCCGGTTAGGCCGATTGGCCAACGGCATGCCGGCCCCGCATGATGCCGCGCTATCGACGTGCGTCGATTAGTCTGGTATAGGGCGGTGCGATGCTGCCTCCGCAGGTGACGGGAGGGGGTGACTCCACCATGTCGTTGCAGAAGATCTGGAGCTAACAGGATCGGCATTCCTTCACCTGACGCCGGTCGCGGATCACGAGGATTCCGCGGCTGTTTCCGCTAGTCAGGCCACCGTCGTCCACTTCGCCCTGGCATCGCGGGCACCGGGTGTCATCAAAGACTCGTCTTTTGGCCCCGGAGCACGGCAAGATGGTGCCCGGCATGGCTACCTCGGTCATGCCTTGTGCTGGTCGGAAGCGGGCGGAGCGAACGTGCTGGGAGTGCTGCGCGGCCAGCGGCTGAGCGTATTGATCGTGTCCGTGACCGCTGCCGCGGCAGTGGTGGTGCTTGCTGCCTCGTGGTCGCTGATCGGAGCGACCTCCCCGACTTCCGGGCGGCTGCTGCTGTATTCCGCGCTGTTCGTCGGCGGCGGCCTGTTCACGGTTTCGGTGCGCTGGGGAAGCAACGGAATCACGTTCGCGTGGGGGGAGGCTGCGCTGGTCGTCGGGCTGGCCCTCCTGTCGCCAGCATGGTTGATCGTGTGCACCGTGATCGCCTTTGCGATCACGCAGGTGATTCGTCGCGCTCCACCGGCGAAGGCGGTCTTCAACGCCGCGCTTACGACCCTGGCCGTAGCCCTGGCGGCTGTGGTGGCAACCGTCATCGCCGGCAGGTCGGCCTCTGCACCGCTCGACCTGGCAAGCGTCCGGGGCGTGGTGGCCGCGATCGTGGCCGTCGTGGCGTTCTCCGCCGTCACTGATGTCGGCGTCTCGGCCGCCGTGGCGCTCTCCCAAGGCATCCGGCTGCGGGCCGTGGTCCTTGACGGCGCCGGGCTGCAGTTGCTCGTCTGCGCGGGCCAGATCGCGGCCGCCCTCGGCATCGTGGCGATCTACTACTGGGATGCGCGCCTCCTGGTCAGCGTTCCGCCGATCCTGTACGCCCTGCGCTCGGCGTACGACTACCGGCTGCGTGTCCACAGCGAGCGGATCATGTGGGAGCAACTCGCCGCGGCGACACGCGCCCTGGGACGCCTCGACGAGACCGAGGTGGCCCGCAGTGCCATCGTCGGCGCCCTCGAACTCTTCCGCGCCGACGACGTCGAGGTCGATGTCTACCGCCCTGACGGCTCGCACCTCAAGCTCGGCAGCGAGGAGGGCGGCCAGCCACCGCAGCAGGCCTCCGACGTGGTCCTTCGTACCCCGCTGGAGGACGGGCCGACTGCCATCGGCGAGTTGCGGCTGTGCTTCCGGGGCACCGTCACGCTCACCGACCGGGAGCGGGCAACCCTCAGCACGTTCGCCTCGGCGCTGAGCGCGGCGCTCAACAACGCGCGCCTGCACGAGACCACCAGGGCGCTGGCCAAGAACAAGGCCTACGAGGCCGCGCACGACTCCCTCACCGGCCTGTCCAACCGGGCGGCGCTGTTCGAGCACGGCAGCGCGGCGCTCGCCGAAGCGGGGACCAAGGGGCAGTTCGTCGCCCTGCTGCTGCTCGACCTCGACCATTTCAAGGAGATCAACGACACCCTCGGCCACGATGCCGGTGACCAGCTGTTGCAGGCGGTCGCCGCCCGACTCGGCGCCTCGGTACGCCGGGGCGACCGTGCCGCCCGCCTCGGCGGCGACGAGTTCGGGCTGTTGCTGACCGACATTCGTGATCCGGAGGCGGCGACCACGGTGGCCGCCGACATCCTGCGCGACCTGAGTGCCCCGGTCGTGGTCGCCGGTCTGAGGTTGCCGGTCGAGGGCAGCATCGGCGTCGCCTGCGCGCCCGCCGACGCGACCGACATGTCAGAGCTGCTGCGCTGCGCCGACGTCGCCATGTACCAGGCCAAGGCGACCGGCGCCTGCGTCGAGCGCTACGACGTGGCCCGCGACGGTGGCAACGTCGACAAGCTGGTCATGATCGACGAGCTCCGCAACGCACTCGACGCCGGCCAGTTGCTGCTGCACTACCAGCCCAAGATCGAACTGCTCACCGGCAGGGCCATGGGGGCCGAGGCCCTCGTCCGCTGGCAGCACCCGCGCCGCGGCCTGCTGCTCCCGGCCGACTTCATGTCGGTCGTGGAGCACTCCGGGCTGGTGCGGCAGTTCACCCTGCACGTCATCCGGCTGGCGCTGGCCGCGTGCGCCGAGTGGGCCAGGCACGGCTCGGCGATGCCCGTCGCGGTCAACCTGTCCACCCGCAACCTGCTCGACCCCGACCTGCCACGCGATGTCAAGGCACTGCTCGCGCAGTACGGCGTGCCCGGCGAGCGGCTGGTGCTCGAGATCACCGAGACGGTCGCGATGAGCGAGCTGGACATCGTCGAGACGGTGCTCGACGGGCTCCGCGATCTGGGGGCGCGCCTGTCGGTCGACGACTTCGGTACGGGGTACTCCTCGCTGACCTTCCTCTCCCGGGTCCCTGTGCACGAGGTCAAAGTCGACCAGTCGTTCATCTCGACGATGCTCGAGAGCCCCGGCAACGCGGCGATCGTTCGCGCCACGACCGAGTTGGCGCACAGCTTCGGGTTGCGGGTGATCGCCGAGGGGGTCGAGAGCGAAGAGCACTACCGGGCCGTCGCGAAGATGGGCTGCGACGGCGCCCAGGGCCGTTACCTCTGCCCGCCCGTACCCGCCGATGCGATCAGGGCGGCGCTGGACGCCGAGCGCCCACCGGTGTCCGCAGAGCAGGGCAACGTCGTCCCGCTGCGCCTCGCCTGACCCAGGCTCGGACGGCCACCTCCCGTGTTGATCATGACGCTTGCCTGCCCTGTCGACGCGATATGTTCGGTTTGCCCGGGGCAAGAGCCATGATCAGCGAGCAGTCCAGCCGATGTCAGCCGACGTTCAGGTCGTCGTAGCGGTACTTCGCCGTCGAGTCCAGCACATCCGACGGCTTGAGCGAGGCGCCGAGCAGGGCGACGAGGGGGTCGTCGAGCTTGTGTCCGTCCGGCGCGGCCGGGTCACCGGCGACCGGCCGGTACGAACGGCCGTGCCACCCCATCCACGCCTCCCAGATCCGGTCGACGTTGCAATGGTTGAGGTAGAACACCGGATCGTTGGGTGAGCTGCCGGGCGACATGTCGCCGCCGACCCAGACGTGTACCCGGTTGTGCAGCTGCGGCGACAGCCGGCCGCCGACAGGCGCCGGGTCGAGCCAGCCTTCGAGCCGGTTGCGGAAGGCGTCGGAGGCGGCATCCCACTGCGACCGGTCGAAGTCGACGTCGGCCCCCTCTCCGAGTGCCCACCGGACATCACCGGCGGTCGGCAGCGTCGCGATGTCGGTGGTCGCGTTTCGCCGCAACGGCCGCGGGTCGACCGACCACAGCTGCGAGCCGTACCCCTCCAGCCGGACCTGCAGCCCGGCGAGCCTGCCGCTGACCACGTCGCCGGAGGACCCGCCGAGGGCGTCGGCCTGCCACAGCGGCGCACTCGGCTGGTCGGCCGGATGCCGCCCGCCGTCGATGGCCCAGTCCCAGTACGGCAGCGCCGTACTCGCATCGCCCGTCACCCGCTGCAACTGCTCCTCCATGCGCAGCAGGAACATCCGGTGCCACGGGCAGAACACCGGGCCGCCGTGGGCGAGGTTGCGCAGTGGCCGGCTCGGCGTGGTCGGCAGGCTCATCGTGAGGTGATGCCACAGGACGAACAGGTCCCAGGTGGTCAGCGGCTGGACCTTGCCGTGGATGCGGTAGCCCGGGACGCTGTCGGCCAGGAAGCCGTTGACGTCCGACGTCGTCATCCCGGCGTCCTCCTGCGCCAGCGCCACGACGCCGTCGAGGAAGCGGTCGCGGGCGGCCGCCGACATCAGGATGTTCTGCCGCGTGACGGTCATGGGTGCCGCTCTCCCAGCTCGTCGACGCCGGGGGGCTCGGTGCCGAAGTGGTCGATGACCAGCCGGACGAGATCGACGGCCGACGGCACCGCGTAGTTGGGCAGCCCGTGGTAGTGCACCGATCCGTTGTCGAGCACCTCCAGGTGGCCTTCGAGCGGCTTGCCGTCGATCGTGATCGTGTACGTGGTCTCGATACGGATCCGGTGCCCGTCGTGCGTGGTCTCGCGGACGCTGGTCGCTGTCCCGGGCGCACCGTGGTCGAGCGCCCCGTGCACGTCGTGGCCCCCGTGCATGCCGTGCACAGCGCGCGTCGCGGGCAACCCCTGGCCGCCTTGGCGCAGGCTGGCCAGCAGCGCGCCCGGACCCTCTGCCTCGTCCATCGCACCCACCTCCGCCGACCATCCTGCAGCGGAGGAGGTCGCGAGGTCAGGCGTTTGCCGGTTTTCCGACAGTCAAGATCGCGGCGCCCAGCTCGGCGGCGACGTCGGCGATCATCGTGTGCCGCCCGTTTGCGACGATGCGCCGCCCACCGACGACCACGTCGCGGATGTCGGCGGCGCAGGCGGCGAAGACCGCCGCCTGCACGGCGGTAGTCATATCGGCGCCGGCTGTCCGGACACTCGCGAGGTCGACGGTGACGAAGTCCGCCAGCGCGCCGGCCGCTATCCGTCCGGCGTCCGGCCAGCCGAGCGCCGCGTGCCCAGCGGCGCAAGCGGCCGACAACAGCTCGTCTGCCCGCCAGTGTCCGCGCGTCCGGCTGGCCAGCCGCTCGTCGAGCTCGACGGCGCGGGCCTCCTCCAGCAGGTCGATCATCGCGTGGCTGTCGCTGCCGAGACACAACGGCACGCCGGCCGCACCCAGCGCCCGCGCGGGGCCGATACCGTCGGCCAGGTCGCGCTCGGTCGTGGGGCACAGGCACACGGCCGTGCCGGCCGCGGCCAGCAGCGACACGTCGGCGACGCCGAGGTGGGTCGCGTGCACCGCCGTCGAGTGAGGCCCGAGAGCGCCGTGCCGGGACAGCAACTCGGTCGGCGTGCATCCGTGGGCCGAGCGGCAGGCGGCGTTCTCCGCGGGTTGCTCGGACAGGTGCATGTGCAGCGGCGTGTCCCGCTCGGCGGCCCACCCCGCCACGACGCCCAGCGCCCCGGGCGGCACGGCGCGGACGGAGTGGATCGCCGCACCTACCCGCGCCCGCGGGCCGGGGGCCAGCAGTGCCGCCCGCTCGGCCCATGCGTCGGCCGACCTGTCACCGAAGCGCAGTTGCGGCCCGGCCAACTCGGCCCCGAAGCCGCCGGCGAGATAGCAGGTGTCGAGCAGCGTGATCCGGATCCCGGCATCGGCCGCGGCCGCCGTCAGGGCAAGGCCCATGGCGTTCGGGTCGGCGTACGGCGCCCCACCCGGGCCGTGATGCAGGTAGTGGAACTCCCCGACGCAGGTGACTCCGGCCAGCGCCATCTCCGCGTAAGTCGCCCGCGCCAGGGAGTAGTAGGTATCCGGGTCGAGCCGCTCGCTGATCGCATACATCTGCTCGCGCCAGGACCAGAACGTGCCGGCGCCGCCCTGCGTGCGTCCCCGCAGCGCCCGGTGGAAGGCGTGCGAGTGGGCGTTTGCCAGGCCGGGCAGGGCGAGGCCGGCGAGGTGGACGGCGTCCGGCGGCCGGGCGGCGCCCGGGCTCACCGACCGGATCCGGTCGCCGTCGGTCTCGATGAGCACGCCGGCCCTCGCCTGTTCGCCGCCGAGCCAGGCCAGGTCGGCGTACCACCGGGTCAGCACGCGAGGTTCGCCAGCAGGTCGGCCAGCGCGAGCACGCCCGCCAGGCAGTCGGCGCGATCGGCATGCTCGGCCGGGCTGTGGCTCACGCCGGTCGGATTGCGTACGAAGAGCATGGCGCTGGGCACCGCACCGGCGAGGATCCCTGCGTCGTGCCCGGCACCGGTCGCGAGGACCGGCGCATCCCCGAGCAGCGCCTGCAGGCGGATGCGCAGCGGCCCGTCGAAGGTCACCGCGGCCGTGTGCGACTCGCCGACGACCGCGACGCACACCCCGTGCGGCGCCCCCTCCTCGTGCGCCGCGGCCACGATCGCCTGTACCAGCCCGGCCAGAGCGCCCTCGTCGGGCGCCCGGGCGTCCAGCCACGCCTCGACCCCGGACCCGATCGCGTTGGCCGCCCCGGGGGAGGCCACCACCTTGCCGAATGTCGCCAGCCCCCCGGCCCGCTCGGCCTCCCGGCGGGCGGCCAGCACGGTCGCCGCGAAGGGCAGCATCGGGTCGTGGCGGTCAGCCAGCCGGGTGGTCCCGGCATGGTCGGCCGTCCCGTGGAACGTCAGACGCCACCGGCCGTGCGGCCAGATCCCGCTGGCGATCGCGATCGGAGCGGCCAGGTCGGCCAGTGCCCGCCCCTGCTCGATGTGCAGCTCGACGAAGGCGCCGATCCGGGCCAGCGCCATGTCGTCGCGGCCGATCCGCTCGGGCGGGACTCCGGCGGCATCCATGGCCTCGGCCACCGTGATCCCGTCGGCATCGCGCAGCCCGCGGGCCCCGTCGGGTGTCAGGAGACCGGTCATCAGACGGCTGCCGACGCACGAGACGCCGAACCGGGCACCCTCCTCGTCGGCGAACTGCACGACGGCGATCGGCCGTACCGGCGTGATCCCACGCTCCCGGAGGTCGTCGATGGCCAGGAAGGCCGACACCACGCCGAGCGGCCCGTCGTACGCGCCTCCGCCCGGCACACTGTCGAGGTGGCTGCCGGTGACGATGGCGCCGGGCCCCGGGGTGCCCCACCAGGCCCACTGGTTGCCGTTGCGGTCGGCTTCGACGCGCAGGCCGCGGGTGCCGGCCTGCGCGCGGAACCAGGCCCGGAGCTCACCGTCGACGGTTGTCCACGCGCTGCGGTCGTAGCCGCCGGTCAGCGGGTCGCGGCCGATGGGAGCGAGCTCGGCCCAGGCGCGGTCGAAGACCGGCGCCAGCGACGAAGCCGGATGTGGGCCGTCTGAACGCACAGCGGCCATGCTGTCACGGCCGCTCGGACGGCGCAGGGCCATGGTTCTAGTACCGATGTCTGATTGCGATTGGGACCTGCGATGGACGACAAAGGTGGTGTACGTCAACCACCTGAACGCACTTCAGCATGCAAAAAAGAGGAAACCATGAAGCGCCTTGCACTCCTGGCCGCAGCGGCCGCCCTGGCGGCCATCCCGGCGGTGATCGGGCTCACCGCCAACCCGGCGCTCAGTCACCGGGTCCCCGTCCGCATCCCGAGTGGGGCACAGCCGGTCCGGGTCGCCGACACGCGGCCCGACTCGCAGCACAATTCGCAGCACAAAGGCAGCGGCAGCGACGACGCCTCCCCTTCAGCACGCCCGTCCCGCCACGCCGAGCCGGGCGACGACAAGGGTGGTCAGACCAGCCACGTCCAGCCCGGCGACGACCGGGGCGGCGTGAGCGGCGGCGGGGTGAGCGGCGGCAACGGTGGCGGCGCCGGCAAGGGTGGCGGCAGTGGCAAGTCCGGTGGCGGGGATGCCGCTCCCGGGCACAACTGAGCACCAGCCCGGATAACGTTTGCCCTATGGCAGATGAGACCTCGGCCGCGGCTCTGGAGATAACCCCCCCATTCTCCGAGCCGCGGCCCGAGGCTGCGTGGACCACACTTGCGTCAGGCAACCCGGATCCACCTGGCAAGCGGGAGATCAGCGGCACCCGGGTGATGCTCCAGGTAGGGCTGGTGGCCCTGCTGGTGATCAGTCTCGTGGCCGGTGGCAGCGTGATCCTGGCCCGGCGGACCGCCGAGCGGGAGGCCGTCAACGGCGCCACCCAGGCCACCGACCTGCTGGCCGACGCCGTTGTGCAGCCTGTGCTGGACGACGCGCTGCTCTCGGCGACGCCGGATGTGGCGCTGGCCGCACTCGACAAGGTCGTCCGCAAGCAGGTCCTCGGGCATTCCGTCGTGCGGGTCAAGCTGTGGACCCCACAGGGCCGCATCGTCTACTCCGACGAGCGCCGCCTGATCGGCACGACCTTTTCCTTGGGTGCCGAGGAGCGTGGCGCGCTGACCACGCCGACCACGCAGGCTGAGGTCACCGAGCTGCAGCGACCGGAGAACCAGTACGAACGCGGGCAGGGCAAGCTGCTGGAGGTCTACCGGCCGGTGTGGACACCGACCGGACAGGCTCTGCTCTTCGAGACCTACACCCGCTTTCAGGCCGTCGCCGAGCGCACGACGCAGCTGTGGCGCGGCTTCGCCGGAATCATGGTGTCGAGCCTGCTGCTGCTGGTCGTCCTCCTGCTGCCCGTCCTCTGGGCACTGCTGGACCGGTTGCGGCGCGGCCAGCGGCAGCGCGAGCAGTTGCTGCAGCATGCCGTCGACGCCTCCACCGAGGAACGCCAGCGCATCGCCGGGACCCTGCACGACGGCGTCGTGCAGGAGCTGGCCGCGACCTCCTTCGCCGTCACGGCCGCGGCCGATCAAGCCGACTCTTTGGGCCAGCCCCAGTTGGCCGAACGGATCCGGGGCGCCGCCGGCACCGTCCGGACCAGCATCGGGGGTCTGCGCTCCCTGCTCGTCGACATCTACCCGCCGAGCCTGCGGGCGGCCGGCCTGGTCGCCGCGTTGACCGATCTGGCGGCCGCCGCGCGGTCCCGCGACATCGACGTACGGCTCGACTTTCCCGACTCCGCGGTCGCGCTCGGCCTCGACGCCCGCGGGGAGCGACTGATCTTCCGGGTCGCTCAGGAGTGCCTGCGCAACGTCACCCGGCATGCGGCAGCCCGTGCGGTCGACCTGCGGCTGGCCGCCGAGGGCGACACGGTGATCCTGCAGGTCGAGGACGACGGGCTCGGCTTCGATCTGGACGCCGCCCGCGATGTGGCGCAAGAGGGCCACTTCGGGTTGCGGCTGCTGCCCGATCTGGCCAGCCAGTCCGGCGCGACCCTGCGCGTGGCGACCGCCCCAGGTGCGGGCACAAAGTGGCGGCTGGAGGTGCCGGTCGCATGACGCGGGTACTGCTCGTGGATGACCACCAGCTCGTCAGGGCAGGGCTGGCCTCGCTGATCGAGGGCGCCGAGGACCTGGAGGTCGTCGGTACGGCCGCCGACGGCGTCGAGGCGATCGAGGTCGCCGGCCGGACGAGCCCGGAGGTCGTCCTCATGGACCTGTCGATGCCGAACATGGACGGCGTGGCCGCCACGCGGGCGCTCCTTGCCGAGTGGCCCGACCTCGCCGTGGTCGTGCTCACGTCGTTCACCGACCAGGCCCGAGTGGCCGACGCACTGTCCGCCGGCGCCGTGGGATACCTGCTCAAGGACAGCGACCCGCGGGACCTGCTGGCCGGGATCCGGGCCGCCGCCGCGGGCCACGCACCGCTCGATCCGCGGGTGGCCCGTGGCCTGCTGCCTTCGCTGCGCAAGGATCCCGGCGACGCGCTGAGCGACCGAGAGCGGCAGGTGCTCCGGCTCGTCGCCAAGGGGATGGCCAACAAGCAGATCGGCCGCGCACTGGGGATCAGCGAGCACACCGTCAAGGTCCACCTGGGCAGCGTGTTCCGGCACATCGGCGTCGGTGACCGGACTTCCGCCGCCATGTGGGCCCAGGAGCACCTGCCCGAGGAATAGTCGAGCGAGCATCGAGCGGGGCGCGATGACCGCTCGCCACCGGGCCCCGCGGGCAGCGCAGAGGCCCCGCACGACCGGCGGGTTGCCGGCGGTACGGGGCCTCGACCGCCCTGCATATAAGTGAGTCGTTCCTGGGTCAGATGTTGACTCTGGCGGTGCAGGTCTCTCCGCTCGCCGCGTTGCGGGCCGTGCCCACGAAGTGGTCGACGCCGGCGCGGTTCGCCGTGAGCTGGTGCACCGTGAACGAGCCGCTCGGCGCCTTCGTCAACCGGTTGCCGGTGAAGACGGTGCTGCCGTTGTCCTTCATGTTGACCGCCCACGTCTGCCCGACCCGGTTGCTGTCGATCTCCAGCTCGCCCTCGAGCCGGCCGTTGTCGCTCTTGGCCTTCATCTTCCAGGTCGTGGCGCCAGAGCATCCACCGCTGGTACGGACGCCGCCGCTGTCAACGTTGCCGCCACTTGCCGATGCCGCCGGGGCCACCGCCAACACGGTGGCCGCAGTGAGCGGGACAGCCAGGGCCATGGTCCACAGGCGCTTGCTCATGATGTCCTCCGGGTCGCCGCCGGTGCTTCCGGCGTGCTCTCACTACTCTCGGCGGAGGCTGGTTCAAGCCGCGATAGGTCGATGGTTGTAGTGCCGTCAGGGGTACAGCGTCTCGCCGCGTGCGAGCATTTCCACGAACTTCGCGATGCGCCGGGCCCGGGTCTCCGCCCGCTTGGCATCGTGGATACGGAAGAGGATCGCGTACCGGTTGGTGCTGTTGAGGGTCGCGAAGAAGTCGGCCGCCACCGCGTTGGCCGACAGCGCCTGCTGGAGGTCGTCGGGGACCGTGGCTGTGCTCTGCGGCGCGTAGGCGGCATCCCACCGGCCGTCGACCTTGGCGCGCTCGACCTCGAGCAGGCCGGCGGGCTGCATCCGGCCGGCCTCGATCAGCGCGGCCGCCTTGGCGCAGTTGACCTTGGACCACTTGCTACGCGGCCGGCGGGGGGTGAAGCGCTGCAGCCAGTAGCCCTCCTCGGCACTGCCCTTCTGCCCGTCTATCCAGCCGTAGCACAACGCCACGTCGAGGGCCTCGGCGTAGGTCACGGAGGCGATGCCGGTGCCCTTCTTGGCGAGCTTCAGCCACAGCCCGTCCGAGGATCGGTGCTCCTCGGCCAGCCAGGCCGTCCACTCCTGTGCCGAGGCGAATGTCAGCACCGGTCCGCCCGCAGTCGCCATCCGTGACATCCTGCCGGACGTGAACAGCTGCCAAGAGTGTGACTTCCGGTACGACAGCCTGGCGACCGGCGAGATCGCGCCGAGCCTGCGCTGGCACGCCGTGGAATATGCCACCAGACTGCGCGCGGCGGGGGCCGATGAGTTGCGCGCCCACCCACGGCTGGGGTCGTGGTCGGCCTTGGAGTACGCCTGCCACATCCACGACGTCCTCGTCGTCCAGCGGGAGCGCATCGCCCTCGCGCTGCGGGAGGACCAGCCGACCTTCGTGTCGATGCGCCGTGCCGAGCGGGTCAGCGAACAGCGCTACAACGAGCAGGAGCCGGGTGCCGTCACCGCGGCCATCGGGGACGCCGCCGAGGCGCTGGCCGGTGCCCTCGAGCGCCTCGCCCCTGACCAGTGGCTGCGGACCGGCGTCTACCCATGGCCGACGACGGAGGTGCGCACGCTTGAGTGGGTCGGCCGGCATTCAGTGCACGAAGCGCGGCACCACCTGCTCGACGTCGACCGGCTGCTCGCGTCGCTGTGACGACATGCCCGGCGGCCACGTCGGCCCAGGTGCCCGCCGCCGGGTGACGGAAGAGTGGCGGCCGCCCGCGTGTTGCACTTAGTTGAAGGATCAACTACCCTAGGTCTTGAGGAGGCTGCTATGCCTGCCGTCGTTGCCGACACCGCAACCCTGCCGCGCATCACCGCACCCGGGCTGACCGACATCGAGCGTCCCGTCCGCTCCGTGACCACCGCTCCCCGAGCGTTCGAGGGCGAGGGCTTCCCGGTGCGCCGGGCCTTCGCCGGCGTCCAGTTGAGCGACCTCGACCCGTTCATCCACATGGATCAGATGGGTGAGGTCGAGTACGCACCGGGCGAGCCCAAGGGCACCAACTGGCACCCTCACCGGGGCTTCGAGACCGTCACCTACATGATCGACGGGCGGTTCCAGCACCAGGACTCGCAAGGCGGCGGTGGCCTGATCACCAACGGCGCGACGCAGTGGATGACCGCCGGCCGCGGGATCCTGCACATCGAGACACCGCCGGAGGACCTCGTCGTCTCCGGCGGGCTGTTCCACGGGTTCCAGCTGTGGGTCAACCTGCCCGGCCGCGACAAGATGCTGACGCCGGCGTACCAGAACCTCGAGGGTGACGACGTCACGCTGCTGTCCTCGCCCGACGGCGGCGCGTTGGTCCGCCTGATCGCGGGCGACCTGGCCGGTCATTGCGGTCCGGGCTCGACCCACACCGCGATCACCCTCGCGCACGCCACACTCGCCGCGGGTGCCGAGCTGGTTCTGCCCTGGCCGAAGGAGTTCAACGCCCTGGTCTA
This sequence comes from Pseudonocardiales bacterium, assembly GCA_003244095.1. GTDB lineage: Bacteria > Actinomycetota > Actinomycetes > Mycobacteriales > QHCA01 > QHCA01. The sequence continues at coordinate 530 of QHCA01000315.1, read as the reverse complement.
CGTACTCAGCGGAGCCGGGACCATCGGGCCCGATCGGGTGCCGCTCGGTGCGGGACAGCTTGCCGTCCTCGGGTCCGGTGACGCCTTCACGTTACGGGCCGACGCGACGCAGGATGCCCGGACACCCGCACTCGACGTCCTACTCCTGGGTGGCCGGCCCATCCGCGAGCCGGTCGCGACCTACGGGCCGTTCGTGATGAACACCCGGCAGGAACTGATGCAGGCCGTGGAGGACTACCAGGCCGGCCGGCTCGGCGTCATCCCGCCGGGGGCGCTGATGCCGCACGTCGTTCGATGAAGAGGCGCTGAGGCGGGGTCCGGCCGCTCAACTCAGGGCCGACATGCCGGTCCAGCCGACGCCGATCACCGACGGGCTGCCGAGGGTGAGACCGTTGCCGCGGTAGAGCACGAGGGCGCCCGCGGGCGTCCGGGCCAACAGGTCCGGGTGCCCGTCCCCGGTGAAGTCCTTGCTGCCGTCGAAGGCGGTCATGCCGTTCCAGCCGATCCCGATCAGCTTGGTGCCGGCGAGG